>CADCTN010000036.1 GCA_902805535.1 uncultured Blastococcus sp. | reverse complement strand
CACAGCTCGGCCACCGCGTCGTAGGTCGCCGTGCCGATGCCCGGGATCTCGTCGTCGGTCGGCAGGAGCTGGACGTAGCGGTGGACGGGGAGCGCGCCGCTGGGGATGTCGGCCAGCAGGGCGGTGTGCTTCTCGGTCCAGTACGTCACGAAGTCGTCGTGGGTGAAGTCGGCTCGCCGGGTGAGGAACACACTGATCTTGATCATGAGGACTCCGAGGTACGTCGGTCTCACTTGCCTGGGCATGTCAACCGTAGGCCGAGAGTCATGCCCAGGCAAGTGTCAGCTCGTGACTCGGAGGTCACATCGAGCGCAGCCGGTGGAGGCGGGTGGTGGTGCGGGCAGCCAGCCGGGCCGGCGGCGCGGTGCCCGCTACGCCGCGTCGGGGCCGGTCGGCAGGAGCTGGCGGGCCAGCGACTGCCACAGCGGCACGTGCGGGTCGGTCGCCGGGTCGCGCTCCTCGAAGGCGTAGACGACCGCCGCCCCGCGCATGCTGGTGAACAGCAGCTCGCACAGCTGGCTGTAGCGGGGCGAGGCGACGACGGCCGGGCCCCAGATGCGGTCGCTCACCGCCCGGATCGCCGCCCGCAGCTGACGCTCGGCACCGTGCAGCGCGGCGCGCAGTGCGGGGTCGGTGCGGGCCGCGGTCCACAGCTCCATCGCCGCCCAGAACGGTGGCTCCTGGAAGGTCAGCCACAGCAGCTCCACACAGCGGTCGATGCGCTCGGCCTCGTCGGAGACCTGCGCGGCCAGCTCCGCCGCGCGCTCCTCGGTGGCCTGCAGCTGCGTCGTGGCCAGGTGCTGGGCGGCGGCCACCAGCAGCTCGGCCCGGGAGGGGAAGTGGTGCAGCAGCCGCCCGCGCGACACCCCGGCCCGTGCCTGGATCGCCAGCGTCGAGGCGCCGGCGTACCCGTCCTCGACCAGGCACGCCACGGCCGCGTCGAGGATCAGCGTGCGACTGTCGGCCGTCCGCTCGCTCCGGGTCCGCGGCGCGGTGAGCTCGTCGGTCACCCCCCGAGCCTAGAGCCGGGGCGCCCGGACAGTCAGGGTTGACCGCCTGCGTGACCCGGCCGGAGGATGCAGGCGCAGCACCCGACGAGGAGGAGCCGGCCCATGGACTTCGAGGACACACCCGAGGAAGCGGCCTACCGCGCCGAGGTCCGCTCGCTGCTGGAGGAGCACGCGGCCGAGCTCGTGCACATGGACTCCGGCGAGGAGGGCACCGCCGGTTCGCGCACCGAGGAGCTCGCGCTGCGCCGCACCCAGCGGGTGCTCGCCGAGGCCGGCCTGGTCGGCGTCGCCTGGGACACCGCGCACGGTGGCCGGGGCGGCACGCTGGCCCAGCAGTCGATCGTCCACCAGGAGCTCGCCCGCGCCCGGGTGCCGGCCCTGATCAACCACATCGGCCTGGGCATGTGCGCCCCCACGGTCATCGCGCACGGCAGCCAGCAGCAGCGCGACCGGTACCTGCCGCGGCTGCTGCGCGCCGAGGACGTGTGGTGCCAGCTGTTCAGCGAGCCGGCCTCGGGTTCGGACCTCGCGGCGCTGCGCACCACCGCCGTGCGCGAGGGCGACGGCTGGGTGGTCAACGGCCAGAAGGTCTGGACGACGCTCGCCCACGTCGCCGACTTCGGCATCCTGCTCACCCGCACCGACCCGGCCAGGCCCAAGCACGCCGGCCTGACGATGTTCGTCGTGGACATGCACGCTCCCGGCGTCGAGGTCCGCCCGCTGAAGCAGATGGGCGGGCAGTCGGGTTTCAACGAGGTCTTCTTCACCGACGTGCACATCCCCGACTCCGAGCGGCTCGGCGAGCCCGGCGAGGGCTGGCGGGTCGCGCTCACCACGCTGCTCAACGAGCGGGTCGCCGTCGGCGGGGGCGGCACCGACCTCGGGTCCTCGGTCGAGTCGCTGGCGCAGCTGGCCGCCGAGCGGATGCCGGCGCTCGGCCACGACCGGCAGGTGCTGGCCCGCCAGGCGCTCGGCCGGGCCGTGGTCGCCGCGCTGGCCAACCGGTACACCGGCTACCGGCGCTACACCGCGATCAGCCAGGGCGGCCTGCCCGGGCCGGAGGCCAGCGCCGGCAAGCTCGCCGGCACCGCCTCGGCCAAGCTGATCGCCGACCTCGGGGTGCGGCTGCTCGGCGACGACGCGCTGTACATGGGCACCCCCGATGGCGACCGCTGGCAGCGCACCATGGCCGGCCTGCCCGGGCTGGCGATCGCCGGCGGCACCGACGAGGTGCTGCGCAACATCGTGGGGGAGCGGGTGCTCGGCCTGCCGCCGGAGCCGCGGGAGGACAAGCACCGGCCGTTCAGCGAGGCCGCGGCCACCCGCCAGACGGGGGCGATGGCGTGAACTTCGACCTGGACACCGACCAGCGCGACGCCGCCGCCGGCGCCCGCGAGTTCTTCACCGGCCAGGCCTCGCCCGCCGACGCACGCCGGGCCCTGGACGGCGCACCGCTGCAGCCCGGCCGCACGGCCCTGGCCGACGTCGGCTTCCTGGGCATCACCGTGCCCGAGGAGTGCGGCGGCGCGGGCGCCGGCGAGGTCGACCTGGCCGTCGTCGCCGAGCAGGCCGGGGCGGTGCTCGCCGGGCCGTCGCTGGTGACGGCGGGGCGTGCCGCGGTGCTGCTCGCCGGCCAGCCGGACCTGCTGGCCGCCCTGGCCGACGGCTCGCGGGCGTTCGCGGTGCTCGACGGGCCGCCCGGGGGCTCCGCGCCGTCCATCGACGCCGCCGACGCCGACCTGCTCCTCGCCCTCGACGGCGACGCGCTCGTGGTGGGGGAGGGCGAGGCGACCGCGGGCACGCCGATGGACGCCACCCGCGGGCTGGCGTCGGTGCGGCTGACCTCGCGGCGGGTGCTGGCCGCCGACGCCGGACCGCTGTGGACCCGGGCCCGCCAGGTGGCCGGCGTGGTGCTGGCCGCCGAGGACCTCGGCGCGGCGGCCCGCGCGGTGGAGATGGGCATCGGGTACGCCCGGGAGCGCCAGGCGTTCGGCCGGGCCATCGGCTCCTACCAGGCGGTCAAGCACGCGCTGGTCGACTCCTGGGTGGGCGTCGAGCAGCTGCGCTCGCTGGTGTGGTGGGCGGCGTGGGCGGCCGACCGCGCGCCGCAGGATCTGCCGCTGGCGGCCTCGGCGGCCTCGGCGTTCGCCGCCGAGACGCTGGAGCGGGCCGCCGGGACGTGCATCCAGGTGCACGGCGGCATCGGCTTCACCTGGGAGCACGACGCGCACCTGTACTGGCGCCGGGCCAAGGTCGACCGGCTGCTGCTGGGCGACGAGGCCGAGCACCTCGACGCCGTCGCCGGGCTCGTGCTCGACGGCGCGCTGACCCGGTGAGCGCCCCGACCCAGCTGCGGTACGAGGTCGACGCCGGCGTCGCCACCATCACGCTCGACCGCCCGGGCAGCCGCAACGCGTTCACCGTCACGATGGCCCTGGAGCTGGCCGCGGCGGCTCGGGCGGCCGACGCCGACGACGCCGTCCGGGTCGTGGTGGTGACCGGTGCCGGCCCCGACTTCTGCGTCGGGGCGGACCTCTCCGGCGGCCCGGACACCTTCGACGCCCGATCGCACGCCGGGCGGGCTCCGCGGGCGGGCACGATCGACGGCGTCCCGCGCGACTGGGGCGGGGTCGCCTCGCTGCCCTTCGCCGAGCTGCGCAAGCCGGTGGTCGCCGCGGTCCACGGCGCCGCGGTCGGCATCGGCTCGACCCTGGTGCTGCCGATGGACGTCCGGATCGCCGCCGAGTCGGCCCGGTTCGGGTTCGTCTTCGCCCGGCGCGGCATCGTGCAGGAGGCGGCGTCGAGCTGGTTCCTGCCCCGGGTGGTCGGCATCAGCCAGGCGATGGAGTGGGTCGCCACCGGCCGGGTGTTCGGCGCGCAGGAGGCGCTGGCCGGCCGGCTGGTGTCCCGGGTCGTCCCCGACGCCGAGCTGCTGGACACCGCCCACGGCCTGGCCCGCGAGATCGCCGACAACACCTCCGGGGTGTCGGTGGCGGCGGCGCGGCAGCTGCTCTGGGGGATGCTCGGCGCGCCCTCGCCCTGGGACGCCCACCGCGCGGAGTCGCACGCGCTGCTCGACGTGGGCGCCGGCCCGGACGCCGCGGAGGGCGTGCGCTCGTTCCTGGAGAGGCGCCCGGCCCGGTTCACCGGCCCGCTCGGCGACGGCACGGTGGCCGGTGTCGCCCGCTGGCCCGGCCGGCCGGACGACGTCCGCGACTGACCCGTCACGTAGCGTGCCTGCCAGGTAACCCGCCGGCGTGGGCACGCAACCGGTCACCTGCTGTTCGTCCGCTGTGCCCGCACCGTGCAGCGGCGGCCCGTGGGATCGGGCCAGGGCCGGTGGCGAGGGTCGTCGTCCGAGCCCCCGAGGAGCCCACTGTGCGCACGTCCTCCAGGTTGACCGCCGGCGTCACCGCGCTCGCGCTGGCCGTCCCGCTCTCCCTCGCCCTGCCGTCCTCCGGCCTCGCCCGGACCGGGGGTGGTGGCGGGGTGGACGCCGGCGACGAGCTGCTCGTCATCGGCCACCGCGGCGCGTCGGGCTACCGGCCCGAGCACACCCTCGCCTCCTACGAGCTCGCCGCGCGGATGGGCGCCGACTACATCGAGCCCGACGTCGTGAGCACCTCCGACGGCGTCCTGGTCGCCCGGCACGAGAACGAGATCTCCGGGACGACGGACGTCGCCGACCGCCCCGAGTTCGCCGACCGGCGCACCACCAAGCTGATCGACGGCATGCCGCTGGAGGGCTGGTTCACCGAGGACTTCACGCTGGCGGAGCTGCAGACCCTGCGCGCGGTCGAGCGGCTGCCGCAGGTGCGGGAGGAGAACACCCTGTACGACGGGCTGTACCAGGTGCCGACGCTGGACGAGGTGCTCGAGCTGCGCGACCGGCTCAGCGAGGAGCTCGACCGGGAGATCGGGGTCTACGTCGAGACCAAGCACCCCACCTACTTCGACGGCATCGGCCTGTCGCTGGAGGAGCCGCTGCTGGCCGACCTCGACGAGGCCGGGCTGGACCGGCGCCGCTCGCCGGTGTTCGTGCAGTCCTTCGAGACGACCAACCTGATCGAGCTGGCCGAGGACGGGGTCCGGGTGCCGCTGGTGCAGCTGCTGTCGGCCGGCGGGGCGCCCTACGACCTGGTCGCCGCCGGGGACCCCCGCAGCTACGCCGACCTCACGACGCCCGAGGGGCTGGCCGAGATCGCGGAGTACGCCGCCGGCATCGGCCCGGAGAAGGGGCAGGTGATCCCGCGGCTGGCCGACGGCACGCTGGGGGAGCCCACCTCGCTGGTGGACGACGCGCACGCGGTCGACCTGCTGGTGCACCCGTACACGTTCCGCAACGAGAACACCTTCCTGCCGACCGACCTGCGCGAGGGCGCGGCGCCCGACGACTACGGCCGGGCCATCGAGGAGCAGCTGGTGTTCTGGGCCGCCGGCATCGACGGGATGTTCACCGACAACCCGGACACCGGCGTCGTCACCCGTGCGCTGTTCCTGGACGGGGCGGAGCCGGCGGCCGCCTGACCGGGGACGGTCGGCTCAGGAGGCGGGACCGCCGGCCGGGCAGTGCACCGGGGTGCCGGCCGGCGGCCCGCCGAGCGAGCGCACCAGCGTCTCGCCGACGTCCTGCAGGGCGGCCTGCTGCGCGGGGCTCAGCTGGTCGAACATGGCCGCCCGCACGCTCTCCACGTGCACCGGCGCGGCCGCCTCCATGGCGGCGAGGCCCACCTCGGTGAGCACGGCGAGCTGGCCGCGGCCGTCATCGGGGCACACCTGTCGGCGCACCCAGCCGCGCTCCTCCAGCCGGGACACCGCATGGGACAGCCGGCTGCGCGAGGACAGGCACCGCTCGGCCAGCTGGCTCATCCGCATCTCGCGTCCGGGGATCTCGGACAGCTGCACCAGGATCTCGTAGTAGGTCGAGGAGATGCCGGTCCGGGAGGTGAGCTCGCGGTCGAGCCGGTCCTGCAGCAGCTGGGTGCTCAGCAGCCAGGCCCGCCAGGTGCGCTGCTCGTCGGCATCGAGCCAGCGAGGGGCCGCAACAGGGTCGGCGGCAGCAGGGTCGGCAGCAGGGTCGGCGGCGGCAGGGGAGGCGTGCGACAGGTCCGTGCTCACACGCCCAGGGTACTGGCGGAATGTTCAAGCCCTCAACTACGCTGTGGCCCGGCGAGACAGTCAGAGCTTCAACCAATTGGGAGAGCGCCATGAGCAGCACCATCCAGATCCCCGGCTACGTCCTCGGCACGTGGGACATCGACCCCGTGCACTCCACCGTCGGCTTCTCCGTCCGGCACATGATGGTGAGCAAGGTCCGCGGCTACTTCCGCCAGTTCTCCGGCGAGATCGTCACCGCCGCCGACCCGGCGCAGTCCACCGTCACGGCCACCGTCGACATGGACTCGATCGACACCCGTCAGGAGCAGCGCGACGCGCACATCAAGTCCGCCGACTTCTTCGACGTCGGCAACCACACCTCGATGACGTTCCGGTCGACGCTGGTCGAGCCGCACGGTGACGACTGGAAGGTGACCGGCGACCTGACGATCAAGGGCACCGCGCTGCCGGTCGTCCTGCACCTGGAGCTCAACGGCTTCGGCCCGGACGCCTACGGCGGCACGCGCGCCGGCTTCTCCGCCAAGACCGAGATCTCCCGCAAGGCCTACGGCGTCGACATCGACATGCCGATGGACGGCGGCGGCGTGGTCGTCGGCGACAAGATCACTGTCGAGCTCGAGATCGAGGCCGTGCTCCGCACCGCCTGATCCTTCTCGCGCAGGCCCGGGTCACCGGGCGAGCAGACACCCGAGAGCCCCGGACGTACCGTCGTCCGGGGCTCTCGGTGCGTCCGCGGCCCGCCTGCAGTTCAGGCCTCGTGGGCGAGGGCTGCCACCACCCCGGCGCGGCTGTCGTCCTCGCTGGCGAGCACGCCGCCGTTGGCCACGACATCGGGCGTGATCTCGGTGAACACCATGCGGACGTCCTGGCGCCGGGCGCCGAGCAGCTCAACGGCGCTGTCGGCGACGGCCTGCGCGAACGCGCGGCGCTGCTCCACGCTCCGGCCACGGAGCAGTTCGACGGTGATGTTGGGCATGACGGTCCCTTCGTGGGGTGGAGCCGGTGGGGTCAGTGGCTGAATGCGGCGCTGGCCTGCAGGAGCAGCGCGACGATCTCCTGCTCGCGCCGTTCGTCCAGGCGCACCACCGGAACGGAGATGCTGATCGCGTCGCGCGTGCCCGCCCGCTGCCGCAGCGCGACGCCGAAGCAACGCAGGTCCGACGCGGACTCCTCGTCGTCGACCGCGTAGCCGACCCGCCGGATCTGGTCGAGGTCGTCGAGCAGCCGCGCCGGATCGGTGATCGTCTTCGGCGTCATGGCCGGCAGCTGCGCCGGCAGGCAGGCGAGCGCCGCGTCGGGTGTCATCTCGGCGAGCAACGCCTTGCCGAGGGCGACGGAATGGGCCGGCAGGCGCCGCCCGACCGAGGAGAACAGCCGCAGCGGATGGGTCGACTCGCGCTTGGCGAGGTAGACGACGTCGCCCCCTTCGAGGCGACCCAGGTGCACCGTCTCGCCGGTCTGCTGGGCCAGCTGATCCAGCGCCGGTGCGGTCTGGCGCACGACGGCGTCGCTGTCGACGTAGGCCGAACCGGCGAGCAGTGACCGGACGCCGAGGCCGTAGAGGGTCCCGGTGGCGTCGGTCTCCAGCCAGCCGCGCCACTGCATCGTGCGCAGCAGCGCATGCATGCTGCTCTTGGGCACCTGGAGCAGCGTCGCGAGGTCCCGGAGGGTGAGCGGGCCGTCGGTCGCGAGCGCCTCGAGGACCTCGAGCACGCGGGCCGCGGACTTCACCGGCCGGAACTCGTCCCCCGCGCCGTCTCTGACGTCGCTCGGCTCATCCGCCGCTATCTGATCCGCCCGGCTGGCGATGTCGAGCTCGGCCACCATGCCGTCCAAGTTAGCAGACAGCGTTCACATACTTGACAGCCTCCGGCGGCATTGGTTGAGTGACCGCGATCACCTACGCGGACGCAGTTCGCATATGTGAACACCCGTGGAGACGGCCCGGAGGGATGCAGCGGTGGACCTGGACGTGGCGACGCTCGGCGAGGCACTGATCGGCCTCGACAGCGGCGGAGGGCGCATCGAGTCGGCGCGCACGCTCACCAAGTCCGTCGGCGGCGCCGAGAGCAACACCGTGATCGGCCTGGCCCGGCTGGGCCACCGGACCGCCTTCATCGGACGGGTCGGGGACGATCCGTTCGGCCGGGAGGTCGAGCGGACCCTGCGCGGCGAGGGCGTCGACGTCACCCGCCTGGTGCGTGACGTCTCGCGGCCCACGGGCCTGCTGCTCAAGGAGCGCTGGGACTCCCGCGTCTCGGTCTACTACCACCGCACCATGAGCGCCGGATCGGCCCTGGAGGCCTCCGACGTCGACGTGGACCTGGTCTCCCGCGCTCGGGTCCTGCACGTGACCGGGGTGACCCTGGCGTTGGGGCAGGGACCGCGCAAGGCCGCTCTGGCGGCCGCGACCGCCGCCCGGGCAGCCGGCGTCACGGTGTCGCTGGACGCCAACTTCCGGCACAAGATGGGCACCCCCGAGGAGCTGGTGGGGCAGTTCCACGACCTGGCGCCGCTGGCCGACCACATCCTGCTCAGCTGGTCCGACGCCGTGGTCTGCGCCCGATCCGCCGAGGAAGCCGCCGTGCACGACTACGCGTGCGGCCTGGCGGCGCCGACGGTCGTGGTGAAGGGCCCGCGCGGGGGCGCGAGGGCGTTCGTGGACGGGCAGCTCGCCGCCGAGGTCGAGCCGTCCCCCGTCGTCGTCGCGGATCCGGTCGGCGCCGGCGACGGCTTCGCCGTCGGCTACCTGCACGGCGTGCTCACCGGCGCCGACGTCCAGACCCGGCTCGGCATCGGCGCCTGGGTCGCCGGGCGGGTGGTGGGCCACCTCGGCGACTACGAGGGACTGCCGCTCGCCGCCGAGCTGGCCGCCGAGCTGGCCGCCGAGGCGGGCCCGCGCCCGGGGGTGGCGCGATGATCGACGCAGCGGCGACGGCCGCCGCGTCGATCGTGGGCGCGCTCGACCGGCACCGGGTGGTGGCCGTCGTGCGCCATCACGACGCCGACGCGGCCCGCGAGATCGCCCGCGCGTGCATCGCCGGCGGGCTCGGCCTGATCGAGATCACGCTGACCACCCCCGATGCCTGCGCGCTCCTCTCCGACCTCGCCGGCGACGCCCCCGACGGCGTGCTGGTCGGCGCCGGCACGGTGCTCGGCGCCGACCAGGTCCACGCCGTGGTCGACGCCGGCGCGCGGTTCCTGGTCTCGCCGGCCACCGACCCCGACGTCATGGCCGCCGCGACCGTCACGGCGGTGCCGTTCATCCCCGGTGCGGCGACGCCCAGCGAGATCGCGCTCGGCGCACGGCTCGGCGCCCCCGTCGTGAAGGTCTTCCCTGCCGGCGGCCTGGGCCTGTCCTTCCTCAGGTCCGTCCGCGCGGTCCTGCCCCAGGTGCCGCTGCTGCCCTCGGGCGGCATCGGCGTCGCCGACGTCCCGGCCTGGCTCGACGCCGGCGCCCTCGCCGTCGCCATCGGCAGCGAGCTGGACGCGGCGCACTCCGCGGGTGGCGTGGACGCCGTGACAGCCCTGGCCGCCACCGCCGCAGCACTGGCCGGCCCCCACCCGCCCATCCACCGGCCGGTCACCCACCTGCCACGCCCCTCGGGAGTTCCCTCGTGACCGTCGAGAACCGGACGACGCTCGACGTCCGCCACGCCACCGCCCCCGGCTCCGTCGAGACCGCCACGACCGAGGACCTGCGCGCCCGCTTCGTCGTCTCCGGCCTGTTCACCCCCGGCAGGGTCGGCGGGACCTACACCCACCACGACCGCATGATCGTCGCCGGCGCCGTCCCGGTCGGCGGGGACGTGCTCACCCTGGGCGGGGGCGACCCGGTCGGCGAGGGTCCCTTCCTCGCCCACCGCGAGCTGGGCGTCATCAACCTCGGCGAGGACGGCGAGGTGCTCGTCGACGGTGACGCCCACCGGCTCGGCCGGCTGGACGGCATGTACGTGCCGCGTGGTCACGACGTGGGGTTCCGCGGCGAGGGCGCCCGCTTCTACCTGGTGTCGGCCACCGCCCACGCGGACGGCGAGGTGGCCGTCTTCCGCCTCGACGAGGTCGAGCCGGTGGAACTGGGGGACCAGGCCGGCGCCAACCGCCGCAGCCTGTACCGCTACGTGTGGGGACCCGGCGGGCACCCGTCCTGCCAGCTGCAGATCGGCGTGACCGTCGTGGCCGACGGGTCGGTCTGGAACACGATGCCCCCGCATCTGCACGACCGCCGTACCGAGATCTACTGCTACACCGGCCTGCAGCCGGGCGCGCGAGTCCTGCACGTGCTGGGCGAGCCGGGCCGCACCCGGCACGTGTGGCTCGACGACGGCGAGGCGGTCATCAATCCGTCGTGGTCGGTGCACGCCGGCGCCGCGACCGGGTCCTACGCCTTCATCTGGGCCATGGCGGGGGAGAACACCGAGTACACCGATCTGGACCCGGTACCGCTGGAGGCGCTGTGAGCGCCCCATCCGCCGCCGGTCTGCAGGCCTTCTCCCTCGCCGGTCGGCGAGCCCTGGTCACCGGCGCCGGGCGCGGCATCGGACGGGCGCTGGCCCTGGGCCTCGCCGCCGCGGGCGCGGAGATCGTGCTGGCCGGCCGGCCGGGCAGCAGTGACGACACCCTCAAGACGCTGGCGGACGCCGGAGCGCCCGCGACCGCGGTCGATCTCGACCTGTCCCGCCCCGCCGACATCGGCGCCGACCTGCTCGACCGCCTCCCGGGACCGGTCGACGTCCTGGTCAACAACGCCGGGACGATCACGCGCGAGGACGCCGTGGACGTCGACCTGGCCGCGTGGAGCGCGGTCGTGGACGTCAACCTCACCTCGCTCTTCCAGCTCACCAGGGCAGTGGCCGCCCCGATGCTGGCGCGCGGCACCGGCAAGGTCATCAACGTCGCGAGCCTGCTGTCGTTCCAGGGCGGGGTGCGCGTGGCCTCCTACGCGGCCAGCAAGCACGCCGTCGCCGGGCTGACGCGGGCGCTGGCCAACGAGTGGGCCCCCGCCGGCGTCCAGGTCAACGCGATCGCCCCCGGCTACATCGAGACCGACAACACCGCCCCCCTCCGCGAGGACGCCCAGCGGCGACGCGGCATCGACGACCGGATACCGGCAGGGCGCTGGGGACGCCCCGAGGACCTCGTGGGCGCCGCCGTCTTCCTGGCGTCGCCCGCCGCTGACTACGTCAACGGGCACGTGCTCGTGGTCGACGGGGGATGGATGGCCAGGTAGTGGGCCGACCGAGGGAGAAGTCCGACCGAGGAGCACCGGCTCCCTGGTCACCGCTCAGCAGAGGAGATGACCCGTCATGGCAGCAAGGATGAGCCGCCTGCGCGGCACCGCACTGGTCGGCAGCGTCTGCACGGCGCTCGTGCTGTCCGCCTGCGGTGGCAGCGACACCGACACCGAGGCAGCAGGGGAGGGCTCGGGGAGTGGGGCGTGTGCGCCCGAGGACGTCGTCCTCGTCGGGCAGGTCCGCAACCAGACCAACCCCTACGAGGCGTCGTGGCTCGAGGGCGGCGACGCCTTCGCCGAGTCCGTCGGACTCGAGCAGCAGCAGCTGACCTACGACGGGGACTCCCAGCAGCAGCAGGAGCAGGTTCGCCAGGTGCTCGCCTCCGGGGAGGCCTCCTGCACCGTGATCAACGCGCTGCCCAACGGCGACAGCGACACGACCCCGATCGTCGCCGCTGCCGACGCGGCCGACGCGTGGCTGGTCACCCAGTGGAACAAGCCGGCCGACCTCGACGTCACCGAGTACGACCGCTGGGTCGCCCACCTGACCTACGACGGCGTCGAGTCGGGCCGCCAGATCGCCGAGGCGATGTTCGAGCAGATGGGCGGCAGCGGCGGGATCATCGCCCTGCAGGGCATCCTCGACACCGCGGCGGCGCAGGACCGGTTCGCGGGCCTGGAGCAGGCACTCGAGGAGAACCCCGACATCACCCTGCTGGATGACCAGACCGCGGACTTCGACCGCGCGACGGCGCTCGAGGTCACCCGCACCCTGCTCACCCAGTACGGCGACGAGGTGCGCGGCATCTGGGCGGCCAACGACGACATGGCCCTCGGTGCCCTCCAGGCGCTGGAGGCGGCAGGCCGGACGGACGTCGCGGTCGTGGGCATCGACGCGGTGCCCGAGGCCCTCGAGGCCATCGAGGCCGGCACGATGACGGCGACAGTGTCCAGCGACGGTCCGTGGCAGGGCGCCGTGGGTCTGGCCATGGGCTACTGCGCGGCCACGGGCGAGATCGACGTCGCCGACATCGACCCGGACGACCGAGCGTTCTTCGCCGAGCAGTTCCTCATCGAAGAGGACAACGTGGCGGAGTTCACCGAGTCCTCTGTCGATGTCGAGGAGCTCTCCTGCGACAACCTGTTCAGCCGCGCGACCGGGCCGATCGCCGCGTCCTGATGGCTGCTGACGCCACACCGCACGCCCCGCCCCGGTCCCTGGAGCCGGCGCCCCTCGCAGGGGCGCCGGCGCCGGGGGCCGGCGGGGACGGCGACAAGGGGAACGGCACCGCGGCGTCGACCGCGCTGCCCGGCCGGGCCCGCGTCTCGCGCAACGCCGACGTCGTGCAGACCTGGGCATCGCTGATCGCCCTGGGCGTGCTGGTGGTGGTCTTCGCGGCCATCAGCCCGCAGTTCCGCACGCTGGGAAACCTGCAGCAGATCATCGACGCGGCGGCGGTGCTCGCCGTCCTGGCGACCGGAATCACCTTCGTGCTACTGCTCGGCGCCATCGACCTGAGCCTCCCCGGTGTCATCGGTGCCTGCGCCATGACGGTCTCGCTGCTGGTCGCCAACTCGCGCAACGACAACGACCTCGGGCTGCTCGGGGTCGGCCTCACCATCGGTCTGGGTGCGATGTTCGGGTTGCTCTCCGGAGTGCTCTCGACCCGGCTGCGCATACCGACGTTCATGACCACGCTCGGGATGTCGGCGATCGGCATCGGCATCGCCACCATCCTGTTCGGCGGCAGCCGGCCCGTGGTCCTCGACGAGAACCTGAACGCGTGGGCCACCAGCCGGATCGGCGGATTCACGCTGATGAGCCTCATCGCCGTGGCGGCCGTCGCGACCGGCTGGGCGATCCAGCGTTGGACCCGGGTCGGGCGCTACGCCGCGGCCATCGGAGGCGGCGAGGACATCGTCGCCCTGTCCGGCGTCTCCGTCGCCCGGTACAAGGCCCTGGCCTTCGGGGTGGCCGGTGCCTTCTACGGGCTCGGTGCCGTGATGGTGACCGCTCGCCTGGGGTCGGGGGTCGTCGAAGCCGGTGCCGGCCTCGACTTCGCCGCCATCACCGCGGCGGTGATCGGCGGAACCCTCCTGTCGGGCGGCCGCGGTGGGGTCCTGCAGTCGATGATCGGGGTGGTGGCGCTCACCGTCCTCGCCAACGGCCTGATCCTCACCGGTGTCAGCCCCTACGTCCAACAAGCCGTCCAAGGCGTCATCGTCGTCCTCGCGGTCGCCGTCGCCGTCTGGCCCGTGCGTCATCGCCTGGGGGTAGTCAAGTGACCGGTCACGTGACGAGGCGCGAGATGGACGACGACACCGGCACGTCGACACCGGCGCCGGTTCTGGCCGTCCGCGGCCTGACCAAGCGCTATCCCGGGGTGCTCGCGCTCGACGGCATGGACCTGGAGGTGCGTCCGCACGAGGTCGTCGGACTCATCGGCGAGAACGGTGCCGGCAAGTCGACCCTGCTGAAGTCGCTCGTCGGGCTGGCCCGGCCCGACGCGGGCTCCATCGCCGTCCGCGGTGAGACGGTCCGGCTGCGCGGCGTCGCGCATGCCGCCTCCGTGGGCATCGGCATGGTGTTCCAGGAGCAGTCGCTGGTCCCCAACATCACCGTCGCCGAGAACATCATGCTCGGTTCCGAGGGGGCAGGTGTCCGCGGCGGGCTCTTCCGGTGGAAGCGCATGGCCGAGCTGGCGCAGGTACAGCTGGACAAGATCGGCTCGGCGGTCTCCCCGCGCGCCCGCACCGACAGCCTGACCTTCGCCCAGCGCCAGATGGTCGAGGTCGCGAAGGTTCTCGCCCTGGAGGAACGCACCGCCCACGAGCCGGTCGTGCTGCTCGACGAGCCCACCAGCGTCCTGGAGCGGGACGAGGTCGAGACACTCTTCGCCCAGGTTCGCCGCCTGCGCGAGCGCGCGTCGGTGGTGTTCGTCTCGCACCGCCTCGACGAGGTGCTGGAGATCTCCGACCGGGTCTACGTCCTGCGCAACGGCCGCGTCGTCGCCGAGGTGAACCCGGCCGAGGTCGACGCCACCGACCTGCACCACCTGCTCATCGGGCGCGAGTCGACGCACAGCCACTACCACGACGACGCCCAGCAGGAGGCGGCCGGCGAGGTGCGGCTGTCGGTCCGCGACCTGCAGACCGCCGGGTGCGACAAGGTGTCCTTCGAGATCCACGTCGGCGAGGTGCTCGGTGTCGCCGGCGTCCAGGGATCCGGTCGCGAGGAGCTGTGCCGCGCACTCTTCGGGGCAGTGCCCCGTGCCCGGGGCCAGGTCCTCCTCGACGGCAAGCGCGTGAAACTGGACTCCCCGCGCGGTGCCGTCCTCGCCGGCATCGGCTACGTCCCGTCCGAGCGGCGCACGGAGGGCGTCGTCAGCGCCATGTCGGTCAAGGAGAACCTCTCGATGGCCCACGTCGGAGCGGTCTGCCGCGGCCCGATGATCGACGGCCGCCGCGAGCACGACCTGGTGGACAAGTGGGTGAGCCGCCTGGGCATCCGCACGCCCTCCGGCGACACGAGGATCGGCACCCTGTCCGGCGGCAACCAGCAGAAGGTCGTGCTGGCTCGCTGGATGATCTCCGACCATCTGCGCCTGCTGATCCTCGACCACCCGACCCGCGGCCTGGACGTGGGGGCGAAGTCGGAGGTCTACGAGCTGATCCGTGAGCTGGCCGCCTCCGGCTGCGCCGTCCTGCTGCTGTCGGACACCCTCGAGGAGGCGCTGGCGATGAGCCACCGCGTCCTGGTGATGAAGGACGGGCAGGTCACCGCCTGCCTCGACGCTCCCCGCGGGGCCAAGCCCGACCCCGTCGCGATCATGGAGGCGATGGTGTGACCGGTACCCACACCGACACAGCGACCGAGCCGACCCCACCGCGGGAGGACGGCGGGCCCGGGCCCCGGGCGCCCGGGCGCTCGCGGCGGGATCTGGCGCTGCTCATCATGCCGACCGTCGTGCTGGTGCTGCTCCTGCTGACCCTCTCCACCCGCAACTCCGACCTGCTCACCGCCGACGGCCTGCTGGCCCTCGCCGACAGCGCCGCCCCCCTGATGGTTCTCGCCATCGGGGCCACCCTGGTCATCCTCTGCGGCGGTATCGACCTATCGATCGCGGCTCTCGCCGCGCTGTCGTCGGTCCTGTTCGCGATGTGGATCCCGTCCCTCGGGCCGGCCGCGGCCGTGGCCGTCGTCGCCGTCGGCGGTCTCGCCGGCGCCGTCCAGGGGCTCGTGCACGTCACGGCGAAGGTGAACTCGTTCATCGTCACCCTGGGCGGCCTGGCCCTCTGGTCCGGCATCGCGCTGGTGATCTCAGGGGCCAGGACGGTGCCCGTCACCGACATCGGCGCGATCCAGTGGGCCTTCACGGACGTGGCCGGCATCCCGAGCGCGGTGCTGATCGCCCTCGCCGTCGTCGTCGTGCTCGGGGCGGTGCTGCGCCTGACGCCCGCCGGCCGATGGGTACGGGCGGTCGGCCACGCCGAGCAGGCAGCCCGCCTGTCCGGCATCCCGGTGGGCGCGGTCAAGGTAGCGGCCTTCACCGCATCGGGCGCATGCGCCGGTCTGGCCGGCGTGCTGCTCGTCGCGCGGACCTTCAGCGGCGCCCCGACCCTGGGCGCCACTCTGCTCCTGCCCGCCGTGGCGGCGGTGGTCGTCGGCGGTACCGCCATCACCGGGGGGCTCGGCGGCATCGGCCGGACGGTGGTCGGCGCCCTCATCGTGATCGTCCTGCGCGTCGGCCTGTCCCTGGTAGGGGTCGACGCCGGCTTCGAGTCGATCATCTACGGCGTCCTCATCATCGGCGCGGTCGCCCTGACCATCGATCGAGCCAAGCTCGACGTCCTGAAATGACCGCCCTGTCCCGAGCACCGGCGGCTCGTCGCCATCGCCCGAAGCACACCTTCCACGCATGCCCCAGCCAGCATCGAGACCGACAGAGGACATCATGACCACGACCACCCCGCCCCGCCCCGATCTGCTGCCCGCCGTCTCGGCGTTCCTCGCCGGCGACAAGCGGATGCTGATCGGCGGCGACTGGGTGCCGGCCTCGTCCGGCCGCACCTTCGACACCCTCGACCCCGCCACCGGCAAGGTCCTCACCAGCGTGCCGCACGCCGACGCGGCCGACGTCGACCGCGCCGTCGCCGCGGCACGCGCCGCCTTCGAGCCGGGCTCGGCCTGGCGCCGGACGACGCCCCGCCAGCGGGCCCGCCTGCTCTGGCGCACCGCCGAGCTGATCGACGCCCACGCCGAGGAGCTCGCGCAGCTGGAGACGCTCGACAACGGCAAGCCCCTCGCGAGCGCCGCCGGGGACGTCGGCGTCGCCGCGGAGCTGTTCCGTTACTTCGCGGGCTGGGCCACGAAGATCGAGGGCACCACCATCCCGATGTCCAACGAGGACCGCACCTACCTCGCCTACACGGTCCGGGAGCCCGTGGGCGTCGTCGGTGCGATCGTCCCCTGGAACTTCCCGCTGACCATGGCGTGCTTCAAGGTGATCCCGTCGCTGACCGCCGGCAACACGGTGGTGCTCAAGCCTGCCGAGCAGACGCCGCTGACCGCGCTGCGCCTGGGTGAGCTGCTCCTCGAGGCCGGGCTCCCGACCGGCGTCCTCAACATCGTCACCGGTTTCGGCGACGCCGGGGCGGCCATCGTCGCCCACCCCGACGTCGACAAGGTCGCGTTCACCGGGTCGACCGAGGTCGGCAAGCGCATCGTCACCGCCGCCGCGGGCAACCTGAAGAAGGTGTCTCTCGAGCTCGGCGGCAAGGCGCCCAACATCATCTTCGCCGACGCCGACCTGAAGGCCGCCGCCATCGGCTCGGCGCACGCCGGCTTCTTCAACCAGGGCCAGTGCTGCGTCAACGGATCGCGGCTCTACGTCCAGCGCGACGTGTTCGACGAGGTGATCGAGTCCATCGCCGAGATCGCCCGCGGCATGACCATCGGCAACGGCCTCGACCCCTCGACCGACATGGGTCCGCTGATCACCGCCGAACAGCAGGCGATGGTCCTCGGCCATGTCGAGCGCAGCATGTCCGAAGGCGCCGTCGCCGTCGCCGGCGGCGCCCGCGGCCGCGACGGCGGCTTCTTCATGCAGCCCACGCTGCTCACCGGGGTGGAGGAGAACGCGGCGATCCAGCAGCTGGAGGTCTTCGGGCCCGTGGTCACGGCGACGCCGTTCGACACGGAGGAGGAGGTCTTCCGGCTGGCCAACCACACCCGCTACGGGTTGGCGGCCGGCGTGTGGAGTCGCGACGCCGGCCGGGCGCACCGGGCCGGCGCCGCCCTGCGGGCCGGCACCGTGTGGCTGAACACCTGGCACGCCGACGACGTGGTGCTGCCGCGCGGCGGGTTCAAGGAGTCCGGCTGGGGCCGGGAGCTCGGGTCCTTCGGGCTCGACGACTACACCGAGCTGAAGACGATCATCGCCGACATCAGCTGACGAAGGACCGCACGAGGGGCCCCGGGCACACGGCGGGGCCCCTCGTCGGGTCCGGCGGCGACGAGGAGACACGGCGACGAGGAGACACGGCGACGAGGAGACACGGCGACGAGGGGACACGGCGACGAGGAGACTGGTCGACATGTCGACCGCGACCCTCGCCAGAACCCGCTTCCCCTCCGCCGTCCTCGTCGCCGTCGGCCTGGCCGCGGGCTTCGGCATCGCGCAGGGCACCGGCATCCGGGCGCTGGGTGGCGCCGTCTTCGCCGCGGCCGGCCTCGCGGCCGGTGCGCTGTGGCTCCGACGGAGCGGGACGGGCACCGCCGTGGCGCTCGCCGCCCTCTACGTCGGCGCCTTCGTGCTGGCCCACGTGCTCGCGATCGGGGTGGGTATGCCGGCCTGGCTGGCGGTGAGTCTGGTCACCCTCAGCGCCGCGGGGGTGACCTTCGCGGTGGCCGACCGCGCCTGAGGTACTGGAACGGCCTCGGTCCAGAGGCTCGTCCCGAGCTTGCGAGGGATGAGGGGACCGAGGTCCTTCCACTACCATGGGAAGGTCGCCGGGCTGGCGACCGTTACAGAGGTGACGGGCGCATCAGAGCGCCGAATCCCCGAATGACTTCCTGAGGTGCTTTTTCGCATGCCCACCCGTGACGACCTGCGCAACGTGGCGATCATCGCCCACGTCGACCACGGCAAGACCACCCTGGTCGACGCCCTCCTCCGCCAGGCCGGCGCCCTCGGGCGCGCCAAGGGCGAGGGGACCGACAACGACTCCACGCAGGACCGCGTGATGGACTCGATGGACCTCGAGCGCGAGCGCGGCATCACCATCCTGGCCAAGAACACCGCGATCCACCTCGCCGACGAGAACGGCAACCCCGTCGTCGTCAACATCGTCGACACCCCGGGCCACGCCGACTTCGGTGGCGAGGTCGAGCGGGCGCTGTCCATGGTCGACGGCGTCGTCCTGCTGGTCGACGCCTCCGAGGGCCCGCTCCCGCAGACCCGCTTCGTGCTGCGCAAGGCGCTGGCCAAGGGGATGCCGGTCATCCTCGCGGTCAACAAGACCGACCGGCACGACGCCCGGATCGAAGAGGTCGTCGACGAGACCTACGAGCTCTTCCTCGAGCTGCTCGAGGACGCCGGCCTGCCCGCGGAGACGCTGGAGTTCCCGATCGTCTACTGCAACGGCCGCACCGGTCAGGCGTCGCTGACCAAGCCCGAGAACGGCACCGTTCCCGACAGCCCCGACCTCGGCCCGCTGGTGAAGACCCTGCTGGACACCGTCCCGGCGCCGGTCTACGACGCCGAGGAGCCGCTGCGCGCGCAGGTCACCAACCTCGACGCCTCGCCGTTCCTCGGCCGCCTGGCGCTGCTGCGCATCCACTCCGGTGAGATGAAGCGGGGCCAGCAGGTCGCCTGGTGCAAGGCCGACGGCAGCATCAAGAACGTCAAGATCACCGAGCTGCTGGTCACCGAGGGCCTCACCCGCACCCCGGCCGACAGCGCCGGCCCCGGCGACCTGATCGCCATCGCCGGCATCGAGGAGATCATGATCGGCGACACCCTCGCCGACCCGAACGACCCGCGTCCGCTGCCGGCGATCACCGTCGACGAGCCCTCCATCTCGATCACCATCGGGATCAACACCGCGCCCCTGTCGGGCAAGTCGGGCAAGAAGCTGACCGCCCGTCTCATCAAGAACCGGCTCGACCAGGAGCTGGTCGGCAACGTGTCGGTGCGCATGCTGCCCACCGACCGTCCCGACACCTGGGAGATGCAGGGCCGCGGCGAGCTGGCGCTGGCCATCCTCGTCGAGCAGCTGCGACGCGAGGAGTTCGAGCTCACCGTCGGCCGGCCGACCGTCGTCACCAAGGAGATCGACGGCAAGCTGCACGAGCCGGTCGAGCGGGTCACCATCGACACCCCGGGCGAGTACGTCGGCACCCTGACCCAGGCGCTGGCGGTCCGCCGCGCCCGCCTGGAGAACCTGGTGCACCACGACACCGGCTGGGCGCGGATGGAGTACATCGTCCCGTCGCGTGGCCTGATCGGGTTCCGCACCGAGTTCCTCACCGAGACCCGCGGCACCGGCGTCCTCAACCACAACCTCGAGGGCTACGAGCCGTGGCTGGGCGACATGCGCGCCCGCCCGACCGGTTCGCTCGTGGCCGACCGCCAGGGCGTGGCGACGACCTACTCGATGTTCTCGCTGCAGGAGCGCGGCTCCCTGATGGTGCAGCCGGGCACCGAGGTCTACGAGGGCATGATCGTCGGTGAGAACTCCCGTCCGGACGACATGGACGTGAACATCACCAAGGAGAAGAAGCTCACCAACATGCGCAAGTCCACCTCCGAGGAGCTGGAGCGGCTCATCCCGCCGCGGATCCTGAACCTGGAGCAGGCGCTGGAGTTCTGCGCCGAGGACGAGTGCGTCGAGGTCACCCCGGCGACGGTCCGCATCCGCAAGGTGGTCCTGGACCAGACCGAGCGCGGCAAGTCCAAGAACCGCAAGCCCAAGCCCGTCTGAGTCCCGCCGCTCGTGTCGCCTACGGCCGAGTGAGCACTTGTGGTCGCGACACCCTCGCGACCCGCCGCGTCCCGCGGCAGCAACTGCTCACTCGGCCGTTGCGCGTCCACGACCGGACGGCGCCCGCCAAGGGGCTCGTGGCCGCGCACGCACGCGCCGTGACGACGAGCCGAACGGCGGCGACCCGCCCGTCGCCGCCTCGCCCGGACGCGTCCTGACCTCGACGTACGTTGCTGACGGGTCCGTGTGCCGCGGACCGGTCGAGCGAGGGAGAGGCGGCCGAGCGCTGATGACGACGATCACCCGAGCGGCTCCGGAGGACGGTTTCCGGGGCGGGATCGATGTCCGGGTGAGTCTTCGGGACGACGCCGGCGACGGGGCCTCGCCCTTCGACGGCGCCTGGTTCCCGCGCAGCCGTGACCTCGCCGTCGAGCTGCCGGAGCTGATCGCGGAGCTCGACCGGCGGGGCGTGCGCGTGGAGCGGTTCACCTACGCGCTGGACGCCTGGGCCCCCGTGGCCCGCAAGATCGTCGTCCAGGGGCGGGTGGTGCGCGCCGGCGGCTTCCGCAGCATGGACGACGGCGTCGTCTGCCTCATCTGGGCCGGGGGCGCGCGCCGGGCCGACCTGCTGGTCGTGCCGCCGGAGACCGACGTGCTCACCGGCGCCCGCGCGCTGCGGATCTGCACGCGCCGCGGCCTGCCGCGGTCCCCGCAGATGGTCCTGGCGGCGGCACGCTCCACACCGCTGCCGCAGGTCCCGGAGTACCGCCGGGCGGTCTGAGGAAGGACCTCGTCCGGGACGAGCCTTACGCCCGCCGCGAACCGGCTGGACGGCGGGGGAGCGGCTCGGCTGGAGTGGGGCATGCGACTCCTCGTGCTCGGTGGCACCCACTTCCTCGGCCGGCACGTGACCACCGCTGCACTGCGGCGCGGGCACGAGGTCGCCACCTTCACCCGGGGCCTCTCCGGAGAGCCGCCGGCGGGTGCCCGGGCGCTGCACGGCGACCGGGACGACCCTGCCGCGCTGGCGAAGGCGCTGGACGGCTGGACGCCGGAGCTCGTCGTCGACACCTCGTGCCAGAGCCGCGCCGCCGCGACCAACGCCGCCGCCGTCCTCGGCGGGGTGCACGGGTACGCCTTCGTCAGCAGCCTGAACGCCTACGCCAACTGGCCGCCCGGGCCGCTCGGGCGGGAGGAGAGCGAGCCGACCTGGAACACCGACGCCGACGAGTACGGGCCGAACAAGGCCTACGCCGAGCGGGTGATCGGCGCGGCGGTCGGCGACGGCTTCCTCACCGCACGGGCAGGGCTCATCGTCGGCCCGTACGACAACATCCACCGGCTGGGCTGGTGGCTCGAGCGCATCTCGCGCGGCGGGCGCGTCGTCGTCCCGGCGGACGCCCTGGACCAGCCCATCGGCCTGGTCGACGCCCGCGACCTCGCCGGCTGGCTGGTGGACATGGCCGAGCGAGGCAGCGGAGGCGCGGTGAACGCGACCGGGCCGACCGGGATGACCACGCTGGGCGGGTTGCTGGAGACCTGCCGGAAGGTGACGGCGTCGGATGCCGAGTGGGTGCCGGTGCCCGATGCCGAGCTGCTCGCCGCCGGCGTCGAGGAGTGGATCCACCTCCCGCTGTGGCTGCAGGCCGACGGGGCGCGCACCACCTGGGACGTCGACACCACCACCGCGCGCGAGCGCGGGCTGCGGACCCGCCCGCTCCACGAGTCGGTGGCCGACACCTGGTCGTGGCTGCGCGCCGAGGGGCGGCCGCCGCTGCCCCCGGGTGGCCACCGCGCGGAGCCTGGCCTGCCACCCGAGCTGGAGGCCAAGCTCCTCGCCGACCGCCAGGCCCATCACACGGAGATCAGTCGCGCAGGACGTCGTTCCTGATGGTCGCCCACGACACGAGACCGCCGGCCACGAGCAGACCCGCGCAGACCAGCGTCGCCATGCGGTAGCCGTCGGTGAGCGTGGCCGGGTCGGCGTAGTCGTCCCCGCCCAGCCCCACGGCCACCGGCAGCGCCGCGACGGCCAGCAGCTGGGCCGCCCGCGCCACCGCGTTGTTCACCCCGCTCGCCACCCCGGCGAGCGCGTCGGGTGCCGCCGCGAGGACGGTCGCGGTCAGGGGGGCCACGGTGATGGCCATGCCCAGCCCCTGCAGCAGCGAGCCGGGGAGCACCTCGACGGCGTAGTGCCGGCTGCCGTCCACGCCGGCCAGCAGCACGGACCCGGTGGCCACGACCAGCGGGCCGACGGTCATCGGCAGCCGCGGGCCGATCCGCTGCGCCAGGGCGCCGAACCCGGGTGCGAGCAGGGTGATGACCAGGATCGACGGGAGCATCGCCGCGCCGGCGGCCGTCGCGTCGTAGCCGAGCACCGTCTGCAGCTGCAGCACGAGGAACAGCCCGCCGCCGCCGAGCGCGCCGTAGATCGCGAGCGTCGCGACGTTGGCCCCGGTGAACTGCCGGTCGGCGAAGACCCCGAGCGGGAGCATCGGGTCCGCGGCGCGGCGTTCCCGGACGACGAAGGCGATCCCGCTCAGCACGCCGATCACCGCGCCCGCCGGCACGTCGGGGCGGCCGGGGTCCTCGGCGGCGGCGATCAGCGCGTAGGTGGTTCCGCCCAGGGCCGCGGCACCGAGCACGGCACCCAGGTGGTCGAAGCGCCCGTGCAGGCCGCGATTGCGGCTCTCCGGCACCTGCCGCCCGGCGACGGCGACGATCACGACGGCGATCGGGACGTTGATCAGGAAGACCAGCCGCCAGCTCACCGCGTCGACGAGCACGCCGCCGAGGAAGGGCCCGACCAGCCCGGCGATGCCGCCCAGCGCCGACCACAGCCCGATCGCACGGGCCCGGTCGGTGGTCCGGAACGACGACTGGATGAGGGCCAGGCTGCCGGGGGTGAGCAGGGCGCCGCCGATGCCCTGGAGGGCGCGTGCGGCGACGAGCTGGCCGGTGTCCTGCGCCAGGCCGCACAGCAGCGACGCGGCGGCGAACCAGACGACGCCGATGACGAACACCCGGCGCCGGCCGTACCGGTCACCCAGCGAGCCGCCGAGCAGGATCAGGGCGGCGAGCGGGAGGGTGTAGCCGGTGACGGTCCACTGCAGGCCCGACAGCGAGGAGCCGAACTCGCGGCCGATCGTGGGGAGGGCCACCTGGACGGCGGTGGCGTCGAGGAACGCCATGCCCGAGGCCAGCACCGTGACCACGACCAGCCACCGGCCCGGTGCCGTGCCCAGCGCCAGCGGCGCCGGGGCCGCGTCACCGGTCACGGTTCAGCCGACGACGAGGTCGGTGAGGACGTAGGCAATCGCCGCGACGGCGCCGGCGGCGGGTGGCCTCGACCTCGAGCATGACGCCGTCGAGGTTGCTGGAGGCTGAAGCGCACGCGTCGGCTCCGTAGCGGGAGGGGTGGACGGACGGCGTCCTCTCCGGGGAACGACGCAGGGCCGTCCGGCAGCATAGGTGCCGCCGGGACGGCCCCTCCTGGCGCACGCCTCAGGCGCGAGCTGCGTCGCCTCGGCCGTCCTCGCCCGTCCCCTCGCCGAGGGAGGAGACCAGGTCGGCGCGGGCCCGGGCCACCCGGGAGCGGATCGTGCCGATCGGGCAGCCGGCCACCTCCGCGGCCTCGGCGTAGGACAGGCCCAGCAGCTGGGTGAGCGCGAAGGCCTCCCGCCGGTCGGGTTCGAGCCCGCGCAGGAGGTCGGCCACCGCCACGCCCTCGGCGACGGGGTCGCCCGGCCGGGTGCGGTCCAGGGTCTCCAGATCGGCGTCGTCGCGCACGAGGGTCAGCCGGCGGCGCCGGCGCGAGCGGACGGCGTCGGCGCAGACCCGGCGGGCGATCGACAGCAGCCAGGTCCGCACGGAGGAGCGGTGCTCGAAGCGGTGCAGGGCGCCGAAGGCCCGCAGGTAGGTCTCCTGGGTGAGGTCGTCGGTGTTCTGGCCGTCGCCGAGCGCCGCGCACAGCCGCCAGACGTCGGACTGCGTGGCGCGCACGAGCGCCGCCGCGGCCAGGGGGTCGCCCCCGGCGGCGTCGGTCGCGATGCGGTCCAGTTCGTCCATGTCCTGATCTTCGTCGGCGGGGCGCGGCCGGGATGCCGGCCGGAGAACTTTCACCCGCCCGGGAACCGTACGTGGTCCACCGGCGACCAATGGACCATGACGTGCTCCCCGTTCCGCGAGGCGATCTCCGCGCGCCTGGACGGCGAGGCCCTCGGGATGCCCGCCCGCGAGCTGGACGACCACCTCGACGC
>CADCTN010000035.1 GCA_902805535.1 uncultured Blastococcus sp. | reverse complement strand
GACTGCAGACCGTCCGCCGCGACATCGCCCGGATCTACACGATCATGCGCGAGCGCGAGCTGGGTCTCTCGGTCGCCCCGAACGAGGGTGTGGCATGAGCGATCCCCAGTCCGCGAGCACCGTGGCCTCGGGCCCCGGTCTGGCCGGCCGTGGCTACCGCAAGGTCCGCGAGGGCCTCGTGGTCAGCGACAAGATGGAGAAGACCATCGTCGTCGAGGTCGAGGACCGTGTGAAGCACGCCCTCTACGGCAAGGTCATCCGCCGGACCAACAAGCTCAAGGTGCACGACGACCAGAACGTCGCCGGCATCGGCGACCGCGTGCAGATCATGGAGACCCGGCCGACGTCGGCCACCAAGCGGTGGCGTCTGGTCGAGGTCATCGAGAAGGCCAAGTAGGCCAGCAGGAGACGGCCCTCCGGGGCCGTAGCACACGACCAGAGCGATACGCGTACTCTGGACGACTGGCGCGCATCGCATCTCTCACCGGATGCGCGCCGCATCCCGGTACCCGTGCTTCGACGCACCGGCGGCGCACGCCGTCGGTGCGTCGGCTCGCGGGTGTCGGACAGCCGGTTCACCGATCCGGCCCGGCTGTCACCACAAGTTTTTGGGAGTTGGACGTGATCCAGCAGGAGTCGCGACTGCGCGTCGCCGACAACACCGGTGCGAAGGAGATCCTCTGCATCCGGGTGCTCGGCGGCTCGGGGCGACGCTACGCGGGCATCGGCGACGTGATCGTCGGAACCGTCAAGGACGCCCTGCCCGGCGCCGGCGTGAAGAAGGGTGACGTGGTCAAGGCCGTCGTCGTCCGCACCGTCAAGGAGCGCCGTCGTCCCGACGGTTCCTACATCCGCTTCGACGAGAACGCCGCGGTCATCATCCGCGACAGCGGCGACCCGCGCGGTACGCGCATCTTCGGCCCGGTGGGCCGCGAGCTGCGCGACAAGCGCTTCATGCGGATCATCTCGCTCGCACCGGAGGTGCTGTGACCATGGCTGCCAACAACAAGGCTGCTGCCAGCAGCAGCAAGACGCCGTCCATGAAGGTCAAGAAGGGCGACACCGTCGTCGTCCTGGCCGGCAAGGACAAGGGTGCGAAGGGTCGCGTCATCGCTGCCTACCCCAAGGACCAGCGAGTGCTGGTCGAGGGCGTGGGGCGCGTGAAGAAGCACACCCGCATCAGCTCCACGCAGCGCGGGGCCCAGCAGGGCGGCATCGTCACGCAGGAGGCGCCCATCCACGTGAGCAACGTGATGGTGATCGACTCCGAGGACAAGCCGACCCGGGTCGGCTACCGCAAGGATGACAACGGCCGCAACGTCCGGGTCTCGCGGCGCACCGGTAAGGACCTCTGATCCCATGAGCGCACCCACGCGCGAGCTGCCCCGCATGCTCGCCCACTACCGCGAGAACATCGCGCCGGCCCTGCAGTCGTCGTTCGACTTCGACAACGTCATGCAGATCCCGCGCCTGACGAAGATCGTCGTCAACATGGGCGTCGGCGAGGCCACTCGCGACGCCAAGCTGATGGACGGCGCCGTCCGCGACCTGACCGCGATCACCGGTCAGAAGCCGGCCGTCGTCCGGGCCCGCAAGTCGATCGCGCAGTTCAAGCTGCGCGAGGGCATGCCGATCGGCGCCAAGGTCACCCTGCGCGGCGACCGGATGTGGGAGTTCCTGGACCGGCTGCTGTCGCTGGCGCTGCCCCGCATCCGCGACTTCCGGGGCCTGAACCCCAAGCAGTTCGACGGCCACGGCAACTACACCTTCGGCCTGAACGAGCAGTCGATGTTCCGCGAGATCGACGTCGACCGGATCGACCGGCAGCGCGGCATGGACATCACGCTGGTCACCACCGCCACGAACGACGAGGAGGGGCGCGAGCTGCTCCGCCAGCTCGGATTCCCCTTCGCCGGCTCGCCCGTCGTCACCACCATCAGCTGAGCCGGTAGGAGAAACCAATGGCCAAGAAGGCTCTGATCGAGAAGGCGAACCGCAAGCCCAAGTTCGCCGTCCGCGGCTACACCCGCTGCCAGCGGTGCGGCCGTCCGCACTCGGTCTTCCGCAAGTTCGGCCTCTGCCGGATCTGCCTGCGGGAGATGGCGCACGCCGGCGAGCTGCCGGGCGTGCGCAAGTCCTCCTGGTAACACCACCCACGGCCTCGTCCGGAGGCTCGACCCGCGCTTGCGCGGGCTGAGCAGGACGAAGTCCTTCGACGATCGCCGAGAGGCCCAGCGCCAAGTCTCCGAGACCCAGCGCATGAGGAACCGCGGCGAGAGAGGCACCACCCGACATGACGATGACCGACCCGATCGCGGACATGCTGACGCGTCTGCGGAACGCCAACCAGGCGTACCACGACTCCGCTGCCATGCCGTCCTCCAAGCTCAAGACGCACATCGCCGAGATCCTCCAGCAGGAGGGCTACATCGCCGGCTGGACCGTCAACGACGTCGAGAACGACGGCAGCACCTTCAAGCAGCTGGTGATCGACCTGAAGTACGGCCCGAACCGCGAGCGCAGCATCGCCGGCGTCCGGCGCGTGTCCAAGCCCGGTCTCCGGGTCTACGCGAAGTCGACCGCACTGCCCAAGGTGCTCGGCGGGCTCGGCGTGGCGATCATCTCGACGTCGACCGGGCTGCTGACCGACAAGCAGGCGAACAAGAAGGGCGTGGGTGGGGAAGTCCTCGCCTACGTCTGGTAAGGGGCGCAGGACATGTCACGGATCGGACGACTCCCGATCGCCGTGCCGAGCGGCGTGGACATCGCCATCGACGGCCAGGCGGTCAACGTCAAGGGCCCCAAGGGGTCGTTGACCCACACGGTCGCGGCGCCCATCACGGTGCAGCGCGACGAGGACGGCACGCTGCGCGTGCTGCGTCCCAACGACGAGCGTCAGAACCGCGCCCTGCACGGGCTGTCGCGGACGCTCATCGCGAACATGATCACCGGCGTCACCGAGGGCTACACGAAGACCCTCGAGATCGTCGGTGTCGGTTACCGCGTCCAGGCGCGCGGCTCGGACCTCGAGTTCGCCCTGGGCTTCAGCCACCCGGTGCCGGTGAAGGCCCCCGAGGGAATCTCCTTCGCCGTCGAGTCCCCGACCCGTCTGCGGGTCACCGGGATCGACAAGCAGCAGGTCGGCGAGGTCGCCGCCAAGATCCGCAAGATCCGCAAGCCCGACCCGTACAAGGGCAAGGGCGTGCGGTATCAGGGCGAGGTCGTCAAGCGCAAGGTCGGGAAGACGGGTAAGTGATGGCTCAGGCAGCTACTCCCAAGAGCGGGAAGACCGCCGGCGGCCACAAGCCCGTCGGCACCGACATCAGCACGGCCCGCCGCGTCTCGCGGCTGCGCCGGCACAACCGGCTGCGCAAGCGCGTCGCCGGTACGGCGGAGCGCCCGCGCCTGGTGGTCAAGCGCTCGTCGCGGCACATCCACGTGCAGCTGGTCGACGACACCGTCGGCCGCACGCTGGCCAGTGCCTCGACGATGGACGCCGGACTCCGCGGCGCCGAGGGCGACAAGTCCGCCCTGGCCCGCCAGGTCGGCGCCCTGATCGCTGATCGGGCCAAGTCCGCCGGCATCTCCGCCGTCGTCTTCGACCGCGGTGGCAACCGGTACGCCGGGCGTATCGCCGCGCTCGCCGACGGCGCCCGCGAGAGCGGGCTGGACTTCTGATGAACAGCCGAATGGACCGGAAGCCGAGCTCCGTGAGCGGGCTTCGCGATGAAATCGAGAGGGACCTCTGATGCCAGGACCACAGCGACGCGGCGGTGGCGCCGGTGGCGCCGGTGGCGCCGGCGGTGGCAATGACCGCCGCGACCGTCGTGACGGCGGTCGGGGCCCCGGGGGCGCGCCCGCCGAGAAGAGCAACTACATCGAGCGCGTCGTGGCCATCAACCGCGTGTCCAAGGTCGTCAAGGGTGGTCGGCGCTTCAGCTTCACCGCCCTGGTGATCGTGGGCGACGGTGACGGCAAGGTCGGCGTGGGTTACGGCAAGGCCAAGGAGGTGCCCGCGGCGATCGCCAAGGGCGTCGAGGAGGCCAAGAAGCACTTCTACGCCGTGCCCCGCATCGCCAGCACCATCCCGCACCCGGTCCAGGGCGAGGCGGCGGCCGGTGTCGTGCTGCTCAAGCCGGCCAGCCCCGGTACCGGCGTCATCGCCGGTGGCCCGGTGCGTGCCGTGCTCGAGTGCGCCGGCATCCACGACGTGCTCTCCAAGAGCCTGGGTTCCTCGAACCCGATCAACATCGTGCACGCCACGATGCAGGCGCTCAAGGACCTCGTCCGTCCCGAGGAGATCGCGGCCCGCCGCGGTCTGCCGCTCGAGGACGTGGCTCCGGCCGCCATGCTGCGTGCGCGTGCGGGGCAGGGGGTCTGAGATGGCTGACAAGAAGACGGGCCAGATCAAGGTCACCCAGGTCAAGTCCGGTATCGGCCGCAAGAAGAACCAGCGCGAGACGCTGCGTTCGCTCGGCCTGAAGCGGATCCACGACTCGGTCGTGCAGGAGGACCGTCCCGAGATCCGCGGGATGGTCGCGACGGTGCCGCACCTCGTGCGCGTCGAAGAAGTTTGAGGGATGACACACCATGACTCTTAAGGTCCACCACCTGCGTCCCGCTCCGGGCGCCCACACCGCCAAGACTCGCGTCGGCCGCGGTGAGGGCTCCAAGGGCAAGACGGCCGGTCGCGGCACCAAGGGCACCGGCGCGCGGGGCAACACCCACGCCCGCTTCGAGGGTGGGCAGACCCCGCTGCACATGCGGCTGCCCAAGCTCTCCGGCTTCAAGAGCCCGAACAAGGTCGTGTCCCAGGTCGTCAACCTCGACCGGATCGCGGCGCTCTTCCCGCAGGGCGGGACGGTCGACCCGGACACGCTGGCCGATGCCGGTGCCGTCCGTCGCGGTCGGCCCGTCAAGGTGCTCGGCACCGGCGAGCTCGGCGGCGTGAAGGTCGACATCTCAGCCCACGCCTTCTCCGCATCCGCCGCCGAGAAGATCGGCGCGGCCGGGGGCAGCACCACCGTCATCTAGTACGAAGGACCCCTCTGCCCCGACCCTTCCGCAGGGTTCCGCCGCGAGCCTGCGAGCGGTGGGGGGCAGGGGGGTCCTTACACTCACTCGACCGACTAGGGGAGGGCTCGTGCTGCAGGCGTTCGCCGCGGCGTTCCGGACGCCAGATCTCCGGCGCAAGCTGCTGTTCTCCCTGGCGATCATCGCCGTCTACCGGCTGGGCGCCGCGGTTCCTGGACCGGGTGTCTCCGTCGAGGCGATCAACAACTGCCTCGAGCAGGCGCAGGCCTCCGACCAGCGCGATCTCTACTCGCTGGTCAACCTGTTCTCCGGGGGCGCGCTGCTCCGGCTGAGCGTCTTCGCGCTCGGGATCATGCCGTACATCACGGCGAGCATCATCGTGCAGCTGCTCGTGGTCGTGATCCCGCGGTTCGAGCAGCTGAAGAAGGAAGGGCAGTCGGGTCAGGCGAAGCTGACCCAGTACACCCGCTACCTCACGATCGCCCTCGCCGTCCTGCAGAGCACCGGCATCATCGCCCTGGCACGCAGCGGCCAGCTGTTCCCGAACTGCTCCGAGTCGATCATCCCCGCGGACTCCGTGTGGTCCACCGTGGTGCTCGTCATCGCGCTGACCGCAGGCACGGCGCTCATCATGTGGCTCGGTGAGCTCCTCACCGAGAAGGGGATCGGCAACGGCATGTCCGTGCTGATCTTCACCTCGATCGCCGCACGGATCCCGGCCGAGGGCGGCTCGATCCTGCAGAGCCGCGGCGGTGTGGTCTTCGCCGTCGTCTGCGCCTTCGCGCTGCTGATCATCGGCGCGGTGGTCTACGTCGAGCAAGCGCAGCGCCGCATCCCGGTGCAGTACGCCAAGCGCATGGTGGGCCGCCGGATGTACGGCGGCACGAGCACCTATCTGCCGCTGAAGGTGAACCAGGCCGGCGTCATCCCGGTCATCTTCGCGTCGTCCCTGCTGTACCTGCCGCAGCTGATCACCCAGCTGCAGGGCAACGAGACGGGTCCGGTCCGGCAGTTCTTCGAGAACTACGTCATCGACCAGAGCAGCCCGGTGCACGTCGCGTTCTACTTCGCCCTGATCGTGTTCTTCACGTACTTCTACGTGTCGATCACCTTCAACCCGGAGGAACGGGCCGATGACATGAAGCGCTACGGCGGCTTCATCCCCGGCATCCGGCCGGGTCGTCCCACCGCCGAGTACCTGCAGTACGTCCTGTCCCGGATCACCCTGCCGGGTTCGATCTACCTGGGCACGGTGGCGGTGCTGCCCAACCTCTTCCTGTCGATCACGCAGGAGGGGCAGAACCAGAACTTCCCGTTCGGCGGCACCGCGGTGCTGATCATGGTCGGAGTGGGGTTGGAGACGGTGAAGCAGATCGAGACCCAGCTGAACCAGCGCAACTACGAAGGGTTCCTGAAGTAGTGCGCGTCGTGCTGCTGGGCCCCCCGGGTGCCGGCAAGGGAACCCAGGCCCAGGTGATCGCCGGACGTCTCGTGGTGCCGGCCATCTCGACCGGCGACATCTTCCGGACCAACGTCAGCGGGCAGACGGAGCTGGGCAAGGAGGCCAAGGCCTACATGGACGCCGGTGACCTCGTCCCCGACGAGATCACCGTGGCCATGGTCAGGGACCGGCTCGCCGAGCCCGACGCGAAGGTGGGGTTCCTCCTCGACGGCTTCCCGCGGACCATCGCCCAGGCCGATCAGCTGCGCTCGTCCCTCGCCGACCTCGGGCAGGGACTGGACCGCGTGCTCGAGCTGGTCGTGGACGAGGAGGAGCTCGTCCGCCGGCTGTCCGGCCGCCGGATGGTGGTCGACGGCCAGGAGGTGCAGCGGGAGGACGACAAGCCCGAGACGGTCCGGCGCCGCCTGGAGGTCTACCGGGAACAGACCGCCCCGCTCTCCGGGTTCTACCAGGCCCAGGGTCTGCTCTCCCAGATCGATGCCATCGGCTCGGTCGAGGAGGTCACGGCCCGTGCCATGAAGGCACTCGGCAAGCCTGAGCACGGGCAGCCGGACGCGGGCTGAGGACGGCGAGGCAGATGTCAGCCGGGATCCTGGCCCGCGTTCCGCTGCTCGCGAAGTGGAGTGGACGCATGATTCAGATCAAGACACCGCACGAGATCGAGCTGATGCGGGCGTCCGGCCTCGTCACCGCCGGGGCGATCGCCGCCGTGCGGGCGGCGGTGCGTCCCGGAGTGAGCACCGGTGAACTGGACGCCGTGGCGGAGGACTACATCCGCTCGCAGGGGGCGGTCCCCAACTTCCTCGGGTACCACGGGTTCACCGGGACCATCTGCGCGTCGGTCAACCACGAGATCGTGCACGGCATCCCCCGCCCCGACCGGCGACTGGTCGAGGGCGACAACATCTCCATCGACTGCGGCGCGATCCTGCAGGGCTGGCACAGCGACTCCGCGGTCACCGTCACGGTGGGAGAGCCCTCGGCGGAGGACGCGGCGCTGCTGGACGTGACGGAACGGTCGATGTGGGCCGGCCTCGCGAAGGCCGTCGCCGGCGGCCGGCTGACCGACATCAGCCACGCGGTGGAAGGCGTCATCACCGCCGAGTCGCACCCGTACGGGGTCGTGGACCACTACGGCGGGCACGGCATCGGCACCGAGATGCACCAGGACCCGCACGTGCTGAACTACGGCCGTCCCGGTCGCGGGCCCAAGCTGGTCCCCGGCCTGACGCTGGCCATCGAGCCGATGGTCACCGTGGGGGACCCCGCGACGGTGGAGCTGGACGACGGCTGGACCGTCATCACCAAGGACGGGTCCCGGGCAGCGCACTTCGAGCACACGGTCGCCATCACCCCCGAGGGACCGTGGGTGCTGACCGCCGAGGACGGCGGCGCCAAGGGCCTGGCCCCGTTCGGCATCACGCCCCGCGGGTAGCCGGCCCGCCGGGGGGTGCATGACCGTCCTCACCCGGGGCCGGGTTGGTGAGGCCTGCTTCCCCGGGGTACAGTGAACGACGGCGTTCGCGCCGTTCCGCGTCGTGCTGTGGCCGCGTGATCCGGAACGCCCTCGCGAGAGCGTCTGCACCATCTGTTCTGCAACCACCGAGCGCGTCCGACGGGGTTCTCCCCTGGGTGCGTGAGGACATGGACCACCGAGTCGAGGAGCGCGCTAGGGAATGGCGAAGAAGGACGGGGCCATCGAGGTCGAGGGTCGCGTCGTCGAGCCGCTGCCCAATGCGATGTTCCGGGTCGAGCTGCAGAACGGGCACCGGGTGCTCGCCCACATCAGCGGCAAGATGCGCCAGCACTACATCCGCATCCTGCCCGAGGACCGCGTGGTCGTGGAGCTCTCGCCCTACGACCTGACCCGCGGCCGCATCGTCTACCGGTACAAGTAGCGCTCGGCCCGCACTGCCCTGGAGTCCCGGGGCACGGAGCGGCCGGCGCACGATCGAGGAATGAGGGGCGGCACCAGTGAAGGTTCAGCCGTCGGTGAAGACAATCTGCGACAAGTGCAAGGTGATCCGCCGGCACGGCCGGGTCATGGTCATCTGCGACAACGCCCGGCACAAGCAGCGCCAGGGCTGAGTCGAACAAACAGGGAGCACCTAGGACATGGCACGACTGGCCGGCGTCGACCTGCCCCGCGAGAAGCGGATGGAGATCGCGCTCACCTACATCTATGGCATCGGTAAGGCCCACGCCAAGGAGACCCTGGCCGCGACGGGCGTCAGCCCGGACCTGCGCGTCAAGGACCTCGGCGACGAGGACCTGCTGAAGCTCCGTGACTACATCGACGAGCACTTCC
>CADCTN010000034.1 GCA_902805535.1 uncultured Blastococcus sp. | reverse complement strand
CCCGCGCGCGCGGCGTCGCCGAGGACCGCCCGCTCCGGCCGGCGGCCGTCCAGCCCCCGCAGGAGCGCCAGGACGGCCGTCCCGTCGGGACCGAGCACCAGGCCGCCGCGCGTGTCGACCCCGCCGATCCGGACGGCGCCGTCACCGTCGCGCAGCAGGGGAGTGGCGGCCGGCAGGAGGGGGTGGACGGTGTCGGTCACCGGGGCAGCGTCGCAGCGGAACGGCGCCGCTGCTGTCGTCGTCCACAGGTGCTCGACGACGAACGGCGGCGCCCCCGAGGGGACGCCGCCGTGGGAACGTGCTGGTTCTCGTCCGGGCTGGCTCCCGTTCAGGCCTTGCCGAGGATCCGGTTCATCTTGGTGCCGCACACCGGGCAGGGGCCCTGCGCCATGCGGCGACCGGACTCGCTGACCTTGACCTCGCCGTCGAAGTCGCGCTTCTCCTTGCACTTCACGCAGTAGCCGTTGTAGCTCTCCGCCACGGGGATCTCCTCGAACTCGGGGTGCCTCGGCACGCGCGCCGGGCGCCGTTGGGCAGGGACGCTACCCGTGCGGGCAGGGCACCGGGCCATCAGCGGTGCCGTGGGTGACGCCCGTCCCCTCGTCGGCGGCCCGTCCACCCACAGCCTGTGGACAACTCTGTGGAGCGCGTGGGGACCACTCGGCGTGTCCCTGTGCGCCCACCGGGGACGGGGTCGGGGACAGTGCGGCTGCGACCCCACCCACCGCGCCCCGACCTGCGGATTCCTCACGGTCGGCACTGTGGATTCACCGGCCCGCGCAACCCTTGTCACCGGGTGGAGCGGCAGCCGTGTCCACCGTCCGTGCGACCTGCACCCGAGAGGGTGCATCCGCGCAGGCGCGCGGTCCCCGCGGTGCCTTACGGTGCCTGCGTGCCCGGATCGACTCCTGACGCTCACGCGTGCCCCGAGCCGATCGGCCCGTCCTCCTCCACCGGCCGGGTCGGTCGCGCGGTGCCCGCTGCCCGGCCGCGCCGGCCCGCGGAGGCGAGCGCGGCCGGGCGCCCGGACCTGGCCGGAGGCCCCGCGGGAATCGGTTCCGTCGAGGTGCGGCGCAGTGCCCGCCGCCGCCGGACGGTGACCGCCTACCGGGAGAGGGGGCGCACCATCGTCCTCATCCCGGCGGCCTTCAGCCCGGCCGAGGAACGGCGCTGGGTCGCCCAGATGGTCGCGAAGCTCCAGACGCGGGAGGACCGACGCCGGCGCTCGCTCGGCGGTGACGACGAGCTGATGGCGCGCGCCCGCACGCTCTCGGATGCCCATCTCGACGGGCTCGCCGAGCCGACCAGCGTCCGCTGGGTGGACAACCAGAACCGCCGGTGGGGCTCCTGCACCCCGGCCGACGGCAGCATCCGGTTGTCCAGCCGACTGCGGTCGATGCCGGAGTACGTCGTGGACTACGTCCTGGTCCACGAGTTGGTGCACCTGATCGAGCCTGGGCACGACGAGCGGTTCTGGGCGCTCGTGGCCCGCTACCCGCGGGCAGAGCGGGCGCGCGGCTTCCTCGAGGGCGTCGAGCTCGCCGCGTCCGACGCCGCTCCGGGTGACGAGCCCGGCGACGACGTCGTCGACTGAGCCAGGATCCCGCTGCCCCGCAGCGGGCCGCTGAGGTTCACCCGCGGCCGGGGTCGTCCTCGTCCGGCTTCTCCGCGTCGTCGGCGGTGAGCGCCTCGAGCTCGTCGTCCAGCCCCTGGCGGGTCACGAAGTCCAGCGGCTCGTCGAGGTCCGCAGACGTGGGCAGCAGGTCGGGGTGCGACCACAGGCGGTCGCGCGCGTCCGACCCGTGCTGCTGGGTCATCGCACCCCAGACCGTCGCCGCGTCCCGCAGCCGCCGCGGGCGCAGCTCCAGCCCGACGAGCGTGGCGAAGGTCTGCTCGGCGGGACCGCCCGAGGCGCGGCGCCGGCGCATCGTCTCCGCCAGGGCGGAGTGGCCGGGCAGCCGGTCCTTCGCGGCCTCGGCGACGACGGTGTCGACCCAGCCCTCGACCAGCGCGAGCAGGGTCTCCAGGCGGCGCAGCGCCATCTGCTGCTCGGGGGTCTCCTCGGGCTCGAGGACCCCGCTGCCGAGCAGCTGCTGGATGCTCTCGGGGTTGCCGGGGTCGATGCCGCCCTCCATCCCCGACATGGCCTCCGCGAGCCCCCGCTCGATCGCCTCGCGGTCGATGGTGATCCCGCGGGCGTAGGCGTGCACCGCGTCCTGGAGCTGCTGGCGCAGCCACGGGACGTGCGCGAAGAGCCGCTGGGAGGCCGCTTCGCGGAGCGCGAGGAACAGGCGGACCTCGTCGGCCGGCCGATCCAGGCCCGCCGCGAAGGCGGCCACGTTCTGCGGCACGAGGACGCCCGTCCCGGCGGGGGCCAGCGGCAGCCCGACGTCGGTGCTGGTCACCACCTCGTCGGCGAGCTTGCCGAGGGCCTGGCCGACCTGGGCGCCGAACATCATGCCGCCCATCCGGCCCATGATCCCGGCGACCGGGCCGAAGGCCATGGCGGCCTCCTGCGGCAGGGCGCTGGTCATCGCGGCGACGACCTTCTCCGCCAGCGGATCGATGAGGGATCCCCATGCCGGCAGCGTCTTCTCGACCCACTCGACCCGGGACCAGGCGGCGGTCCGCTCGATGCCCGACGGCAGCTCGGTCGCCTGGTCCAGCCACAGGTCCGCCAGGCGCAGCGACTCGGCCACCGCCGTCCGCTCGGCGTCCGACGACGGCTGGTGTCCCGCGGCGAGCTGGCTGATGGCGCCCTGGCGGGCGAGGTCCCAGTTGACCGGGCCGCCGGACCAGTTCATCAGCTTCTGCAGCTCGGCGAACAGCGGCATCTTGCCCATCAGGTCCTCCGGCGAGCCCCCACCGGCGATGCCGCCGAACAGGGCACCGAGGCCGAAGGGGTCACCGGCCGGGCCCGGCTCGCGGCGCTCGGGATCGCGATCGGAGGGTCCGAAGCCGAACGGGACGTCACTCATGGGTCCACGGTAGACGGGTGATCTTCGCCGGGTGAGCAACTCGTTGCGCCCTGGGCGGACGGCAGCGTCCAGCCCCGCCGCATAGGCTCGCCCGTCGTGACCCGCCGGATCGCCACCCTGACCGCCGGTGTCGTGCTCCTGGTCCTCTTCGGACTCCTGGGGACGACGCTGCCGGTGCCCTACGTCGCCCAGGTGCCCGGGCCGACGTTCAACACCCTCGGCGACATCGACGGCGAGCCGATCATCAGCGTCGAGGGCCGGGAGCGCAACGACGTCGAGGGCAACCTGAACCTGACCACCGTCGGCGTGAGCCGCGGTGGGCTCAGCCTCGTGCAGGCGGTCCGCGGCTGGTTCGACGACGAGGTGAGCGTCGTCCCCGAGGAGGCGGTCTACCCGCCGGACCGATCGGAGGAGGACACCCGGCGGGCCAACCGGCAGGCGTTCCTGACCTCGGAGCAGGCCGCGATGACTGTCGCGCTGGGCCGGCTCGGCTACCCGGTGAAGGTCGTCGTGCAGGGACTGGCCGACGACTCGCCGTCCGACGGTGCCCTCGAGGAAGGCGACGCCCTCGAGGCCGTCGACGGCGTCCCGACGCCGGACACCGAGGCCCTCGATCAGGTGCTGACCGGCATCCCTGGCGGCTCCACGGTGACCGTGTCCTACACGCGGCTCGGCGAGCCCGGGACGGCGACGGTGACCACCGGCGCCGCGGAGGAGCGCGAGGGCTCGCTGCTGGGCATCACGATCCTGGAGCAGCCGGCCGCCCCCTTCGACGTGGACATCCAGGTGGAGGACGTCGGCGGCCCCTCGGCGGGCCTGATGCTCGCGCTCGGCATCCTCGACCTGGTGGGCGAGGACGACCTGACCGGGGGAGCGGTGATCGCCGGGACCGGGACGATCGACGCCGAGGGAAGGGTCGGGCCGATCGGGGGGATCCCGCTGAAGATGGTGTCCGCCCGGGAGATCGGCGCCGGGATGTTCCTGGTGCCCGAGGGCAACTGCGCCGAGGCCGCCGCGGCAGCCGATCCCGGGTTCCCGCTCGCCCGCGTCGCCACGCTGGACGACGCCCTGGACGCCCTCGCGGACTTCCGGGCGGGGCGGACCCCGGAGACCTGCTGAACCCTCCCGCCATGCGGGGAACCCCGTCGCCCGCCACGCGTTGTGCTGGGATGACCGGAAGTTCCCGCGGACCGTTCGAGGCTGCTCGACCCGATGCGGTTCCGAACCCGTGTCACCGCACACCTGCAACTGTCTGCAACTGAAGGAGAGCGCTCGTGGCCATGCGGCCCCCCGTGCCGGTGCCGACCCTGTCGCGTCGCGCGAAGCTTGTCCTCGGCGCCGTCGCCGTGCTCCTGGTCCTGTTCACCACCATCGGCACCCTGACCGGCGTCTACGTCGACTACCTGTGGTTCGACGAGACCGGCTACACCGAGGTCTTCTGGGCCGAGCTCCAGACGCGGGCGCTGCTGTTCGCCGTCGCCGGCGTCGCCACGGGCGGACTGGTCGCGGCGTCCATCCACCTGGCCTACCGGTTCCGTCCGACGTTCCGGCCGATGTCGCTCGAGCAGCAGAACCTGGAGCGCTACCGCCAGTCGCTGGAGCCCCGCCGCGGGCTCGTGCTGACCGCGGTCGCCGTCGTCCTGGGCCTGTTCGCCGGCTTCACCGCGCAGGGCAGCTGGCAGACCTGGCTGCAGTTCCGCAACAGCACTGAGTTCGGCCGGACCGACCCGCAGTTCGGCGTCGACCTGTCCTTCTTCGTCTTCGACTACCCCTTCTACCGGCTGGTGCTGGGCTTCGGGTTCGCGATCACGCTCCTGGCCCTGATCGGTGCGGTGCTCACCCACTACGTGTTCGGCGGGCTGCGCCTGCAGACCCCGGGCCAGAAGCTCACCTCGGCAGCCCGGGTGCAGCTGTCGGTCCTGCTGGGGCTCTTCGTCGCGCTCAAGGCCGTCGCCTACTGGCTGGACCGGTACGGGCTGGTCTACTCCGACCGCGGTGACGTCTTCACCGGCGCCAGCTACACCGACGTCAACGCGCTGCTGGTGCCCAAGACGATCCTGGTCTTCGTCGCGGCCGTCTGCGCCATCGCCTTCTTCGCCAACATCTTCGTGCGCAACTTCCTGCTGCCGGCCGCGGCGCTGGTCCTGCTGCTGATCTCCAGCCTGGTCATCGGGGTCGCCTACCCGGCGATCGTCCAGCAGTTCGTGGTCCGGCCCAGCGCGGACCAGAAGGAGGCCCCCTACATCGAGCGGGCGATCAAGTCGACGCTGGACGCCTACGGGCTCTCCGAGATCGACTACGTCAACTACGCCGAGGAGGCCACCGGGGACTCGGTCGACACCGACGCCGCCCAGGCGGAGCTGCGCAACGACACCGAGACGATCCCGAACGCCCGGCTGCTGGACCCCAACGTCCTGTCCGAGACGTTCACCGCGCTCCAGCAGATCCGCAACGTCTACGGCTTCCCCGAGAAGCTCGACATCGACCGGTACACGATCGACGGCGAGACCAACGACTACGTGGTGGCGGTCCGCGAGCTCAACAGCGCCGGGCTGTCGGAGAACCAGGACAGCTGGATCAACCGGCACACCGTCTACACCCACGGCAACGGCTTCGTCGCCGCACCCGCCAACGAGGTCGTCGCCGGCCAGGAGGGTGGCCAGCCGAACTTCACCACCGGTGACCTGCCCACCACCGGCAACATCGAGGTGGAGCAGCCGCGGATCTACTACGGCGAGCTGATCCAGCAGAACGGCCAGGACGTGTACTCCGTGGTGGGTGCGCCCGAGGGCGCCGAGCCGCGGGAGTTCGACCGGCCCGAGGACGGCTCCGACGAGGGGCAGCTCAACAACACCTACGACGGCGACGGCGGGGTGGAGATCGGCAGCTTCTTCCGGCAGCTGACCTACGCCATCTACTACCGCGAGCGGAACTTCCTGCTCTCCGGCGCGGTCAACGACGAGTCCAAGGTCCTCTACGTCCGTGACCCGCGCGAGCGCGTCGAGAAGGCCGCGCCGTTCCTCGAGGTCGACGGCGACCCGTACCCGGCGGTGATCGACGGCCGGGTGATGTGGATCCTCGACGGCTACACGACCTCGGACGCCTACCCCTACGCCGAGCTCCGTGACCTGGGGACGACGGCGGCGGACTCGCTGACCGGGGCCGGGACGGCGGCGCTGCCCAACGACCAGTTCAACTACATCCGGAACTCGGTCAAGGCGACCGTCGACGCCTACGACGGAACCGTGACGCTGTACGAGTGGGACCAGGAGGACCCGGTCCTGCAGACGTACATGAAGGCGTTCCCGGAGACGGTCACCCCCTACGACGACATCCCCGAGGAGCTGATGAGCCACGTCCGGTACCCGGAGGACCTCTTCAAGCTCCAGCGGGACATCCTGACGCGGTACCACGTCTCCCAGCCGGTCGACTTCTACAACCAGAACGACCGCTGGCAGGTGCCCGACGACCCGACGCAGGACACCGACGCGGCGCAGCCGCCGTACTACATCCTGGCCCAGCGCCCGGGTGACGAGCGGGCCAGCTTCCAGCTGACCAGCGCGCTGAACGCCTTCAACCGGGAGAACCTGTCCTCGTTCATCTCGGCGTCCAGCGACCCCGAGACCTACGGCGAGATCCAGGTCCTGCGGTTGCCGGGCAACACCCCGTTCCGCGGTCCGCAGCAGGTCCAGCAGTCCTTCATCACCAACAACCAGGTGAGACCGGACCTGACGCTGTTCAACAGCCAGGAGTCGCGGGCGGTGTTCGGGAACCTGCTGACGCTGCCGATCGGCCGGGACGGGCTGCTCTACGTCGAGCCGCTCTACGTCCAGGGCACGGGCGAGAACTCCTTCCCGCTGCTGCAGAAGGTCCTGGTGAACTACGGCGACCGGGTCGGCTACGCCAACACCCTGTCCGAGGCGCTCGACCAGGTCTTCGGCGCCGGCGCGGGGGAGTCGGCCGTGGACAGCGGTGACGGACCGGCGACGGACGAGCCGGATCCGCCGGCGGCTCCCACGACGCCGCCGACCGGGCCGACGACGCCGCCGGCCACCGGCGACGGAGCGCCCGACGCGACGGTGGACCAGGCGGTGGCCGACATCCAGGGGGCGCTGCAGGCGCTGGAGACCGCGCAGCGCAACGGCGACTTCGCCGCTCAAGGGCAGGCCCTGGAGGACCTCCAGCAGGCGGTCACCGCGTACCAGACCGCCCAGCAGGCGGCCGGCGCGTCGCCGGGAGGCTGAGCCCGGACGGCGGTTTCGAGGGGGTGGCACGGAGCCCGTGTCCACCCCCTCGGAACGGCTGGTAGAGTGGTGTCTACCGACGCGGGGTGGAGCAGCTCGGTAGCTCGCTGGGCTCATAACCCAGAGGTCGCAGGTTCGAATCCTGCCCCCGCTACCACGATGGAACGGCCCTCACAGTCACTGTGAGGGCCGTTCCCCTTTGTGCGCGAGGTCATCGCCACGAGGACGGGACCGTGTGCGGCAGTCCGCCGTCGCGGAGTCCCGGGTACCCAGAGGAGGAAGTCCGTGGCACGACGAGGTCAGCCCCCGGCGGGCACTCGCCGTACTGCTCCGCGCAACCAGCGACGTGGTCGCGACCGGGAGGACGTCATCGCCTCGCTCGCCCGGGCCGTGCGCGAGGTCGAGGCCGCGGTGCAGCGTGGTCGCGTCACCCCCTCGGTGCGCACGAAGTTCCAGGCCGTGGCGCTCCTGGCGCGGGAGGAGCGGGCCCGGGTGCGGGCGGAGGAGGGCGGCACGCCCAGCCACCGCGCCGAGCAGCTCAAGCGCCTGGAGGGGGTTGCCACGATCCTGGCGAAGACCGCTGTCCGCGACGCCGGCCTCCTCGCCCTCCTCGGCGAGGACGCCCTGGCCTCGGACTCCGCGCGCGCCCTGGCGCGGGAGATGCAGCGCGCCGCGGGGATCGAGCCCGCTGCGGAGGCGGCGCCGGAGGTGGAACCCGCGGCCGAACCGACCGCTCCCGAGCGCCGGGTGGTACCGCAGTCGGTGGTCTCCCGGCAGCTGGCCAACCCCTTCCTCGCCCCCGACTTCTCCGCGGCCCCCCAGCGGCCGGCCCGTCCTCGCCGCCTCGTCGGCTGGGAGGTGCTCGGCCCGCTGTTCAGCTCGTTCGAGCGGGCCGGGGCCGGCGCCGCCGCCTGCATGGCACTGCCGTTCCCGACCGCCCGGTACACGCCGGCGGGCGCGGAACTGATGGCGCACCAGGGACAGCTGGTCGCCGCGGCCGCGGCCGGTCACCGGACCTTCCTGCTCGCGGACGAGCCCGGTCTGGGCAAGACCGCCCAGGCCCTGCTCGCCGCCGAGGCGGCAGAGGCCTACCCGTTGCTGGTCGTCGTGCCGAACGTGGTCAAGACCAACTGGGCGCGCGAGGCCGGCCGCTGGACGCCGCACCGCGCCGCCACCGTGGTGCAGGGCAACGGGGACACCGTCGACGGCTTCGCCGACATCGTCGTCGTCAACTACGAGGTGCTGGACCGCCACGTGGGCTGGCTGGGCGACTTCGGTTTCCGCGGCATGGTCGTCGACGAGGCGCACTTCATCAAGAACAAGACCTCGCAGCGCTCCCAGAACGTTCTCCAGCTGTCCGAGCGCATCCGGTCGCGGGTGCCCCGTCCGCTGCTGATGGCCCTGACCGGCACCCCGCTGATCAACGACATCGACGACTTCCGGGCGATCTGGCAGTTCCTCGGCTGGATCGACGACGCCAAGCCGCTCGGCGAGCTGATGGAGGCGCTGGAGGCGACGGGCCTGACGCCCGCCGACCCCGGCTTCTACGCCGCCGCGCGCCAGCGCGTGGTCGACATGGGCATCGTGCGGCGCCGCAAGGTCGACGTCGCCGCGGACATCCCCGCCCGCCGCATCGCCGACCTCCCTGTCGAGCTCGACGGGGCCGCCGGCCGGTCGATCCGGGCCGCCGAGCAGGAGCTCGCCCGCCGGATGGTGGCCCGGTACGAGGCCGCGCTCGCCAACCGCTCGTCCGGCGCCGTCGTCGACGGCATCGACGCCGACCTCGTCCGCCGGGTGGCCCGGTCGGAGCTCAAGGACTCCACGACGGGTGAGGCCGGGGAGAACGTCTTCAGCATGATGCGGCGCATCGGCCGCGCGAAGGCCGGCCTGGCCGCGGACTACGCGGCGCAGCTGGCGCGCAGCGCGGGCAAGGTCGTCTTCTTCGCCAAGCACGTCGACGTGATGGACGCGGCCGAGGAGGCCTTCGCCGCACAGGGCGTCCGGTTCTCCTCGATCCGCGGGGACCAGACGCCCGGCGTGCGGCAGAAGAACATCGACGCGTTCGTGAAGGACCCGGACGTCGCGATCGCGGTGTGCTCCCTCACCGCGGCGGGTGTGGGGATCAACCTGCAGGTGGCCTCCAACGTGGTCCTCGCCGAGCTCTCGTGGACCGACGCGGAGCAGACGCAGGCGATCGACCGCAGCCACCGGATCGGTCAGACCGAGCCGGTCACCGCGTGGCGCATCATCGCCGCGCAGACCATCGACGCCCGGATCGCCGAGCTCATCGACAGCAAGGCCGGACTCGCCGCCCGGGCGCTCGACGGGTCCGACGAGGAGATCTCGTCGTCCGCCGGCGTCCAGCTCGAGGCGCTCGTCGCGCTGCTGACCGACGCCCTCTCCGCCTGACCCGCCGGCGGCGCGGTCAGAGGACGGCGGCGTAGGCCTCGCGCTTGCGCAGGTACTGGTTCCGGCGCACGGCCGCCTCGCGGGGCTGTTCCGGCTCCACCGGCACGTCGTCCGGATAGGCGGGCGGTTGCACGGCGTGGGCCGGCCTGGCCGGTCGGCTCCGCTGCCCGGCCGGCAGCAGGTACGGGCGGGTCGCGTCGTCGTCGTCCGGCTCTGCCGGCGGGGCGGACTGGCCGATGACGGCGGGGAAGGACTCCTTGCGCGGAGGGCGCTTCGGGTCCGGCAGGCGCAGGTCGGCCAGGTCCATCCAGGCGGAGTGCCGCAGGCCGTCGACGCGGCAGCGTACGCGGGCCGACACCCGGCCGTCGCCGGCGTGCCGCCAGCCGATCAGCTCGCCGGAGTACCAGATGCCGCGGTGGTGGATCTCCACCGGCTGAGGGCGTCCGGCGAACATGCTCGCCGCCTCGGTGCCCACCACGTAGCGGACTGTAAGCGGATCGGCACGCTCGGGAGGGGGAGGCGCGCGGACCCCTGGGACCGGTGTGACGGGGTGTTCCGGGGGTGCCGGCGGCCGCCTCCGGCGGGCGTGTAACCTGGCATCCACGACGCGGGGTGGAGCAGCTCGGTAGCTCGCTGGGCTCATAACCCAGAGGTCACAGGTTCGAATCCTGTCCCCGCTACGACGGAAGGCCCGGTCACCTCGGTGGCCGGGCCTTTTCCGTGCTGTGCGACGACAGCGACGCGGTGCGCGGCCCTACAGGACGTGCTGGCCGTACATCTCGCCGAGCGGGTCGGCGATCAGCTCGATGCGCGCCCCGTCGGGGTCGCGGAAGTAGACCGAGACGCCGCTGTGCACCTCGTGCTCGACGCCCGCCTCGGCGAGCCGCTCGACGAGCTTCTCCCAGCGCTCGGGGTCGACGCTGATCGCCATGTGGTGCAGCCCGCCGAGCACCTCGGCGTACGGGCCGACGTCCAGGCCGGGGAAGTCGAAGAACGCCAGCAGGTTGCCGTTGCCGATGTCGAAGAAGAAGTGCGAGGAGCCGGGGTAGTCCCGGTTCTCGATGAGCTCGGTCAGCGGGAAGCCGAGGACGTCCTGGTAGAAGCGGACGGTCCGCTCGACGTCGGAGCTGATCAGCGCCGTGTGGTGCAGGCCCCGAGCGGTCGAGGCGGGGCGCTCACCGGTCGGCTTCAGGTATGCGTCGCGGATGCGGGCGCGCTCCTGCTCGAGGGCGGTCGGGTCGCGGGTGTCGTCGGTGCTGCTCACGCTCGGATCCTCCTGGGTCGGGCCGTCCGCCGGGTACGACCGCGGCGCGGTGCATGCGTTCGCCGGTTGCGACCCTCAGGCGGTGCGCGCGGTCTCGCCGGCCGACGGGGCGGAGCCGGCGAGCAGGCGGTCCAGCGGCACGTCCAGCGCACCGGCGAGCGCGGCGACCGTGAAGAACGCGGGCGTGGGCACGCGGCCGGTCTCGATCTTCCGCAGCGCCTCCTGGCTCACGCCGGAGGCGGCGGCGACGTCGGCCGGGCTCCGGTCCCCGCGGGCGGCACGGAGCAGGGCGCCCAGGCGCCGGCCCCGGTCGCGCTCGGCAGCTGTCAGCGGTGGTCGGACCATGGGCGTGATACTAATACCGGGATACTCATACCGGAAGGCGACGACATGATCGAACTGCGGACACCCGGCGAGCTCGACGCGATGCGGGCCGCGGGCGCCGTCGTCGCGGACATGCTCGCCGCCGTCCGGGCGGCCGCGGCACCGGGCGTCCGGCTGTCGCAGCTGGACGCGGTGGCGCGCGACGTCCTGGCCGACGCCGGCGCCGACTCGCCCTTCCTCGGGTACGCCCCGCTGGCCACCACACCCCCCTTCCCGGGCGTCCTGTGCCTGTCGGTCAACGACGTCGCCCTGCACGGCATCCCGACCCCCGACGTGCTCGATGACGGCGACCTGCTGAGCGTCGATGCCGGCGCCACCCTCGACGGCTGGGTGGGGGACGCGGCGACCACCTTCCCGGTGGGCACGCCGCGGGCGGCGGACCTGGCGCTCGTGGCGACCACGGAGCGGGCGCTGGCAGCCGGCATCGCGGCGGCCGTCGTGGGCAACCGCATCGGTGACATCTCCGCTGCCATCGGCGCGGTGGGCCGGGCCGGCGGCTGCGGCATCAACACCGACCAGGGCGGGCACGGGATCGGCCGGGCGATGCACGAGGCGCCGAGCGTGCCCAACGAGGGGCGCGCGGGCCGGGGCGTGCCGCTGCGCTCCGGGCTGGTGATCGCCATCGAGCCGTGGTTCCTGGCCGGTGGGGCCGACGACTACCGCGTCGACGCCGACGGCTGGACGCTGCGCAGCGCGGACGGCAGCCGCGCCGCCCACGCCGAGCACACCGTCGCGGTGACCGAGGCCGGCCCCAGGATCCTGACTCTCCCCAAGTGATTGCCAGGTCGTGCCGAGTGGGGGCCGGAGGCTCCCGCGCAGGCGCGACGCAGCGGCTCAGCCCATCGCCTGCTCGAGGTCGGCGAGCAGGTCGTCGACGTCCTCGATGCCGACCGAGAGGCGCACCAGGTCGCTGGGCACCTCCAGCGGCGATCCGGCGGCGCTGGCGTGGGTCATCCGGCCCGGGTGCTCGATCAGGGACTCCACGCCGCCCAGCGACTCGGCGAGGGTGAACAGCCGCGCCCGCTCGCAGACCTTCAGCGCCTGCTCCTCGCCGCCGGTCAGGCGGAAGGACAGCATGCCGCCGAAGCCCGACATCTGCCGCGCGGCGATCTCGTGACCGGGGTGGTCGGGCAGGCCCGGGTAGCGGACGGTGCCGACGTCGGGGTGGTCCAGGAGGAACTCCGCGATCCGGGCGGCGTTGGCCTGGTGCCGGTCCATCCGCACGCCGAGGGTCTTGATGCCGCGCAGCACCAGCCACGCGTCGAACGGTCCGGCGACGGCCCCCATCGCGTTCTGGTGGTACGCCAGCCGCTCACCGAGCTCCGCGTCCGTCGTCACCAGGGCGCCGCCGACCACGTCGGAGTGCCCGCCGAGGTACTTCGTCGTGGAGTGGACGACGACGTCCGCGCCGAGGGTGAGCGGCTGCTGCAGGTAGGGCGACGCGAACGTGTTGTCGACGACGAGCAGCGCGCCGTGCTCGTGCGCGAGCTCGGCCAGCCGGGCGATGTCGGCGATGTTGAGCATCGGATTCGTCGGCGTCTCGCACCAGATGATGCGGGTCGTCGGCCGCAGGACCGAGCGCAGGGCGTCGAGGTCGTTGAGGTCGGCCGGTGTGTGCTCGACCCCCCACCGCGAGGCCACCCCCGAGATCAGCCGGAACGTGCCGCCGTAGGCGTCCCCGCCCAGCACGATGTGCGAGCCCGGCTCGCAGACCGTGCGCAGCACCGTGTCCTCGGCGGCCAGGCCGGAGGCGAACGCCATGCCCCTGGTGCCGTGCTCGAGGGCGGCCAGCGCCTCCTGGAGGGCCGTGCGGGTGGGGTTGGCGCTGCGGCTGTACTCGTAGCCGCCCCGCAGGCCGCCGACGCCGTCCTGCTTGTAGGTCGTCGTCAGGTGCAGCGGCGGGATGACCGCGCCGGTGGCGGGGTCGGGCTCCTGCCCGGCGTGGATGGCGCGGGTGTTGAACCCACCGGGGGACGTCATGTCCCGACCGTATGCGGCAGGCCCACGAGGTGTCCCAGGACGTCCTGCCGGGTGACGACGCCGGCCGGCTTGCCGTCGACGTGCACCAGCAGCGCGTCCGCGGAGCCCAGCGCCGTCACGGCCTCGGTGACCGGCTCGCCGGAACCGATGATGGGCAGCGGCGCGGACATGTGCTTCTCCACCCGGTCGGCGAGGGACGCCGTCCCGGCGAAGAGGGCGTCGAGCAGCGCCTTCTCGTCCACCGACCCGACGACCTCACCGGCGGTCACCGGGGGCTCGGCGCGCACGACCGGCAGCTGGCTGACGCCGTACTCGCGCAGGATGTCGATGGCGTCGCGCACGGTCTCGTTCGGGTGCGTGTGCACCAGGGTCGGGGTCTCGCCGGACTTGGTGTGCAGCAGTTCGCCGACGGTCTCACCCGACGCGGTCTCGAGGAACCCGTAGTCCGACATCCAGGCGTCGCTGAAGATCTTGTTCAGGTAGCCGCGACCGCCGTCGGGGAGCAGCACCACCACGACGTCGTCCCGGGTGAGCTTCTCGGCGGCGCGCAGGGCGGCGACGACGGCCATCCCGCACGAGCCACCGACGAGCAGGCCCTCCTCGCGGGCCAGCCGCCGGGTCATCGCGAAGGAGTCGCCGTCGGAGACCGGGATGATCTCGTCGGCGATCTCGCGGTCGTAGGTGGCGGGCCAGAAGTCCTCGCCCACGCCCTCGACGAGGTAGGGGCGGCCGGTGCCGCCGGAGTACACCGAGCCCTCGGGGTCGGCGCCGACGATGCGCACCTTCCCGCCGGAGACCTCCTTGAGGTGGCGGCCGATGCCGCTGATCGTGCCGCCGGTGCCCATGCCGGTCACGAACGTGGTGATGCGGCCCTCGGTCTGCGCCCAGACCTCCGGCCCGGTCGTCTCGTAGTGCGACTGGGGGTTGGCCGGGTTCGAGTACTGGTCGGGCTTCCACCCGCCCGGCGTCTCGCGGGCCAGCCGGTCGGACACCGAGTAGTAGGAGCGCGGATCGGCGGGGTCGACGGCCGTGGGGCAGACGACGACCTCCGCGCCGTAGGCCTTCAGCACGTTGATCTTCTCCTGCCCGACCTTGTCGGGGCAGATGAAGATGCACGAGTAGCCGCGCTGCTGGGCGACGAGGGCCAGGCCGATGCCGGTGTTGCCGCTCGTCGGCTCCACGATGGTGCCGCCCGGCCGCAGGGCACCGCTGGCCTCGGCGGCGTCGACCATGCGCACGGCGATCCGGTCCTTCACCGAGCCACCGGGGTTGAGGTACTCGAGCTTGGCCAGCACCAGCGGCGCGTCCGGGCCCAGCTCGCGGGTCACCGAGTTCAGCCGCACGAGCGGGGTGTTGCCGACCAGGTCCACGACGGACTCGGCGTACTGCACGGTCCTACCTCCTCCGGGGCGGTCGCGACTCCTCCGCAGCGGCGTGGTCGCCCGCCCCGACAGCACCATCCCACGAGAAGCGGCGCGGGCGCGGATCGGTACCTGCCGGCTCCTCGGCCGGGAGTGCGGTGGCCATGCGCTGGCGGGCGGCTGACCGCGGGGGTGAGGATGCGGGGCATGACTTCACCCGTCGGGACCCGCACGCTGGGCCGGAACGGCCTGACCGTCTCCTCGGTCGGTCTCGGTTGCATGGGCATGAGCCAGATGTACGGCGCGGCCGACCGGCAGGAGTCGATCGCGGCCATCCATCGCGCGCTCGATCTCGGCGTCACCTTCCTCGACACCTCCGACGTCTACGGCGAGGGCCACAACGAGGAGCTGGTCGGGGAGGCGATCGCCGGACGCCGGGACGAGGTGGCGCTGGCGACCAAGTTCTCGCTGACCCACGACACCGGCGCGGGCATGGTCATCGACGGCCGGCCGGAGAACGTGCGGGCCCGTGCCGAGGCGAGCCTGCGCCGGCTCGGGGTCGACGCCATCGACCTGTACTACCAGCACCGCGTCGACCCGAAGGTCCCCATCGAGGACACCGTCGGAGCGATGGCCGAGCTGGTGCAGCAGGGCAAGGTCCGGTACCTGGGGCTCTCCGAGGCCAGCGCGGCGTCGATCCGGCGCGCGGTCGCGGTCCACCCCGTCGCGGCGCTGCAGAGCGAGTGGTCGCTGTGGACCCGGGACCTGGAGGTCGGCCGGGGTGGTGAGAGCACCGTGCTGGAGGTCGCCCGCGAGCACGGGGTCGGCATCGTCCCGTTCAGCCCGCTGGGCCGGGGCTTCCTGACCGGGGCCATCACGAGCCCGGCCGACTTCGACGACGACGACTGGCGCCGCACCCACCCGCGCTTCCAGGGCGAGGCGTTCGAGGCAAACCTGCGGCTGGTCGAGGCCGTGCGCGAGCTGGCCGTCGAGAAGGGTGCGTCGCCCGGTCAGCTCGCCCTGGCCTGGGTGCTGGCCCAGGGGGAGGACGTCGTCCCCATCCCCGGCACCAAGCGGCGCGCCCACCTCGAGGAGAACGTGGGCGGGGTCGCCGTCGAGCTCACTCCCGACGACCTCGCCCGGCTGGACGCCATCGCGCCGCCAGGGGTCGCGGTGGGCGGCCGGTACGCCGACACCGGCTACACCTACGGCGACAGCCCCGAGAAGACGGCATGACCGAGCGCCTGCTGGTCGCGGTGTTCGCCTCCCCGGTGGCCGACGTGCTGGTGCGGTGGGGTGCCGAGCTCGGCTTCCGGACGGTGCTGATCGAGCCGGGGGAGCCCACCGGCGACGGGCCGGCCGACCGCGCGGCCCGCAGCTTTCCCGAGATCGAGGACGAGCTCGCCGGCGGCGGCGCGGACGTCGTCGTCACCGACCACCACCGCGAGGAGCTGGGTGAGCTGCTGCGCGACGCCCTGGCCCGCCCCGCGCGCTGGATCGGCGTCCTGGGCAATCCCCGGCACGAGGGCCCGCACGTCGCCGCGCTGACCGCCCTCGGCGTGCCGCCGGAGGACGTCGCGCGGGTGCACCGGCCGATCGGGCTGGACATCGGCTCCCGGCAACCGGCGGAGATCGCCGTCTCCACGCTGGCCGGGCTGCTGGCCGACCGCAACGGCCGCAGCGGCGGCTTCTCCCACAGCGGCTGACGACGCCCGTGCCCGACGTGCTGCTCGGTGCCGACCTCGGCACCTCCGGGCTCAAGCTGGTCGCCCTGGACCCCGACGGCGGCGTGCTGGCCCAGGCCGAGCGCGCCTACGCCTACGACCGGCCGGCCCCGGGGCGGGCCGAGATCGACGTGGCGACCTGGCGGTCGGCGCTGGACGACACGCTCGCCGAGATCGCCCCCCACCTGGCCGGCGCCCGGGTCCGCGCGCTGGGCCTCTCCGGTCAGATGCACGGGGCCGTGCTGGTCGACGGGGCCGGCGTGGCGGTCGGGCCGGCCCTGCTCTGGCCCGACCGGCGGGCCGTCGGCGAGCTGTCGCGGTGGCGGGCGCTGGCCCCGGACGACCGCGCGGTGCTGGCCAACCCGCTGGTGCCCGGGATGACCGGCCCGCTGCTCGCCTGGCTGGCGCGGCACGATCCGGCGACGGTGGCCGGTGCCGCGACGGTGCTGCTGCCCAAGGACGCGCTGCGGGCCACCCTGCTGCCCGGAGCCGACCCGGCGGTGACCGACCGCAGCGACGCCTCCGCGACCCTGCTCTGGGACGTCGTCGCCGACGGCTGGTCGCGGGCGGCCTGCCGTGCGGCCGGCATCCGGCGGGAGCTCCTGCCGGCCGTGCGGCCCTCGGCCGAGGTGGCCGGCGTCGCCCGTCTGCCGCTCGGCGAGGTGCCCGTCGTCGTGGGCGGCGCGGACACGCCGCTGGCGCTCCTGGCCTCGGGGGCCACCTCGGGGGCGCAGGTCAACCTGGGGACCGGTGCCCAGCTGCTGCGGCCGGGCCACCGCCCCCGGGCGGGGACCGACCCCGTCGTGCACACCTACGCCGACACCACCGGCGGGTGGTACGCGATGGCGGCCCTGCAGAACGGCGGCTCGGCCTGGGAGTGGGTGTGCGACGTCCTCGGCCTGTCGTGGGCGGAGTTCGTCGCGGCCGCCGCCGGGGTCCCCGCGGGCGCGGGCGGCGTCGTCTTCCGGCCCTTCCTCAGCGGCGAGCGCGGAGGAGTCGCCGGGCCGGAGGACCGCGGGAGCTGGACCGGGCTGCACGCGGGCACGACGCGCGCCCACCTGGCCCGTGCCGCCCTGGAGGGCGTGGCCTTCGCGGTGCGGGCGGCGTTCGACCTGGTCGACGTCCCCGACGACGACCCGGTGCTGCTGACCGGAGGAGCCGCGAGGTCCGGGGTCGTCGTGCAGCTCCTGGCCGACGTGCTCGGCCGTGCGGTCCGCCCGCTCGGTCTGCGCAGCGCCTCGGCGGTGGGGGCCGCCGTGCTCGCCGGCCGGGGAGTGGACGTGGCCGTCGCCCCGCGGCGAGAGGACGGCGCGTTGCTCGAACCACGGCCGGACGACGGCCTGGCCGCGGCCCGGCACCGGTGGTCGGCGGGCCTGCTGCGACCCGGGGGAACGGGGCCGGTCCCGGGACCGTTGGCCTGACCAGCGGGGCCTGCCCACGGCTCCCGAGGAGAGGGGGACGACCCCATGGTGTCGTTGTTCGACAAGGTCGTCCGGTTCGCGAACAGCCCCCAGGGCAAGCAGGCGGTCCGCAAGGCCACGGAGAAGGCTCAGCAGCTGGCGGACGACCCCAGGACCCGGGCGCGGATCGACGGCGTGCGCCGCCGGATCCAGGGCGGGCGCCGCGACGGCGGGAGCGGGACCGGCCCGGCGGTGTGATGACCGGCCCGATCCTGGCAGTCAGCCGGGGTCGGGCAGCCGGACGTGGGCCAGCGCCGCGTCGTGCAGCGCGCCGTTCGTGGCGATCGCGTGGCCGCCCGTCGGCCCCGGCGCGCCGGTGAGGTCGGTGAACCGGCCGCCGGCCTCCCGCACGATGACGTCGAGGGCGGCGAGGTCCCACACCGACACCTCGGGCTCGCAGGCGATGTCGACGGCGCCCTCGGCCAGCAGGCAGTAGCTCCAGAAGTCGCCGTAGGCGCGGGTGCGCCACACCGACCGGGTGAGGTCGAGGAAGCCGTCGAGGACGCCTCGCTCCTCCCAGCCGGACAGGCTCGAGTAGGACAGGCTGGCGTCGCCGAGGTCGGTGACCGCCGAGACACGGCAGCGGGTGGCGGACTCCAGGCGGCGGCCGGTCCAGGCCCCGACGTCCTTGGCCGCCCACCAGCGACGGTTGAGCGCCGGCGCGGAGACCAGGCCGACCACCGGCTCCTCGCCGTCGAAGAGGGCGATCAGCGTCGCCCAGACCGGGACGCCGCGGACGAAGTTCTTCGTGCCGTCGATGGGGTCCAGGACCCAGCGGCGCGGACCGTGCCCGGTCGTGCCGAACTCCTCGCCCGTGACGGCGTCCCGGGTCCGGGCGCGGCTCAGCGTGATCCGCAGCATCTCCTCGACCGCCCGGTCGGCGTCGGTGACCGGGGTCAGGTCGGGCTTCGTGTCCACCTTCAGGTCCTGCGCCTTGAACCGCTCCAGGCTGATCGAGTCGGCCTGGTCGGCCAGCACGTGTGCCAGTCGCATGTCCTCGGAAAAGCCCCGCGCCGACGTCATGGACACCGAACCTAGCCGGGGATCGGTCGAAGACCGCGGAACCGGGTGGTCCGTGCCCGACACGACCGGCCGGATGTCGACGCCGCACCGTGCCCGCCGACCTCCTCGCGTCCGCCTCCTCCGATGCGCCGATACGGTCGGGGAGTGGACGCCGCGACGATCGCCGGGCTGCTCGCCGACCCGGCTCGGCTCAAGGTCGTCGCGGCGCTGGCGCTGGGCGCCGGGACGATCGAGGACGTCGCCGGCGCCGCGGGGCTGCCGCTCAAGGACGTCGCCCTCGCCGCCCGGCGGCTGGCCCGCGCCGGGCTGGTGAGCCGGGACGGTCACGCCCTCGCGCTGCACACCGACCGGTTCGGCGCCGCGGCCCGTGCCGCCGCCGACGCCGCGCCCCCGCCGGAGCCGCTCTCGTCCGACCCCGCCGAGGACGCCGTGCTGTCGGCGTTCGTCCGCGACGGCCGGCTGGTCTCGATCCCGGCCCAGCACGGCAAGCGCCGCGTGGTGCTCGAGCACCTCGCGCGGGTGTTCGAGCCGGGGGTGCGGTACCCCGAGCGCGAGGTGAACGCGCTGCTCGCCGTCTGGCACCCCGACGTCGCGGCGCTGCGCCGGTACCTGGTGGACGAGGGGCTGCTCACCCGCGAGGCCGGCGTCTACTGGCGCAGCGGCGGCCGGGTCGACGTCTGAGGGCGTCGTCGACGAGTCGACCTGTCGACCTGTCGACGAATCCGTTCGACGACGCCGGGCGGCGCCCGCACACTGCCCGCGTGGTCCCCACCCCGTCCGCCGACACCTTCGCCGCCCTTGCCCGGTCGTCGCCGTGGCGCTGGTCGACCCTGCGCTTCACGGTGCGGTGGCCGGGCGACCGGAGGAAGACCGGCGCGCTCCGTGCCCGGCTGCGCCGACCCGACGTCCTGCGCGTGGAGGGGCTCGACGGTGGGCTGGTCCAGATCGTCCGCGAGCCGCCGGATGTGCGCCGCGCGGTGCCGGTGCTGCGTCCGGACGGACTCGTCGCGAGCCGCCCGGCCCCGTGGGCCTCCGGCACCGACGCTCCGATGCACCAGGACTACCACTGGGTCGCCATGCTCGACCCCGCCGAGCTGGCGGGCGTCGACGCGGCGTCCGTGACCGAGGTGTCGCATCACGGCCGGTCGGCGTGGGAGGCGGTCGTCTCGGACGCGCCCTCCTACGAGCCCCGGTGCGGGTGCTGCCCGCTGCTGCACACGCGGCGGATCGACCTCCTTGAGTACGCGGGCTCCCCGGCGCGCGTGCCGCCGGCCTGTGCCGCGGCGTTCCGGGTGCGGCTGGATGTCGGGACGGGGGTCTGCGTCCTGACGGAGGAGATCGACGGTCCCACCCCCGGGAAGGGGCACGACCTGCGGATCGAGGCGGTCGACGAGCCCATGGCCGACGACCTCTTCGCGCCGCCCCGCCGGGGTCTCTCCCGGTGACCGGCCCCTCGCACGATGCCGCCGCGGGCACGGGGGTAGCGGGGGCGGGGCGGCCTCAGTAGCCGGGCCCGACCTGCCCGACGGCGGCGAGCAGCACGCGCAGGCCGGCGAGCTGCTGCTGGCGGGCGGGTGGCCCGGCTGCGGCCCACGCGTCGAGAGCGCACTGCGGGTCGTCGCCGGTGTGGCCGCAGCCCGGCGGGCAGTCGACCGCCACCTCGGCGATCTCGTCGAAGGCGGCGAGGACGTCGTCGGCGGTGACGTGGGCCAGGCCGAAGGACCGGATCCCCGGGGTGTCGATGACCATCCCGCCGCCGGGCAGGTCGAAGAGGACGGCGGAGGACGACGTGTGCCGGCCCTTGCCGATCTTGCTCACGTCGCCGGTGGCCCGGAACGCGTCGGGCACCAGCCGGTTCACCAGCGTCGACTTGCCAACTCCCGACTGCCCGACGAAGACGCTCATCCGGTCGGTGATCCGGTCGATCAGCGGGCTCAGCGGCAGCTCGCGGGAGAGCGCCACCGCGTCCAGCCCGAGGCCGGCGTAGCGGTCCAGCAGCGGCTGCGGACTGCCCAGGTCGGTCTTGGTCAGGCACAGCAACGGCTCGAGGCCACCGGCGTAGGCCGCGACCAGGCAGCGGTCGAGGAAGCCGAGCGCCGGTTCCGGGTCGACGACGGAGGTCACGATCACCAGCAGGTCGGCGTTGGCGACCACCACCCGCTCGGTGGGATCGGTGTCGTCGGCGGTGCGCCGCAGCGACGTCGTCCGCTCGGCGATGGCGACGATGCGGGCCAGGCTGTCGGTCCGCCCGGTGGTCTCGCCGACCAGCCGGACGCGATCACCGACGACGACACCGTGCTTGCCGAGCTCGCGCGCCCGCATCGAGGTGACCTCGACGGGGCCGTCGGCGCCGTCCACGCGGACGGTCATCCGCCCGCGGTCCACCGCCACGACGAGCCCGGGGACGGCGTCCGCGTGCGTGGGGCGGGTGCGGGTGCGGGGACGGGAACCGCGGCGACCGGGCCGGACGCGGATGTCGTCCTCGTCGGAGCGGCTGTCGTGCCGCCTGCTCATCGCCGGCCCGTCGGCATCGCGCGACTCACCGGGCGACTCCCGCCGGCGTGCCCAGCAGTCCGCTCCAGCGCTCGACGAAGTCGGGCAGGGTCTTGGTCACCGCACCGGGGTCGGCCACCTGCACGCCCTCGATCGCCAGGCCGAGGACGGCGGCCGCCATCACCATCCGGTGGTCGGCGTAGGAGTCCAGCCGCGCCGCCCGGCGCGGCCCGCTCTCGATGACCAGACCGTCGGGGAGCTGCTCCACACGGGCCCCCACGGCGGTGAGCACCTGGTCGAGGGCGTGCAGCCGGTCGGTCTCGTGCCCCCGCAGGTGCGCGATCCCGGTCAGCCGCGAGGTGCCGTCGGCGAGCGCGCACAGCGCGGCGAGCACCGGGGCCAGCTCGCCCACCTCACCCAGGTCGGCGACGAGCGGCCGGATCGGCCCCCGCCCGGTGACCTGCAGGCCCGCGGGGGTCCGCGCCACGTCCGCGCCCATGCCGGCCAGCAGCCGGTCGAGCCGTGCGCCGGGCTGGGTGGTGACCTCCGGCCAGTCCCGCACGGTGACCCGCCCGCCGGTCACCAGCGCGGCGGCGAGGAAGGGAGCCGCGTTGGACAGGTCGGGCTCGACGACGACGTCGCGCGCGGCGATCGGCCCGGGCGCGACCCGCCAGCCGCGCTCGGTGGCGGTGACGTCGACCTCGTGGGCGCGCAGGCTGGTGACGGTCATGTCGACGTGCGGCATCGACGGGACGCCGCCGGTGAGGGAGAGGTCCAGTCCCTCGTCGAAGCGCGCCGCCGCCAGCAGCAGGCCGGAGACGATCTGCGAGGACTCGCCGGCGTCGACGGTGACCGCCCCACCGCGCACCCGTCCGGTGCCGTGCACCGTGAACGGCGCCTTGCCGCGCCCGCCGTCGTCGATCTCCACGCCGAGGTCGCGCAGCGCACCGAGGAGGCCGGCGTTGGGCCGGTCGCGCAACCGCGGGTCGCCGTCCACCCGTACGGGGCCGTCGGCCAGCGCTGCCACCGGGGGGAGGAATCGCAGCACGGTGCCGGACAGGCCGGCGTCGACCTCGGCCGGCCCGCGCAGCGCACCAGGGGTGACCAGCCAGTCCGCGCCGTCGTCCTCGACGCTCGCGCCCAGGGAGCGCAGACCGGCGGCCATCAGCTCGGAGTCGCGGGCGCGCAGCGGGCGGATCAGCCGGCTGGGGCCGTCCGCGATCGCGGCGAGGATCAGGGCCCGCGCGGTGATCGACTTCGAGCCCGGCAACGAGACGACGGCGTCGACGGGCGCCGTGCGGTGCGGCGTGGTCCAGACGTCTGTCACAGGGACATCTTGCCGTGTCCGGCCCGCCGCACCGCCTCGCGCACCGCTCTAGCCCGCCTGGGGCTTGTCGGCCTTCTTCGCCGGGACGGTGCGCACGAGCCGCCGGTTGGCGAACTCGAACATGGCCAGCTCGGACAGCTCGCGACCGTAACCGGACCGCTTGACCCCGCCGAAGGGCAGCTCGGGGGAGGAGGCGGTGGGCTGGTTGATCCACACCATGCCGGCCTCGAGCCGCTCGGCCACCGCCCGTGCCCGGTCGGGGTCGCTGCTCATGACGGTGGCCCCCAGGCCGTAGTCGCTGTCGTTGGCCAGGGCGACCGCCTCGTCGGCGTCCTTGACCTTGTAGACGACGGCCGCGGGACCGAACAGCTCCTCGCGGAAGGCGCGCATCTCCGGGGTGACGTCGGTGAGGATCGTCGCCTCCACGAACGCCCCCGCGTGGTCGGGGCGCTTGCCACCGGCGACGACGGTGGCGCCCTTGTCCACGGCGTCCTGGATCTGCGCGTGCAGGTCCCGTGCGGCCCGCTCGCTGGACAGCGGGGCGAGGGAGGTCGCCGGGTCGGCCGGATCGCCCGGGGCGAAGGCGGAGAACGCCTGCTTGAGCGCCTCGACGAACGGCTCGTAGTGCTCCTCGGTGACGATCAGCCGCTTGGACGCCGTGCAGGCCTGGCCGGTGTTCTGCATCCGGCCCATGGTGGCGGCCTTGACCGTGGCGCCCATGTTGTCGGCGTCCAGCACGATGAACGGGTCGCTGCCGCCGAGCTCGAGCACCGACTTCTTCAGGTGCTTGCCGGCGAGGGCGCCGACGACGCTGCCCGCGCGCTCGCTGCCGGTCAGCGTCACCCCCTGGATGCGCGGGTCGGCGATGACCTGCTCCACGTCGGCGATGCGCAGGAACGTGTTGGTGAAGACGCCGACGGGTGCGCCGGCATCGGTGAACAGCTGCTCGATCGCCACGGCGCACTGGGGCGTGATCTCGGCGTGCTTGAGGATGACGGTGTTGCCCAGCACCAGGTTCGGCCCCGCCACGCGGACCACCTGGTAGAAGGGGTAGTTCCACGGCTCGATGGCCAGCAGGACGCCGATCGGCTTGGTCTCCACGACCGCCTCGCCCTTGCCCATCAGCGGCGCGATGGTCGTCGGTTCGAGGAAGCCGGGGCCGTTGTCGGCGTAGTACCTGAGGATCATGGCGCACAGCTGCAGCTCGCCGGAGGCCTCCTGGCGGCGCTTGCCCATCTCCGTGGTGATCAGGGCGGCCAGGTCGTCGCGGCGCTCGTCCATCAGCTCGGCGGCCCGCCGGACGACGGCCGCGCGCTCCTCGACCGGGCGGTTCCGCCACTCCTGGTAGGCGGTGTGGGCCCGCCCGATGATCCCGTCGATCTCCGTGGTCTCGGTGAAGGGGAACTCCTTCTCCGTCTCGCCGGTGAAGGGGTTGACCGTGGCGTAGCGCCGTTCGGCGGTGTCGCTGGCGGTCTTCGGGTGCTCGGTGGGGGGGTTCTGCGTCGCTGTCACGCGTGATCCTCGTCTCTCGGGAACGTCGTCCGGTACGAGGTCTACCCCTCGCCGCCACCCGCACGCACGGCGGGTTGTCGCAGGCCGCACCTAGAGTTCGAGAGGTCAGCCCGAGCAGGGAGGGAACGCCGATGTGCGGTCGCTACGCCGCCAGCCGCAACCCCGACGACCTGGTCGTCGAGTTCGAGGCGGTCCGTGCCGAGGGGCAGCGGCCGCTGCCCGCCGACTACAACGTCGCACCCACCAAGGACGTGTACGTCGTCCGGCACAAGAAGGAACGCGACGCCGAGGGCGCCCCCACCGGAGGCGGCCACCGCGAGCTCCGGGCGGTGCGGTGGGGCCTGGTCCCGTCCTGGGCCAAGGACGCCTCCGTCGGCAACCGGCTGCTCAACGCCCGGGTCGAGTCACTGACCGAGAAGCCCGCCTTCCGCAAGGCCGCGGCCACGCGCCGCTGCCTCGTGCCGGCCGACGGCTGGTACGAGTGGGCCAAGCGGCTGGACTCCCCGACCAAGCAGCCCTACTTCATCACCCCGCAGGACGGGTCGGTGCTCGCCTTCGCCGGCCTCTGGGAGGTGTGGGGGCGCGGGGAGGACCGGCTCTACACCTGCACCATCGTCACCGCTCCCGCCGTCGGCGAGCTGACGCAGATCCACGAGCGCATGCCGCTGGTCCTCCCACCCGACCGCTGGGCCGACTGGCTCGACCCCGCCCACCAGGACGTCGGGGAGCTGACCGGGCCGACCCCCATCGAGCTGGTCGAGGCGCTGGAGCTGCGGCCGGTGAGCACCGCGGTCAACAACGTGGCCCACAACGGCCACGAGCTCGTGACGCGCTCGGAGGCGGTCAGCGCTCCGGCCGACCAGCCCGCACTGTTCTGACGGTGGCGGCGCCCGCGGACAGGAGCCCGACGACGCAACGCCCGGCGGGCAGCGCGGCCCTGCCCTCGTGGGTGGCGGCAGCCGTCACCTTCCTGTCCTCCGGCGCGGTGCTGGTGCTGGAGATCGTCGGCCTGCGGCTGATCGCCCCCTACGTCGGCGTCACGCTGCAGACCAGCACCGCGGTCATCGGCTACGCGCTGGCCGCGATCGCCCTCGGTGCGTGGAGCGGCGGGATCGCGGCCGACCGCACCGATCCCCGGCGGCTGATCGCGCCGCTGATGGTCGCCGGCGGTGCGCTGGTGATCGCCGTGCTGCCGCTCGTGCGGTTCACCGGCTCGCTGCTCAGCGGACCCGACGCGGGGGCGGTGCTGCTGCTGGCCGCCGTCGCCGTCGTCGTCCCGGCCGCGCTGCTGTCGGCGGTGCCGCCCATGGTCGTGAAGCTGCAGCTGGCCAGCCTGGCGGAGACCGGCGCCGTCGTGGGCCGGCTGTCGGGCATCGGCACGCTGGGCGGGATCGCCGCCACCTTCGGCACCGGCTTCGTGCTGATTGCCGTGCTGCCGAGCAGCGTCATCCTCGTCGCCACCGGCGCGGTCACGGTGCTCGCCGGCGTCGCCGTCGCGGTGTTCCTGCGACGGCGGACGGGCGGGAGCGCGGGCCAGGTCCCGGTGGGCCTGCTGGTCCTCGCCGTCGCGGGCGGCGGGCTGGCCGCGGTCGCGCCGTCCCCCTGCGAGATCGAGACCGGCTACCACTGCGCCCGCGTGGAGGCCGATCCCGAGCGGGCTGCCGGCCGGGTCCTCTTCCTGGACACGGCGCGGCACTCCTACGTCGACCTCGAGGACCCCACCCACCTGGAGTTCGAGTACGTCCGGGCGATCGCCGCCGTCACCGACGTGCTGCGCGACGAGGGCGAGCCGCTGTCGGCGCTGCACGTCGGCGGGGGAGGACTGACCCTGCCGCGCTACCTGAGCGACGTCCGGCCGGGCACGGAGAACCTGGTGCTCGAGGTCGATCCGGGCGTCGTCGAGATCGACCGCGAGCAGCTGGCGCTGGAGACCTCCGAGGAGCTCCGGGTGCGCGTCGTGGACGGCCGCGTCGGCCTGTCCGACGAGCCGGCCGGGGCGCGCGACCTCGTCGTCGGCGACGCCTTCGGTGGGCTGTCCGTGCCGTGGCAGCTCACGACCCGCGAGGCCGTCACGCTCGTCGACCGGGCGCTGGCCGACGACGGCGTCTACGCGATCAACCTCATCGACCACCCGCCGCTGGCGTTCGTCCGCGCCGAGCTGGCCACCCTCCGGGCGGTGTTCCCGCACGTCGCGGTCCTGGCCGCCGCCTCGGTGCTCGGCGGCGAGGACGGCGGGAACGTCGTGGCCGTGGCCTCCCGTTCGCCCATCCCCGCGGAGGCGATGGCGGCCCGGCTGGCCGACCGGGGGCTGGACTGGCAGGTCACACAGGGCGCCGAGCTAGACGCCTTCGTGGGCGACGCCGAGGTGCTCACCGACGACTTCGCGCCGGTCGACCAGCTGCTGACGCCCTACGGCTGAGTCAGCGCCCGATCGCAGCGGTGCGGGCCCTCGTCAACCGGATCAGGTCGCCCGGCGCGAGCTCGACCTGCAGGCCCCGTCGTCCGGCGCTGACCAGGACGGTGTCCAGGCCGAGCGCGGAGTCGTCGACCACCGTCGGCAGCGCCTTCTTCTGGCCCAGTGGGCTGATGCCGCCGAGCACGTAGCCGGTGGCCCGCTCGGCGTCGGCCGGGTCGGCCATCACGGCCTTGCGCCCGCCGGTCGCCGCGGCCAACGCCTTGAGGTCCAGGGTGCCGGCCACCGGGACGACGGCGACGGTCAGCGCGCCGTCCACCCGCGCGACCAGGGTCTTGAACACCTGGTCCGGGTCGGCGCCGAGAGCGGCCACCGCGGCCTCGCCGTGCCCCTGGTCGGAGGGGTGCTCGGGATCGTAGGGGTGCAGGGTGTGGAGCACCTTGCCCTGCTCCAGGACCCGCACCGCGGGGGTGGCCGCCACGGCGGCGAAGCGTAGCGAGGTTCTGGCGGGTTGCCCCGGCCTCGTGGGAATCGTGACCCCGCCCCGGCGGTTGGGACCACCGTGAGCAGCACCGTCTCCAGCGCCCGCCCGAGGTCTCCACTCCGGCGGCCCCCAGGCCGCCCCGACAACGCGCGGCTAGGATCGACCGATGCGGCGCCCCGCATCCGGGGGCCACAGAGAGGACGGTCGGTGCCTGAGCAGACCGCAGATCAGATCCCCGAGGGCACACCCTTGGTGGAGACACCCGAAGCGCGGGCGGACGGCAGCCGGGCCGAGGTGGCCGAGACCCGCGCGGAGCGGGACGCCCGCTTCGAGCGCGACGCGCTGCCCTTCCTGGACCAGCTCTACCCGGCGGCCCTGCGGATGACCCGCAACCCGGCCGACGCCGAGGACCTGGTGCAGGAGACGTTCGTCAAGGCCTACTCGGCTTTCCACCAGTTCGCCGAGGGCACGAACCTCAAGGCGTGGCTGTACCGGATCCTGACGAACACCTACATCAACAGCTACCGCAAGAAGCAGCGCCAGCCGCAGCAGTACCCCACCGAGCAGGTGCAGGACTGGCAGCTCTACGCCGCGGAGGAGCACACCTCCCGCGGCCTGCGGTCGGCCGAGATCGAGGCGCTGGACCACCTGCCGGACAGCGACATCAAGGAGGCCCTCCAGCAGCTGCCGGAGGACTTCCGGCTCGCGGTGTACCTGGCCGACGTCGAGGGGTTCGCCTACAAGGAGATCGCCGAGATCATGGGCACGCCCATCGGCACGGTGATGTCGCGGCTGCACCGTGGCCGTCGGGGTCTGCAGAAGCTGCTGGCCGATTACGCCCGTGAGCGCGGCTTCGTCCGCGCCGGAGCCGGTGAGGAGGCGAGCCAGTCATGACCGACGACGTCCATGACGACGGCGAGCTGATCGACATCCACTCCTGTGACGACGTCCTCTCCCACGTGTTCGAGTTCCTCGACCACGAGACCGGCGCCGCCCGCCGCGCGCAGATCGCCGAGCACCTCGAGGACTGCTCGTCGTGCCTGCGCGAGTTCGGGATCGAGCAGGAGTTCAAGGCGCTGGTCCGCCGCCGGTGCGGTGGAGACGCCCCGCCGTCCGGACTGCGGGAGCGGATCAAGGTCCAGCTGACCACCGTCTCCTTCGCGGAGGACGGCACACAAGTCAGCGTCGAGCGGATCACCGCGCAGACGCTGACCGAGCGGTCCGGGGACGACCTCGTCTGACCCGCCCCGGGGCCTGATCCGCTCCGAGAACCCAGAACGCCTCGACCCCGCAGGGGGTCGAGGCGTTCTGCGTTCCGGGGCGGCCTCGTTCAGGCGTTGGGCCGCTTGCCGTGGTTGGCCTTGCTTCCCTTGCGGGAGCGACGCTTGCGTCCACGCTTGGACATCGCTGCCCTCCTCTCGCTGCCGATGGGCCTGCGGACCCTCGTTCTCGCGGGCCGGAACGGGACTGCACGTATCGTGCGCAGCGCCGCCGGAACCGCCAAGCTGACGCTGCAAGCCTCTCACGGGGCGCTCCGGCCGCGTGCCGGGGCGGGGGATTGGTCAGGGGGGCAGTGGTGGCACTGGAGATCGAGAGCGTGCTCGTGGCCGGCCGTGGACCGGCGGCGTCCGCGGTGGTGTCGGCGTGCACCCGGCTCGGGGTGAAGGCCGTCGCCGTGTACTCGGAGGCCGAGCGCTCGGCCCGGCACGTGCGGCTGGCCGATGACGCCGTGCTCCTGGGGCCGGCCCCGGCGAGCGAGTCCTACCTGGCCGTGCACCGCATCGTGGAGGCCGCCCGGCGCAGCGGCGTGCGCGCCGTCCTCCCGGTGACGCCGGCACTGGCCGGAAACGCCCGGCTGGCCGCCGCGGTGGCCGACGCGGGCCTGCTCTGGGTGGGACCGGACGCGGAGGTGCTGGAGCGCCTGGGCGGCGACGGGGTGGAGCCGGCCAGCGAGAGCGGATTCCTCGCCTGGGTCACCCCCGAGGGGCTGCGGTTCGTCACCCCCGTCGCGCGGGACCGGGCGGCCGGCATCGCCCGGGTGTCCTGGACGCCGGAGGGCTGGGCGGCCACCGGCGCCCTGGACCTGCCCCCGGCCGCCCGGCGCCTGGCCGAGGTGGGCTGGCGCGGGCTGGTGACCGTCGGCATCTCGCCCGACGGGGGGCTGGCGGAGGTGGCCGCCGGGTTCTCGCTGGACATCGCCGTGCTCGAGCGGGCGCACGGCGTGGACGCCGTCGAGCTCGCGCTGTCGAGCACGGCCACCACGAGCGGCTCGCAGCCGGCCGGCCGGACCCCCCGGGCGGCCGTCGCCGCCCAGCTGCGCGCGACGCTGTCGGCGGGCACCCCGGGCCGGATCACCGGCCGGCTGCCGTCGGGACCGCAGCCGGGCCCCGCCGCGGACGTCGACCTGGTGGCCGTGAGCGGCTTCGACCCTGGGGACCGCCTGGACGGCTGGTACGACGCGCTGCTGGGCTCGGTGAGCGCGGCCGGCCCCGACACCCGGACCGCTGCCGCCGCGGTGTCGGGGGTGCTGTCGGCGCTCCCCGACGTCGGGGTGCCCCACGACGGGGCGGACACCTCCGCGGTGCTGGAGCGACTGGCGATCGGCAGCGGCGTCCCCACCGGCTGACCGGCGTGCTTGGATGGCTGCGCCCGGAAGGTGCGCAGCTACAGAGGAGGCACGGTGGCGGTCGAGGAGATCCACGCGGAGATGGTCTCCAGCGTGTGGAAGGTCCTCGTGCAGCCCGGTGCGCCGGTCGCTGCGGGGGACACGCTGGTGATCCTCGAGTCCATGAAGATGGAGATCCCGGTGCTCTCCGAGCACGCCGGCGTCGTGCAGGAGATGCACGTCGTCGAGGGTGAGGTCCTCCAGGAGGGCGACCTGATCGCCACCGTCACCGACGGCTGACGGGGTCCTTCAGCCGAGCTCGCAGGAGTAGGCGAGCAGGTCCACCCCGGGCACCGGGGACCAGTCCCGCTCGGGCAGCCGGGTGAACCCCAGCCGGTGGTAGAGCCGGTGCGCGGTGGTCATGCGCGGATCGGTCGAGAGCACCATCCGGCGCTTGCCGGCGGCGCGGGCGCGGTCCAGGCAGGTGGTGACGAGCAGCTCGCCGATGCCCCTGCCCCGGGCGGCGGGGTCCACGACGAGCATCCGGAAAGCCGCCTCGTCGTCCGACGTCGTGATCTCGCCGAAGTCGCCGGCGAGGACCAGCGCCACGCTGCCGACGATCCGGTCGTCCTCGTCGCTCACCACCAGGAGCTCCGCGCGGTCGGCCCGGCCGGCGACGTCGGCCAGCTGCGTGGTGTAGTCGCTGGAGGCGAGCCCCCCGTCGACGTACACCCGGACCGTCAGCTCGGCGATCCCGGCGTGGTCCTCGGGACCGGCCGGCCGGACGGACAGGGGAGGGGCGTGCTGGGCCACGGCGGCAGCCTATGCGCGCACTCCCGCAGCGGTGCGCCGGCCCGTCTCTAGGCTCGGGACACCATGAGCAGCCTCTCCGAACGCCTCACCCGCGGCTCCGCCTCCAGCCCCGCGCAGGTCGACCACGCGCGGCGCCTGGTCGCCGACTGGCAGCTGCTGGCCGACCTGGCCTTCGCCGATCTGACGCTGTGGGTGCCGCTGGCGGGTGGAACATGGTGGTGCGTGGCCCAGGTGCGCCCGCTGACCGCGCCCACCAGCCGTCCCGAGGACCTGGTGGGGGCCGAGGTCTCCGGCGAGGTCGCCGAGCCGTTCCGGACGGCCCACCGCGAGGGGCACCCGGTGACCGAGGGGGAGGCCGACCGGGCCGGTGCCGCGCCGCACCGGCGGGAGGTCATCCCCGTCCGGCACGACGGCGTGACGGTGGCGGTCCTGGCCAAGGACACCAACCTCGCCGCGACCCGCTCGCCGTCCACGCTGGAGCTGACCTACCTCGACATCGCCGCCGACCTCTGCCTCATGGTCTCGGCGGGGACCTTCCCGCCGCAGAAGCTGCAGGACGCCGAGATGAGCCCCCGGGTGGGCGACGGGCTCGTCCGGCTGGACGGCGCGGGCCGGGCCGCCTACGCCAGCCCCAACGCGCTGTCGGCCTACCGCCGCATCGGGGTGGCCGGTGACGTCGTCGGCGCGGACCTCGCCGAGCTGACGCGGTGCGCCGCGGCCGACCGCGTAGCCGGTGAAGCGGCGGCGGCGGGGATCGCCGCCGCCGTGGCGGGGCGATTCCCCGACCCGATGGACGTCGAGGGTACGACGGCGACGATGCTCGTGCGCGCCCTGCCGCTGCAGGCGCCGGGGGGCGAGGCCGGCGCCCTGGTCCTCGTCCGCGACGTCACCGACGTCCGGCGCCGGGACCGCGCCCTGCTCACCAAGGACGCCACCATCCGGGAGATCCATCACCGGGTGAAGAACAACCTGCAGACGGTCGCTGCGCTGCTGCGCCTGCAGGCGCGCCGCATGACCGAGCCGGCCGCGCGTGCCGCCCTCGAGGAGTCGGTGCGCCGGGTGGCGTCGATCGCCGTCGTGCACGAGACGCTGGCCGGCAGCCGCGAGGACGTCGTCGACGTGGACGACGTCCTCGACCAGGTGCTGCCGATGCTGGGCGACCTGACCTCCGTCGGCCCGGCGGCCCGGACCAGACGCACCGGCTCGTTCGGGGAGCTGCCCGCGGCGGCGGCCACACCGCTCGTGCTGGCGGTGACCGAGCTGCTGCACAACGCGGCCGAGCACGCCTTCCCGGAGGGGCCGGGCAGCATCGAGCTGGTCGCCGAGCGGGACGGCGACGACCTCGTCGTCCGCGTCCGGGACAACGGTCAGGGGCTCCCGGACGGCTTCGATCCCGCCGGCAGCAACGGGCTCGGGCTGCAGATCGTCCGGACGCTGGTCACCAGCGAGCTCGGCGGAACGCTGTCGATGAGCAGCCCGTGCGCCCCGGACACCGACGGACGGCGGGGGACCGAGGCCGTGCTCACCCTCCCCGGCGCGGGCCTGCCGCGCCGGTAGCGCGGGCCGGGGAGACCCCTGCCGAACGCGCCGAAGCCGGTCCGGGGAGTCCCGGACCGGCTTCGAGGCGATCTGTGGTCGTGCGGAGCCGCGGGGTGACCCCCGGGCCCGTGGTGCTCCGGATCAGGCGGTGTGCACCCGAGTCCGAGCCTGACGGCGCTTCAGCGCGCGACGCTCGTCCTCGGAGAGCCCACCCCAGACGCCGGAGTCCTGGCCGGAGCGCAGGGCCCAGTCCAGGCACGACTCCACCACGGGGCAGCGGCGGCACACGGCCTTGGCCTGCTCGATCTGCACGACTGCCGGGCCGGTCGTCCCGATGGGGAAGAACAGCTCCGGATCCTCGTCCCGGCAGAGCGCGCGGTGGCGCCAGTCCATGGCGGTGTACTCCTCGGTGTCGTCTACGGGTTGCTACTTCAGTCGCCGGCCTCGGACCGAGGTTCAGGGCCGGCACCGGTTGCCCAGCGTTGTGGGTCAGCGACTTCTCGCCTTGTTACCGGCGCGTTGCGTTCTCAGGTGATGTTTTCACGAGATGGACACCTGTCAAGCAGATCGAGGTCGTCGTTCTACCCCTCGTGAGCAACCTCACCACGCTCGTGCTAGGCCCGCCACTCGATCGGCCCCGCCGCAGGACCCGGCGCGAGTTCGCGAACGTGACGGTCACGGGCCCGCTCAGGCGACGACGCGCAGCGCGGCCGGCACGTGCCGCACCCGGAGGCCCGTCGCCGTCCCGAGGTGGTCGCCGTCGACCTGCCAGCCCTGCGGGCGGGTGGCGGTCAGCGACAGCTCCTCGAGGTCGTGCCGGCGGTGCACGCCCCGGCCCCGGGCGTCGGGCCGGCGGGCCAGCGTCTGGCGCAGGGTGTGCAGCATCCGCACCGGACCCATGCGGCCCATCGCGAAGACGTCCAGGCCCGAGTCGAAGGAGGCCTCCGGGGACGGGTTCACCGGGCGGGCACCCAGGTAGGTCCACGGGCTGACGTTGGACACCAGGCAGAGGAAGAGCTCCTCGAGGTCCGGCTCGCCCGGCAGGTGCAGCGTCATGGCCGGACGACGGCGCTCGCGGCCCAGCAGGAAGGCGTTGGTGGCCTCCTTGACGTACAGGGCGCCGGTGGACCGGCGGCCGGCCGCGCGGCGGGCCTCCACGCGGGCGATGACCTCGGCGTCGAACCCGAGCCCGGCGGCGAACACGAACCATCGCGGGTGGGTCCAGCCGTCGTGGGCTGCGGCGTCAGCGGCGGCCGCCACCTCGGCAGTGCCGGGTGCCGTGCCTCGCACGGGTGCGGTGCTCGTGCCGGTCGCGCTGACGGTGCCGAGGGAGACCAGCCGGGTCCGCCCGGCGCGCACGGAGGACAGGATCTCCGCCGTCGCCTCGACCGGGTCGCGGGAGCGGCCCAGGGCGCGGGAGAAGACGTTGGTGGACCCACCCGGGAGGACGGCCAGCATCGGCAGGTGCGGCGCGGGGCCGTCGGTGAGCAGTCCGTTGACCACCTCGTTGACCGTGCCGTCGCCACCGACGGACACCACGAGGTCCATGCCCTCGGCGGCGGCCTCCCGTCCCAGCTGGCGCCCGTGGCCCCGGTGGGTGGTCTCGACGACGTCGAGCTTGAGCTCGCTGGCGAGGGCGCCGACCAGGACGTCGCGCATCTTGGCGCTGGTGCTGGTCGCCGCGGGGTTGACCACCACGAGCGCACGCATGGTGGTCAGGCTAACCAGCGCCCGCGGGATCGGCCGGGAGGAAGCCCCGGGACCCGGTCGGCCGCCGCGTAATCTCGCGGGCGTGACGCAGTCCAGCGGGTCGGCCTCCCCGCCGCCGCGCCGCGGCCTGGACCGGTTGTTCGGTGCGGCCGCCGAGCCGTCGGCCCCGCGACCCGAGCGCGACCGGGCCGACGTGCCGACCGCGCTGCGGTGGGCGGCCGCGGTCGTCGGCATCCAGGCGGCCGCCATCGCCGTCGGTGCCGCGGCCTGGCTCTGGCTCACCCTCACCAGCACCCCGGACAGCCTCGGCCGGGCCATCGCCGAGGTGGTCATCCTCGCCCTCGTCGCGGCCGGCCTGGGCGCGGCGGCGGTCGGGCTGGCCCGGGCCGCGCCCTGGGCGCGTGGCCCCGTCGTGGCGGCGCAGATCTTCCTCGGGCTGTGCGGCTACGTCGCGGCGTTCGAGGCGGAGCGCCCGCTGATCGGGCTGCCGATCCTGCTGCTGGTGGCCACGGAGCTGTACCTGCTGGCCACTCCCGGGTCCCGGCTGGCGTACCTGGAGGACCAGGACCGTCCCTGAGGAGGCGTCCTCAGATGAGGTCGATGACGTCGGCGATGGAGTCGAGGATCCGGCTCGGGCGGAACGGGAAGCGGGCGACGTCTGCGGCGGCGGTGGAGCCCGACAGCACGAGCACGGTCTCCAGCCCGGCCTCGATGCCGGCCACGACGTCGGTGTCCATGCGGTCCCCGACCATGATCGTCGACTCCGAGTGCGCCTCGATCCGGTTCATCGCGCTGCGGAACATCATCGGGTTGGGCTTGCCGACGAAGTACGGCTCGGCACCCGTCGCGCGGGTGATCATCGCCGCGACCGACCCCGTGGCGGGCAGCGGTCCTTCCGGCGAGGGCCCGGTGACGTCGGGGTTGGTGGCGATGAAGCGTGCGCCCCGCCCGATCAGCCGGATCGCCCGGGTGATGGCCTCGAACGAGTACGTGCGGGTCTCGCCGAGGACGACGTAGTCGGGGTCGGAGTCGGTCATCACGTACCCGACCTCGTGCAGCGCCGTCGTCAGGCCGGCCTCACCGATGACGTAGGCGGACCCGCCGGGCAGCTGGGTGGTGAGGAAGTCCGCCGTGGCCAGCGCGGAGGTCCAGATCGACTCCTCCGGCACGTGCAGGCCGGTGCGGGCCAGCCGGGCGGCGAGGTCGCGCGGGGTGAAGATCGAGTTGTTGGTGAGGACGAGGAAGCGGCGCTGCCGCTCGACCAGCCGCTCGAGGAACTCCGCGGCGCCGGGCAGGGCCTTCTCCTCGTGGACCAGCACGCCGTCCATGTCGGTGAGCCAGCACAGCGCGGGGGTGCGTTCGGTGGTCATGGGGTCCTCCGGTCGGCAGCGAAGTCGGTCAGGGCGTCGTCGGTGAGGCGGAAGACGGTCCACCCGTCCATGGGGACGGCGCCGGCGGCCCGGTAGAAGCTGATCGACGGGGCGTTCCAGTCCAGCACCGACCACTCCAGCCGCGAGTAGCCGCGCTCGACGCAGACCGCGGCCAGGGTGCCCAGCAGCTCCTTGCCGAGCCCCTTGCCGCGGTGCTGCGGCTGGACGAACAGGTCCTCCAGGTAGATGCCGTGGGTGCCGCGCCAGGTGGAGAAGTTCAGGAACCAGAGGGCGGCGCCGACCACCGCGCCCTCGTCCTCGGCGACGTGCCCGAAGAGCGCGGGGGTCTCGCCGAAGAGGCAGCCGGCGAGCTGCTCCTCGGTGAGGCGGACCTCCTGCAGCGCCTTCTCGTACTCGGCCAGCTCCCGGACGAGGCCGACGACCGCGGGGACGTCGTCTCGGCGGATGGGCCGCACGGTCATGAGAAGGCCTCCGTGAACTTGTCGGGCAGCAACCGGATCAGCGGGGCGAGGACGGGCACGAGCACCGGGGCGAACAGGTAGCCGTAGGCCAGCACGATGCTGGTGACCACGGGGGCGGTGGCGATGCCCACCACGAGGAGCACCGCGGCGGCGGCCAGCCCGTAGGGGCGGCCGCTCCTGGGGCTCACCAGCGAGCGGAACGACCGGAAGCGGATGTTGGTGACCATCAGCAGGGCGGGCACCAGGACGACGAGCAGCACCCACAGCCGGTCACGGCCCTGCATGTGGTCACCGAACGCGAAGACCGACGCCAGGACGACGCCGGCGGCTCCCGGGCTGGGCAGGCCGATGAAGTACCGCTTGTCGGCGGTCGGGTCGATCGTGGTGTTGAACCGGGCGAGGCGGATCGCTGCGCAGGCCACCCAGACGAAGCAGATCACCCACCCCAGCGGGTCCCACTCGTCCTGGCCCTGCGAGAACAGCGTGAAGGCCAGCAGCGCCGGCGCCAGGCCGAAGGACACCAGATCGGCCAGCGAGTCGAACTGGAGGCCGAAGGGCGTCACGGCGCCCACCAGCCGCGCCACGGCACCGTCGGTGATGTCGAAGATCACCGAGAGCCCGATGAGGACGGCGGCGAGGTCGTACTGCCCCTTGATCGAGGCGAGGATGGCGAAGAACCCGCAGAACATGTTGGCGAGGGTGAACAGGCTGGGCAGCGTCGCCAGGGCTCGCCGGCGGGTGCCGCGGACGGAGCCCCGGACGAACTCCACGGTGGCGGTGCGTCGCGTCGGTGCCATGGCGCGACCTCCTCAGCCCGCGGCGGGCCAGCGCGCGATGACGGTCTCGCCGCCCCGCACCCGCTGTCCCCTCGTCACGGCCACCGTGCACTCCGGCGGGACGAACACGTCCATGCGCGAGCCGAACTTCATCAGGCCCATGCGCTCGCCGGTGGCCAGCCGCTGCCCCGGTCCCGTGCGCGTGACGATCCGGCGGGCCAGGACGCCCACGATCTGCCGGAAGACGACGGTGCGGGCGCCGGGGCCCTCGCCGTTCCGCAGCCACAGCTCGCTGCGCTCGTTCCGGTGCGCGGACTCCTTGCGGTAGGCGGCCAGGAAGCTGCCCTTGCGGTAGGAGCTCTGCACGACCTCGCCGCGGTACGGCGACCGGTTGACGTGCACGTCGACCACGGAGAGGAAGACGCTGACCTGCTGCCAGTTCCCGTCGGGAGCGACGCCGTCCTGCGGCGTCCCGGCGACCATCACCACGCCGTCGGCGGGGGAGAGGACGTCGTCCGGGTGGGGCGCGACGGTGTCGCAGCGACGGTCGGGGTCCCGGAAGAAGAGCGCCATGTAGGCCGACAGCCCCAGGAACGGCCACGCCGCCCACCGGCGTCCGGCGAGGGCTGCGAGGGCCGCGGGGGCCAGGGGTCCGGTGATGAAAGGCCACCCGGCCCGGTCGATGCGCATGGTGTGCCGAACGGTACCGGCACGGGTGTGCGCCGGTCCGCCGTCAGGGTCCGGCGGGCGCCGAGGCGAGGTCCCGATCGGCGCCGAACTCCGTCGTCCGACCGCGCGGCGGACCCCCGTACCAGTCCAGGCAGACCATCGTGGCGTCGTCCTCGAGGTCCCCGCCGGTGGCCTTCAGGACCGCCGCACCGAGCTCGTGCACGACCTCCCGGGGGTGCAGCTCGGCGCTGGCGGCCAGGGCGGCGGCGACGTCGAAGGCCGCGGCGTTGCGCTCGACCATCCCGTCGGTCAGGAACACGATCCGGTCGCCAGGCTCCAGCGGGAAGGGCTGCACGAGGAAGTCCTTGCCCGGCACGACGCCGAAGGGCGCCTCCACGGCCAGCGCGACCTCCTCCACCTTCCCGTCCCGCAGGCGGAGCGGGAGGGTGTGGCCGGCGTTGACGATCTCCGCCCGGCCCGCGCACAGGTCCAGCCGCAGCAGCTGCCCGGTCACGAACTGACCGGGCGCGCTGTTCTGCGCCAGCGAGTCGTTGGCGTACCGCGCCTGCCCGGCCAGGTCCAGGCCCTTGCGCCGTCCGTTGCGCAGGCTGCCCACCAGGAGGGTCGCGAGCAGGGACGCCGCCACCTGGTGCCCGACGGCGTCGGTGATGGAGACGTGCAGGTAGTCCCGGTCCAGCGTGTAGTCGAAGGTGTCGCCGCCCACGGTCGCCGCGGGCTCCAGCCAGCCGGCGAGGGTGAACTGCCCGGCCTCGCAGGTGTAGGAGGCCGGCAGCAGGCGGCGCTGGATCTCGGCGGCGAGGGCGAAGGGGGTGGAGCGCTGGCCCCACTCGAAGACGTCGGTGTGGCGACGCGCGGCGATGACGACGTAGGCCAGGGCGTGGGCCGCGCCGCTGATGTCGGCGACCTCGTCCTCGGACGGGTACCGCGGCAGGTCGAGCTCCAGCAGCCCGATGGCGTCCCCGCGGTCGGTCACCGGGACGACCATCCGCGCGCCGTCGCCGACGTCCTGGACGTCGGCCTGTTGCGTGCGCAGGACCTTCTCGTACGTCGTGCCGGACAGCGGAAGGGTCTCGGCCTGCTCCACGCCCTGCCCGCGAGCGCCGTCGACCAGCCCGGCCGAGGTGAGCCGGACGACGGCCCGGCCGCTGAAGTCCGCGATGAGCAGGGTCACCGCCGTCGCGTCGACCATCTCGCCGAGCTCCGCCGCGACGACCTCGACGGCGTCGATGGGGGCGGCGTCCTCCACGTGGTGCAGCAGCGCGCCGACGTCGATCACGGAGACTCCTGACTTCGGCATCGGACGACCCTAGGCGTCCCCGGACGATGGTGCGTGCCCGGGCCCTCACCTGCCGATACGTGCTGTTCACCACGGGCCGGGGAGGTTTGCCGGGGCTGGCGCCCAGGACGACGGACGGCGCCGGCCGACGGGTGTCGACCGGCGCCGTCCGAGGCGTTGCGGGGAGGTCAGGCGGCGGCCTTCGTCTCCCAGAAGATCTTGTCGATCTCGGCGATGTAGTCGAGCAGCTTCTGGCCCTCGGCGGGGTCCATGCTGCCCTTGCCGCCGGCCGCGCCGGCCTGCTTGGTGGCCTTGTTGAACAGCTCGTGCAGCTGGGGGTACTTCTCGAAGTGCGGGGGCTTGAAGTAATCGGTCCAGAGCACCCACAGGTGGTGCTTGACCAGGTCCGACCGCTGCTCCTTGATCAGGATGGCGCGGGTGCGGTAGACCGGGTCCTCGTTGCCCTGGTACTTCTCCTGGATGGCCTTGACCGACTCCGCCTCGATGCGGGCCTGGGCCGGGTCGTACACGCCGCAGGGGAGGTCGCAGTGCGCGGTGGCCTCCAGCACCTGGACGACGCGGGCGGAGAACATGCGGGTGAGACGCATGGAGGTGCCTCCGGATGTCGTGGGGTTGGGTCGTCTGGAACCCTACTCGCGGTGATCCACGGCGACAGTGCGGGAGACGGGGCCCAGGCGCCCGTTCCTGGTCTCGACGCAGCCTGGAACGTGGCGCGGGTGACCGGTCCGTCGATGTCCCCCACCGTGCGGCACGGCGACCGGCTGCTGGTCCGCCGCGTCCGCCCCACGTCCCGCCTGGCCCCGGGGGACGTCGTCCTGGCCCGGTTCCCGTCCCGGCCGGAACTGCTCGTCGTCAAGCGGGTCCGCCGGGCGGTCCCGGGGGGGCACTGGCTGGAAGGCGACAACGAGTTCGCCACCGACGACAGCCGGTCCTTCGGGCCGGCCGTCGTCGTGGGACGCGTCGTGGCCCGGCTGTGGCCCCGGCCGGGGGCACTGCCCGCCGCACCGTCGATCTGAGCCGCCGCGGCCCTGACCGGCCTGGGCGGACCGACCCCCGATACGCTCGGTGTCCATGGGTGGCAACTCCATCGGCGAGCCGACGACCGACCGCTTCGCCGACGACCCGGCGTTCGCCGTCCACGAGGGCGGGAAGCTGTCGATGGTCTGCACCCGCGCGATCGGGTCCATGGCCGACCTGGCGCTCACCTACACCCCCGGGGTCGCGCGCGTCTCCAGCGCGATCGCCGCCGAGCCCGACCTGGCCCGCCGGTTCACCTGGGCCCCGCGGGTCGTGGCCGTCGTCTCCGACGGCACGGCGGTGCTCGGTCTCGGGGACATCGGGCCGGCCGCGTCGCTGCCGGTCATGGAGGGGAAGGCCTGCCTCTTCAAGGAGCTCGCGGGCCTGTCCGCCGTCCCGGTGGTGCTGGCCACCACCGACGTGGACACGATCGTCGAGACCGTGGCGGCGATCGCGCCGTCCTTCGGTGGCATCAACCTCGAGGACATCAGCGCCCCGCGCTGCTTCGAGATCGAGGCCCGCCTGCGGGAGCGCCTGGACATCCCGGTCATGCACGACGACCAGCACGGGACGGCGATCGTCGTGCTGGCCGCCCTGCGGAACGCCGCCAAGGTGGTCGGCCGGCCGCTGGCCGACCTGCGGGTCGTCGTCGCGGGGGCGGGAGCTGCGGGCGTCGCGTGCACGAAGATCCTGCTCGAGGCGGGCGTCGGCGACATCGCCGTGGCCGACTCCAAGGGCGTGCTGCACGCCGGACGCGAGGACCTGACCCCGATCAAGCGGTGGCTGGTCGAGAACACCAACCGGGCCGGGTACGCCGGGACGATGGTGGGGGCGCTGGAGGGCGCCGACGTCTACCTGGGGCTGTCGGGTGGGTCGGTCCCCGAGGCCGCGATCGCCTCGATGGCGCCGGGCTGCATCGTGTTCTCCCTGGCCAATCCGACGCCGGAGGTCGACCCGGGCATGGCGGCGAAGTACGCCGCCGTCGTCGCCACCGGCCGCAGCGACCTGGCGAACCAGATCAACAACGTGCTGGCGTTCCCCGGCATCTTCCGCGGGGCCATCGACGCCGGTGCGCGGTCGATCACCGAGGAGATGAAGCTGGCCGCGGCGACCGCGATCGCCGACGTGGTCGGTGACGAGGTGCGCGCCGACTACATCGTCCCGAGCCCCCTGGACGGCCGGGTCGTCGACGCCGTGGCCACCGCCGTGGCCTCCTGCGCGCGGGAGCAGGGCGTCACCCGCTGACAGGGCCGCTCAGCCGAGGCTGAGCAGCCGCTCCACCAAGGGGTCCACGGTGCCGCGCGCCGAGGTGTTGAGGTAGCCGAAGACGGCGATCGCGATCAGGAAGGCCGGCACCAGGACCGCCTGCTCCACCACGGCGCCGGTGCGCAGGTGGATCGGCGCCAGACGGCTGCGCCGGAGCAGCCAGAACAGCGGGACGGGGATGCCTTCCTTGGTCAGGAAGTCACCCGCGGTGTGCGTCAGCACCCCGAGGGCCACCGCGTAGGGCAGCCAGGCCGGGCCCGGACTGTGCGCCAGCAGGAGGTACGCCCCGCCCCACGACAGCACGAGGTTGCCGATCACGGTGTTCTCGGCGCGGCCGGGGATGACGAAGTGCAGCGCCCGCAGGGCCAGCCCGATGGCCAGCGCCATCAGCAGCAGGCTCGACCAGTAGGCCCCGGCGGCGAGGTGGGCCAGCAAGCCGAAGACGACGGGCCCGAGGATCGCGTCGTGCGTGCCCCAGCGGTGGCCCCGGGCGACCGTTCCGACCAACCCGGACGGGACGTCGGTGGCCGGGCCCCACATCCGCGAGATGGTGGAGCCCCGCTGGTCCAGGTCGGGCAGCATCGCGAACCCGCCCGCCGCGGAGATCCAGGCGACCTGCGCGACGGCGCCGTGCACCGGGGCCCAGGGGAGCGTCGCGGCGCCGGCGGCGAGCCCGGACAGGGCATGCGAGTGACCGAGCACGGACCCAGGGTGAGGCCCGGACGACCGACCCCGGGTCAGGCGCGCTGGAGGGGTCCCGGCTCAGTCGTCCAGGCTCAGTCGTCCAGGTCCGCGTCGTCGTCCGTGCCGCCCCGGGCCAGCCAGGTGGCCAGCCGCTCGACCGGCACCTCGAAGTCGGGGTGCTGGTCCACGAACGCCTGCAGCTGACCGGCCAGCCAGGCGAGGGTGACCTGCTCCTCGCCCCGCCGGTCGGTCAGCTCCTCGAGCCCGCGATCGGTGAAGTACATGTCCTCAGTCCGCGAACGCCTCGGCGACGAGCTGCCGCTGCTCGACCTCGTGCACCTTGGCCGACCCCACCGCGGGGCTGGCCGACGCCCGCCGGCTGACCCGGCGGAAGGTCCGGTCCTGCGGCAGGTGCTCGGGGAGGTTGACGGCCATGAACTGCCAGGCGCCCATGTTCATCGGCTCCTCCTGCACCCAGACGACGTCGCCGGCGTCCGGGTAGCGCTCCAGCGCCTCGCGGATCTGGTCGGAGGGCAGCGGGTACAGCTGCTCCACCCGCACCACCGCGACGTCGGTGATGCCCTCGGCCTCCCGCTGTGCCATCAGGTCGTAGGCCACCTTGCCGCTGCACAGCAGCACGCGCTTCACCGCGGCGGCATCGAGCGGGGTGCCACCCACGCCGGCGTCGGGCAGCACCGGGCGGAAGTTCTGCTCGGTGAAGTCCTCGACGGCGCTGACCGCCGCCTTGGCCCGCAGCAGCGACTTGGGCGTGAACACGACCAGCGGCCGGTGCACGTCCGACAGCGCCTGGCGGCGCAGCAGGTGGAAGTAGTTGGCCGGGGTGGAGCAGTTCGCGACGGTCATGTTGTTCTCCGCCGACAGCTGCAGGAACCGCTCGATCCGGCCGCTGGAGTGGTCGGGCCCCTGGCCCTCGAGTCCGTGCGGGAGCAGCATGACGACGCCGGAGCGCTGGCCCCACTTGGCCTCGCCGGAGCTGATGAACTCGTCGATCACCATCTGGGCGCCGTCGACGAAGTCGCCGAACTGCGCCTCCCACAGCACCAGGGCCTTCTGGTTGGCCACCGAGTAGCCGTACTCGAAGCCCAGCGCCGCGTACTCGCTGAGCAGCGAGTCGTAGACGAAGAACTTCGCCTGGTCCTCGCCGAGGTTGGCCAGCGGGGTGTACTCCGCGCCGCTCGTCCGGTCGATGAGCACCGAGTGGCGCTGCACGAAGGTGCCCCGGCGGGAGTCCTGCCCCGCCAGCCGGACCGGGACGCCCTCGGTGAGCAGCGAGCCGAACGCCAGCAGCTCGCCCATGGCCCAGTCGATGCCGCCCTCGCTGGCCATCGCCGCGCGCTTCTCGAGCATCTTCTGCAGCTTCGGGTGCGGGGTGAAGCTCGGCGGGAAGGAGACGTGGGCGTCGCCGATGGCCTTGAGGACCTCGCGCGTGATCGCCGTCTTCACGGTGGACTCCTGCGGCGTGCGCGGATCCATCACCGGCTCGGGCTTGGAGGAGTCCTGGGCGTCGTGGGTCTCGGCGAAGGCCCGCTCCAGCTGTCCGCGGTAGTCCTTGAGGGCCTCCTCGGCATCTTCCAGGGTGATGTCGCCGCGGCCCACCAGCGCCTCGGTGTAGAGCTTCCGGACCGAGCGCTTGCGGTCGATGATGTCGTACATCTGCGGCTGGGTCATCGACGGGTCGTCGCCCTCGTTGTGGCCGCGCCGGCGGTAGCAGACCAGGTCGATGACGACGTCCTTCCGGAACGCCTGCCGGTACTCCACGGCCAGCCGGGCCACGCGCACGCACGCCTCGGGGTCGTCACCGTTGACGTGGAAGATCGGGGCGTTGACCATCCGCGCCACGTCGGTCGAGTAGAGGCTCGACCGGGCCGCCGTCGGGCTGGTGGTGAAGCCGACCTGGTTGTTGATCACCACGTGCACGGTGCCGCCGGTGCGGTAGCCGCGCAGCTGCGAGAGGTTCAGGGTCTCGGCGACCACGCCCTGCCCGGCGAACGCGGAGTCACCGTGCAGCAGGACCGGCAGCACGGTGTACCCCTGCTCGCCCTTGTCGATCATGTCTTGCTTGGCCCGCACGATCCCCTCGAGCACGGGGTTGACCGTCTCGAGGTGGCTCGGGTTGCTGGCCAGCGAGACGGCGATCCCGGCGTCGGGGCGGAACGGGTTGCTGAACGTCCCCTCGGCCCCGAGGTGGTACTTCACGTCACCGGACCCCTGGACCGTGCCGGGGTCGATGTTGCCCTCGAACTCGCCGAAGATCTTCGCGTAGCTCTTGCCCAGCACGTTGGCCAGGATGTTGAGCCGGCCGCGGTGGGCCATGCCGATCGCGACCTCGTCGAGCCCGTGGTCGGTGCCGGCGATCAGCACCTCGTCCAGGATCGGGATCACCGACTCGCCGCCCTCGAGGCTGAACCGCTTCTGGCCGACGTACTTGGTCTGCAGGAAGGTCTCGAACGCCTCGGCGGCGTTCAGCCGGCCGAGCACGTGCTTCTGCTTGTCCCGGTCGGGCTGCTCGTGCTTGACCTCGATCCGCGCCTGGAGCCACTCGCGCTCCTCGGGATCGGTGATGTGCATGTACTCGACGCCGACGGTGCGGCAGTAGGAGTTGCGCAGCACGCCGAGGATGTCGCGCAGCGCCATCAGTCGCTCGCCGGCGAACCCGCCCACCGGGAAGGACCGGTCGAGGTCCCAGAGCGTCAGGCCGTGCTGGAGGATGTCGAGGTCGGGGTGGGTGCGGACCTTGAACTCGAGCGGGTCGGTGTCGGCCATGAGGTGGCCGTTGCGCCGGTAGGCCTCGATGACCTCGATGACCCGGGCTTCCTTGTCGATCTGCCCCTCGCGCGTGATCCGCACGTCCGGCATCCAGCGCACCGGCTCGTAGGGGATCCGCAGCGAGCGGAAGACCTTGTCGTAGAAGCCGTCCTCGCCCAGCAGCAGCGCGTGCAGGCGGCGCAGGAAGTCGCCGGACTCGGCGCCCTGGATGATCCGGTGGTCGTAGGTCGACGTCAGCGTGATGATCTTGCTGATGCCGATCTGGGCGAGCCGCTCGTCGCTGGCGCCCTGGAACTCGGCCGGGTACTCCATCGCCCCGACGCCGACGATCGTGCCCTGGCCCTGCATCAGCCGCGGCACCGAGTGGTTGGTGCCCAGCGTGCCGGGGTTGGTGAGGCTGATGGTGGTGCCGGCGAAGTCCTCGGCGGTGAGCGCGCCCTGGCGGGCCTTGCGCACGATGTCCTCGTAGGCCGACCAGAACTGGGCGAAGTTCATCGCCTCGCAGCCCTTGATCGACACGACCACCAGCGAGCGCTGCCCGTTCCTCCCGGCCAGGTCGATGGCCAGGCCGAGGTTGACGTGGTCGGGCTGCACGACCGTCGGCCTGCCGTCGGACTCGGCGAAGTGCCGGTTCATCACCGGGAAGTCGACGAGCGCCTTGACCAGGGCGTAGCCGATGAGGTGGGTGAAGCTGATCTTGCCGCCGCGGGTGCGCCGGAGCTGGTTGTTGATGACGACGCGGTTGTCGGCGAGCAGCTTGGCGGGCACGGCGCGCACGCTCGTGGCCGTGGGGACGGCCAGCGAGGCGTTCATGTTCTTGACGACCGCGTTCGCGGCGCCCCGCAGCGGGATCGTGGTGCCGTCGCTGCCGAGGGCGGCGGCGGGCTTCGCGGCCTGCGACGAGGTGCCGGCGGCGGGCTTGCGGTCGGTCGGGGGCGCGGCGGGCGC
>CADCTN010000033.1 GCA_902805535.1 uncultured Blastococcus sp. | reverse complement strand
GAAGGTGGAGTGCTGTGAGTGCCTATCTGATCATCGAGGTCACCCCCTCGGACATGGAGCGGTTCGGGGAGTACGAGCGCCAGGCGCTGCCGCTGGCCATCAAGTACGGCGGCGAGCCCCTGGCGCGGGACGAGAAGCCGCTGCCCATCGAGAACGATGACCAGCCCGCGCTGGCGGTGATCCTGAAGTTCCCGGACAAGCAGGCGGTGCGGAACTACTACGAGTCGGCGGAGTACGCGCCGCTGGGCGAGTTCCGGCGGTCGTTCTGTTCGGGGCGCGCCCTGGTGATCGAGGCCTGATGCCGACGCGGGTGGCGCGGACGGCGTCCGGGCCACCCGCGCAGTCTCACCAGGTCGGGAGTGGGCCGTCGGGGCGAGGCCCGCACGACCTGACATAATGTGCATTATCGGCGCTTGAGCCAGACGGCCGGAAGGGGCTCTCGTGAGCCCTCCTGTTCGCTCCTCGGTCCACTGATCGTGCCGTCGTGCACCGGTGTTCGCCGGCACCGCCCAAGGCTCCGGACTCCGGGCGGCCACACTCCGGGCCCCGGCGCCGCCGGGCACGGATGTCGCACTTCCCGCCGACGGGACGTTCCTGCGGCCCGGCCGTCGGTCGACCCTCCGACCCCTGCTGCGACTCCCCCGTGAAACGATCTCGATGTGTGGATCTTGATCGGCCGCCTGCCGATCGACCGGCGGCCGCCGAACGACCTGGAGAGCCATCGGATGCCGTGTCCCCTGGTGCGGCTGCCTCGGGTTCATTCCGTCACGGTGACGGAATGAACCCCATGGAGGCGGCTCGACGGGCGCCGACCGCCGGGTGTTCGTAGGGTCGGGACATGCAGATCCGACGTCCGATCGCCACCTTGTTGACCGCGCTGGCGCTCTTCGGGGGCGGCGTCACGATGACCGGCTGCGAGTCGGCCGGTCAGGGGCAGAACGACGGGACGACCGACGACGGCGGGAACTCCGGCGGCGGCGACGTCAGCGACGAGGACTCGGACCGGGAGAACCTGCCGGACAACAGCAACCAGCAACCGAACGACGAGGACGACGGCGACGACCAGCAGGATCCGGACTGAGCAGGCTCAGCCGGCGCGCTCGCTGACCCACAGCCGGTCCAGCCGCCCGGTGGAGCGCACGAGCTCGGCCAGCTGGCGTTCCAGTTCGGCCTTGGTCGGCTTCTCGGTCAGCAGGGTCTGCACGTCCTCGAGCGCGCAGCGCAGCTGGTACAGGCGGTCCTGCAGCCCGTCCAGCTCGTTGCGCGACACCAGGACGACGTCGCCCGGGAGGCCGGCCTTCGCGGTGGCCGAGCGCTGCTCGTAGGCGCGCTGTCGGCAGGCCTGCCCGCAGTACAGGCGGGGCCGGCCGACCGAGCCCTGGGAGGGCAGGACGCGGCGGCACCACCCGCAGCGCCGTTGCTCGTCGCTCCCCCGGCTGGGGATCGGCGACACCGGCGTCTCGGTGACCGTGCCTGCTGCGTGTCGTTCTGCCACGTCTGCGCACGGTAGACGCCCCGGGCGACAGGTCCCGGGGACACGCCAGAGAGAACCCGACGACGGAAGGTGTGCCCCGTGGAGCACCCCGACTCCCCCCACGGCTTCGATCTCCTCTCCGAGGACTCGCTGCGGACCGCGGGCAGCCTGAAGTGGACCCGGTACGGGCCGGCGATCGGGGCGTTCGTCGCCGAGATGGACTTCGGCACCGCACCGGAGGTCACCGCCGCCCTGCACGAGGCCGTGGACCGTGGCCGGCTGGGCTACCTGACCACCCAGGCCGCCGACGACCTGGCCCGCGCCTGCGCTGCCTGGCAGCAGCGCCGGTACGGCTGGGAGGTCCCGCCCCACCGCATCACCCCGCTCGCCGACGTCGTCGCCGGGCTGCAGGCGGCCGTGGAGCACTTCACCCCGCCGGGAGGCGCCGTCGTCCTGCCCACGCCGGCGTACATGCCGTTCCTCGCCGTCCCCGGCCTGCTGGGCCGCGAGCTCATCCAGGTGCCCATGGCCGAGCGGGCCGGCCGCCCGGTCTACGACCTGGACGCGATCGCCGCCGCCTTCGACCGCGGCGGGCGGCTCTTCGTCCACGTCAACCCGCACAACCCGCTCGGGCGCGTGTTCGACGTCGAGGAGCAGCTCGCCCTCGCCGACGTCGTCGAGCGGGCCGGCGTCCGGGTCTTCGCCGACGAGATCCACGCGCCGCTGGTGCTCCCGGGCGCGGTCCACCGCCCCTACGCGTCCCTCTCGGCGGCCACGGCCCGGCACACCGTCACGGCGACGTCGGCCTCCAAGGCCTGGAACCTGCCGGGGCTCAAGGCGGCGCAGCTGATCCTGAGCAACGACGAGGACGTCGCCCACTGGGAGCGGGTGGGCTTCCTGGCCACCCACGGCGCCTCCACGCCGGGGGTCCTGGCCGGCACGGCCGCCTACGACGCCGGCGGGCCGTGGCTGGACGGCGTCCTGGCCTATCTCGACGGCAACCGCCGGCACCTGGGCGAGCTGCTCGCCGAACGGCTGCCGGACGTCCGCTGGGGGCCGCCCGAGGGCACCTACCTGGCCTGGCTGGACTGCCGCGGCCTGGGCCTGCCGACCACGGCCGGGAGGTTCTTCCTCGAGCGGGCCGGGGTGGCGATGGTCGACGGACCCGAGTGCGGCGCCCCTGGGGCGGGGCACGTCCGGCTCAACT
>CADCTN010000032.1 GCA_902805535.1 uncultured Blastococcus sp. | reverse complement strand
CGGCCAGGCCGATCCGCGGAACCAGCCGCAGGAGCGCCGGATCGGCCGGCAGGCCGGCCACCAGCTGCGCGCATGTCGCCGCCGCGGCGCCGACCAGCACGTCGGTCACCGGCCCCGGCGCCACGTGCCGCCTGTCGGGGCCCAGTGGGAACGGGGCGATCAGGCGCAGCGGCAGGGACAGCGGCTCGTCGCTCGGGGTGGGCGCGTGCACGACCTGGCCCGCGTCGAGGGGCCGCGGGCGCCCGTCCTCGTCCAGGGGCACCGCCGCGGTGACCGTCCACGCCCGGCGGGACCGCTCCTCGACCGGCCGGCCGGCCAGGAGCCCGGGTGCCAGCTCGCCGGCCAGCTCGGCGACCGCCCAGGTGGTGGTCCGTTCCTCGCCGGTCGCAGGTTCCCGGTCGGTGATCCGCGCCGTGCCGGTGGAGCGCTCGATCCGGATGCGGCGTTCCCGGCCGTCGAGCACGACGTCGACGGCGGCCAGACCGGGCAGGGCGAGCAGCAGCTCGGCGGAGAGCCCCGCCAGCGCCGCGGCGACCAGCGGCCCGGCGCCGCTGCGCAGCGGGAGCACGACCTCGGTGGCGAAGCCCTCACGCGGGCCGCCGCCGACCGGCCACGGCAGCCGCAGCACCGGCACGGCGCCCTGCCTGCGGTCGACCTCGGCGACCAGGGCCGGCACCGCGCCGACCGCGGCGCGGGTGCCCTCCGCGCTGAACCGCACGCCGCCGCCGACCGAGACGACGGCCGGCTCGTCGCTGACCGCGAGCACGGCCGCGAAGCCGACGCCGAAGCGCCCGACGCTCGCGGCCTCGTCGCGTTTGGCCGAGGCCCGCAGGGTGGCCAGACCCTGGACGCCCGGGAGGTCCAGGGGGGCGCCGGTGTTGGCCGCCCGCAACGTCGTTCCGGTCAGCTCGATCCGCAGCCGCCCCGGCACCCCCGCCCGGGCCGCCGCGTCGGCGGCGTTCTGGGCCAGCTCGACCAGGAGCCGGTCGCGGTAGCCGCCCCGGACCAGGTCCTCCTCGGCGTTGGCGTCCTCCCGGAAGCGCGCCGGATCCGCGGTCCAGGCCGACAGCACCCGCCGACGGATACCGGCCGTGCCGAACGGGTCGCCGTCGGTGGCGGTCTGCATGTCCGGCCTCCCCTGCGGGGCCGCGAGGCCCACCGGGCGCGACCCTAGTTCGAAAATATTTGCCGTCATCTCCAACTTGCGGGTGACACCGCGGTTGGTGATCTCCGGGAACGGGCACGGGCACCCACAGGACCACGACCGAAACACGGCGTGGCAGCGGCCCGGAGGATCCGGCCCAGCAACGAGGCGGTGGCTGTGGCGCTCTGGCAGCCGGCGCACTCGCCGTTCGGTTTCCGCGAGATGTGGTGCCAGGAGCTGCACTCCCTCGCCGAGCTGGCCAAGCTGCGGGCCCGGTTGCGCGCCAGCCTCACCGGCAGCCCCACCGTCGAGCACCCGGAACGCGAGCACTGGTCGGAGCGGCTGGTGCTGATCGCCGACGAGCTCACGTCCAACGCCCTCCGGCACGGCGGCGCCCCCGTCGCCACGGCGTTGAGCCGCACCGGGGATCGGTGGCTGCTGGCGGTCAGCGACTCCTCCACCGAGGTTCCTCCCACGCCTGCGCAGGGGCGGGACCCCGGCCTGGGCGGCTTCGGCCTCTACCTCGTCGCCGACCTGTCGGCGAAGCACGGCTGGTTCCGGGATCGGGGCGCCAAGACCGTCTGGGCGGTCATCGACGCCGTCGACTGAAGGACCCCGCACGGCCCGCAGGGTTCCCTTCCGGCCGGCCAAGTGACCCGCGGGTAACCTGCGCCACATGTCGCTCGTCGAGCAGTTGGACACGGTCACCGACGCCTCCGCCGGGACGGTCGCCCGCCACGCCACCACGCAGACCTTCGAGTCCACCGACCCCGCCACCGGCTCGGTCGTCGGCGTCCTGCCGGTGCACGACGCCGACGCCGTCACCGAGACCGTCGGGCGAGCGCGCACGGCCGCGGCGCAATGGGCCGGGTTCGGCTTCGACGGGCGCAAGGAGCGGCTGTCGGCCTACCGGGGCTACCTCGCCCGCCGGATGCACGAGCTGGCCGACCTGGTCCACCGCGAGAACGGCAAGCCGCACGGCGACGCGATCCTCGAGATCACCCTGGCGATCGACCATCTCGCCTGGGCCGGGGCGCACGCGCGCCGGACCCTGGGCCCACGACGGGTGCGGGCCGGGCTGCTCGCGGTCAATCACGCCGCCTACCTGGAGTACCAGCCGCTCGGCGTGGTCGGCGTGATCGGCCCGTGGAACTACCCGGTGTTCACGCCGATGGGCTCGATCGCCTACGCCCTCGCGGCCGGCAACGCCGTCGTGTTCAAGCCCTCCGAGCACACCCCCGCCGTCGGGGCCTGGCTGGCCGCCGCGTGGCGGGCGGCCGTCCCTGACGCCGCCGACGCGTTCCAGGTCGTCACCGGCTACGGCGAGACCGGCGCCGCCCTGTGCCGCGCCGGCGTCGGCAAGCTGGCCTTCACCGGCTCGGCGACCACCGGCCGCAGGGTCATGGCCGCCTGCGCCGAGACGCTCACCCCCGTGCTCATGGAGCTGGGCGGCAAGGACGCCATGATCGTCGACGACGACGCCGACGTGGTCGCCGCCGCCGACGCCGCCGTCTGGGGCGCGATGAGCAACGCCGGGCAGACCTGCATCGGCATCGAACGGGTCTACGCCACCAGCGCCGTCTACGACCGGTTCGTCGCCGAGGTCACCGCCCAGGTGCGCAGCCTGCGCCCGGGCACCGACGAGGGGGCGACCTACGGCCCCATGACCATGGCGGCCCAGGGCGACATCGTCCGCCGGCACGTGTCCGACGCCGCGGCCAACGGGCGGGTCGTCCGTGGCGAGGCCGACCCGAGCCTGTTCCCGACCGAGAACTACCTGGCGCCCGCCGTCCTGCTGGACGTGCCGGACTCCTCCCCCGCCATCTGCGAGGAGACCTTCGGGCCGACCCTGACCATCACCAGGGTCCGCGACGCCGAGGAGGCGCTGGAGCGCGCCAACGCCACCTCCTACGGTCTCGCCGGCTCGGTGTTCACCAGGTCGCGGTCCCGGGGACTCGAGCTGGCCCGCCGGATGCGCAGCGGCATGACGTCGGTGAACTCCGTCCTCACCTTCGCCGCCGTCCCGGCGCTGCCCTTCGGCGGCGTCGGCGAGAGCGGCTTCGGCCGGATCCACGGCGAGGACGGGCTCAAGGAGTTCACCCGCGCCAAGGCGATCACCCGGCAGAAGTACGCGCTGCCGGTGAACTTGATGAGCTTCAGCCGGCCGGCCTCGGCCACCGACGCGATGGCTCGCGTGATGGGGCTGATCCACGGGCGGCACCGGTGACCGCCGAGGAGTTCGACGTCGTCGTCGTGGGCGCCGGGTCGGCCGGCTGCGCGCTGGCCGGCCGGCTGTCGGAGGACCCGACGCTGAGCGTGCTGCTGCTGGAGGCGGGCGGCTCCGACAAGCTCCTCGAGGTCCAGATCCCGGCGGCGCTGTACAAGAACTTCCGCACCCGGCAGGACTGGAACTACACGACCGAGCCGCAGGCGGGCCTGGACGGCCGGAAGCTGTTCTGGCCGCGCGGCAAGCTGCTCGGCGGCTCGTCCTCGATCAACGCGATGATCTACATGCGCGGCGCCGCGCGCGACTACGACGAGTGGGCGCAGCTGACCGGCGACCCCGCCTGGTCCTACGACCACGTGCTGCCGCTGTTCCGCCGGATGGAGGACAACTCGCGCGGGGCCGACCGCTTCCACGGCGTCGGCGGGCCGCTGCGCGTGGAGGACCTGCGCTCGCCGCACCCGTGGACCCGCGCCGTCGTCGCGTCCGCGGTGGCCGCCGGCCACCCCCGCAACGACGACTTCAACGGCGCTGCCCTCGAAGGCGTCGGGCCCTACCAGGTGACCCAGCGGCGGGGCCGTCGCTGGTCGTCGGCCGATGCCTACCTGCATCCCGCGATGCAGCGCCCGAACCTGACCGTGCGCACCGGCGCGCTCACCACCCGGGTGCTGCTGGAGAACGGCCGGGCCACCGGTGTGGAGTACCGGGCGGGCGGGCGGGTGCGCACCGCCCGCGCGACGCGCGAGGTCGTGCTCTCCGGCGGCGCGGTGAACTCCCCGCAGCTGCTGATGCTCTCGGGCATCGGCCCGGCCGACCACCTGCGCGAGGTCGGCGTCGACGTCGTCCACGACCTGCCCGGCGTGGGCGCGGGCCTGCAGGACCACCCGCTGGTGCCGGTCGTGTGGGACGTGCGCTCGGGCAGATCGCTGTTGCGCGCGGAGTCGCCCTCGGGCTACGCGCAGTGGTTCGGCGCCCGGCGCGGACCGCTGACCTCGAACCTGGCCGAGGCGGGGCTGTTCAGCCGCTCCACCCCGGAGCTGTCCGAGGTCGATCTGCAGATGCACTTCCTCCCGGTCAAGTTCTGGAAGCAGGCCGAGGTCGACCCCGACGTCGACGCCTTCACCGCCGCGGTCGTCCTGGTGCGCGTGCACTCGCGCGGCACGGTGCGGCTGAGGTCGGCCGACCCGTCGTGGTCACCGGCCATCGACGCCGGCTACCTCACCGACGAGCGGGACCTCGACGCCCTGGTCTCCGGCGTGGAGCAGGCCCGCGACATCGCCTCGGCGGGCCCGCTCGCCGCGGTGCTGGCCGAGGAGTGGTCCCCGGGCGGCGCGGTGCGCGGCCGCGAGGCGCTCCGGGCCTCGGTGCGGGACACGCTCGAGTCGCTGTACCACCCGGTCTCCTCCTGCCGGATGGGCACCGACGACCAGGCGGTCGTGGACCCACAGCTGCGGGTGCGCGGCATCGAGGGTCTCCGGGTGGTCGACGCCTCGGTGATGCCGACGCTGGTGCGCGGCAACACCAACGCCCCGACGATCATGATCGCGGAGCGGGCCGCCGACCTGGTCCTGGGCCGCTCCGTCGACCCCGCGCTGGCCGCCGCCTCGTAACCCCCGCCAGCTCTTCGGCCCCGCTGCAGGGGCCCGCCACGAGCGTGCGAGTGGTGAGGGCAGCGGGGTCCTTCCGCTAGCCGTGGGCCTGGGCGGCCGCGGCCTCCTCGGGATCGACGGGGCGCGCCGGCTCCGCGGGCGGCGGCAGGTTGCGCCGGATGGAGATCGACGCGACCGCCGCCAGCAGGCAGAGCCCGCCGGCCAGGAGCCAAGCCAGGTCGTAAGAGCCGGTGACGTCGCGGATGACTCCTCCGCCGAACGCCGCGACGGCCGAGCCGAGCTGGTGGGAGGCGAACACCCACCCGAAGACGACGGGCGCGCGGGCGCCGAAGTGCTCGCGGCACAGGGCCAGCGTGGGCGGCACGGTGGCCACCCAGTCGAGTCCGTAGAAGACGATGAACGCGATCATGCTGGCCTGCAGGTCGGTCGAGAACAGCTGTGGCAGCAGGAACAGCGACAGCCCGCGCAGCCCGTAGTAGGCCAGCAGCAGCACCCGCGGGTCGACCCGGTCGGTGAGCCAGCCGGAGAAGATGGTGCCGGCGATGTCGAACAGCCCCACCACGGCGAGCAGCCCGGCGGCCGTCGTCACCGGCATCCCGTGGTCGTGCGCGGCCGGGATGAAGTGCGGCTGCACCAGCCCGTTGGTCGACATCCCGCAGATGAAGAAGCCGACGGCGAGCAGCCAGAACGGCCGGGACCGCGCCGCCAGCGCCAACCCGCGGACCGCCGTCCGGGCGGCACCCGTGCGGACCGGGTCCACGTCGTCCTCCACCGTCCCGCCATAGGGGGCGACGCCCAGGTCGCGGGGCCGGTCGCGCAGCAGCCAGGCCACCAGCGGGAGGACGGCGAGGGCGGCGGCGGTGGTGCCCAGGGACGCCGCCCGCCAGCCCCACTCCGAGTCGATCCACGCCACCAGGGGCAGGAACACCAGCTGCCCGGCCGCGCCGCCCGCGGTCAGGATCCCCGAGACCAGCCCGCGGCGGGCGACGAACCAGCGGCCGGTCACCGTGGCGACCAGCGCCAGCGCCATCGCGCCGGCGCCCAGGCCGACCAGGACCCCCCAGAGCAGGATCAACTGCCAGCTCGCGGTCATGAACACCGTCAGCCCGCTGCCCAGCGCGACGACCAGGAGCGCGGCCAGCACGACCCGGCGGATGCCGAACCGTTCCATCAGGGCGGCGGCGAACGGCGCGGTCAGCCCGTACAGCGCCATGTTGACGGCGACCGCGGCCGAGATGGTCGAGACCGACCAGCCGAACTCCGCCCGCAGCGGGTCGATCAGCACGCCGGGCACGGCGCGGAAGGCGGCGGCACCGACCAGGGCCAGGAAGGTCACGGCCGCCACCCACCAGGCGGGGTGGATCCGGTACGTGGGGTGCGGGGCGGGGACGGTCACGGCGGAGAGCATCGCCGACGACGAGGCCGACGAGCGAGTGGCCGGAGGGCCAACATGTGCAAAGATCCGGCCATGCGCTCGAAGGGTCGCCCGCCCCGCCACGAGGTCGCCGTCCTCGCCCTGCCCGAGACCATGGCCTACGAGGTGGGTCTCCCCGACCAGTTCCTGGGCAGCGCCGTCGACGCCGAGGGGAACAGGCTGTACCGGGTGCGGGTGGCCAGCCTCGACGGCGGCCCGGTGCGCACCTCGGCCGGCTACTCGCTGCTGCCCGAGCACGACGCCTCGATCCTCGAGACCGCGCAGACCGTCGTCCTGCCGGGGATCTACGGCACGTCCGCGATGACCGCGGGGACCGTGCCCGACGAGCTCGCCGGCCTGCTGCGGCGCACCGCCGGACGGTCGCGGCTGGTCTCCATCTGCACCGGCGCCTTCGTCCTGGCGGCCGCCGGGCTGCTCGACGGCCGGCGCGCCACCACCCACTGGGTGCACAGCCCCGCCTTCGGCCGCCTCTTCCCGCAGGTGGACCTGGACCCGGACGTGCTGTTCGTCGACGAGGGCGACGTGCTCACCTCGGCCGGCAACGCCGCGGGGATCGACCTGCTCCTGCACGTGATCCGCCGCGACCACGGCAGCGAGGTGGCCAGCCGGGTCGCCCGGCGCAGCGTCGTCGCCCCCTGGCGCGAGGGCGGTCAGTCCCAGTTCATCGAGCGGCCGGTGCTCGAAGCCGGCGACTCCGGGACGGCGGCCACCCGGGCCTGGGCACTGGAGCGGCTCGGGGAGCCGCTGACCCTGGCCGACCTCGCCGAGCACGCCCACATGAGCGTGCGGACCTTCACCCGCCGCTTCCGGGAGGAGGCGGGGCTGTCGGCGACCCGCTGGCTCGTGCAGCAGCGGGTGGCCCTGGCACGGCGGCTGCTGGAGTCCACCGACGTGCCGGTCGAGCGGGTCGCCGCGGACGCCGGCTTCGGCACCACGGCCTCCCTGCGCCAGCACCTGCACGCCGCGATCGGCGTCGCCCCGCTGGCCTACCGCCGCACCTACCGGGGGCCGGTCGCCGACCCGATGTGACGGGCGACTCCCCCCAGGTGGGACCACGGGCGGGTGATCTCTGGTTGAGTACTACGTACCGGCGCCGCCCTCGCTCATCCGGAGCGGCAGGAATCGACGTCGGGCTGCGGCTGCGCCACCTTGGTGCGCCCGGCTGACCGACGTCTCGCCGACGATGCGAGCCCGCCCTGCCCCGTGCAGACGCGCCGGCGCTCGCGCTCGCCGAGGTGCCCGGGCGGCCAGACAAGCGTCGAAGGACTTCCTTGACCTCCATCAGCAACTCCCCCGCCTCCTCCGAGACCCCCCGCCGCCGTCGCGGTGGGCGCGGTCGCGGCACCGGCCAGGCCGGCGAGCAGCAGGTCCACGGCCAGCGCCCGGCACCCACCGCCGCGCCGGCTCCCGTCGTCGTCCCCGTCGGGGCCGACGCCACCGTCCTGCCCACCGACACCACCTTCGAGGCCCTCGGCGTCCCCGCCCCCCTCGTCGAGGTGCTCTCCGCCAGCGGCATCACCGCGCCGTTCCCCATCCAGGTCGCCACGCTGCCCGACAGCCTCTCCGGCCGGGACGTCCTCGGCCGCGGGCGCACCGGCTCGGGCAAGACCCTGGCCTTCAGCCTCCCGCTGGTCGCCCGCCTGGCCGCCTCGGACAGCAAGCGGCAGCCCAAGCGGCCGCGCTCGCTGATCCTGGTCCCGACCCGCGAGCTGGCCAACCAGGTCGCGGCCGTCGTCGACCCGATGGCCCGCGCCCTGGGCATGCGGACGACGACGATCTTCGGCGGTGTCGGCCAGAACCCGCAGGTGCAGGCCCTCGCCGGCGGCATCGACGTGCTCATCGCCTGCCCCGGCCGGCTCGAGGACCTCATCGGCCAGGGGCACTGCGACCTCGGCGCCGTCGAGATCACCATCCTCGACGAGGCCGACCACATGGCCGACCTCGGCTTCCTGCCCGGCGTGAAGCGCCTGATGGACCGCACCCCGAAGGTCGGCCAGCGGCTGCTGTTCTCCGCGACCCTGGACAACGGCGTCGACGTGCTGGTCAAGCGGTACCTGAGCAGCCCGGTGACGCACTCGGTCGACCCGGCCGTGGCCCCGGTCAGCACCATGACCCACCACGTCCTGCAGGTGCAGAACGCCGACAAGGCCGAGGTCGTGCGCCAGCTCGCCTCGGGCCTGGGCCGCAGCGTGCTGTTCACCCGCACCAAGCACCAGGCCAAGAAGCTGGCCAAGCAGCTCACCGCCCAGGGCATCCCGGCGGTCGACCTGCACGGCAACCTCAGCCAGAACGCCCGCGAGCGCAACCTCGAGGCCTTCACCACCGGGGCCAGCCGGGTGCTGTGCGCGACGGACATCGCCGCCCGCGGCATCCACGTCGACGACGTCGCGCTGGTCGTGCACGTGGACCCGCCGGCCGAGCACAAGGCCTACCTGCACCGCTCGGGCCGTACCGCCCGCGCCGGTGCCGAGGGCGCCGTCGTCACGGTGTCGACGCCCGACCAGGCCGGCGAGGTGCGCACCCTGGCCCGCCAGGCCGGCATCAGCCCGAAGGTCAGCGTCGTCCGCCCGGGCGCCCCGGAGATCGAGGCGCTGACCGGTCCGGCCGCGCCCTACGTGGAGCCCGCACCGGTCG
>CADCTN010000031.1 GCA_902805535.1 uncultured Blastococcus sp. | reverse complement strand
CGGGTGGTACTTGCCGATCGTCTCGATCGAGCGGCCGTCACGCTTGGTCCGGGCGTCGGCGACGACGATGCGGTAGTACGGCGCGCGCATCTTGCCCAGGCGCATGAGCTTGATCTTGGTGGCCACGTGGGTGGTGTACTCCTCGAACGCTGTGTGGTTGCTCGCCGGGTCGACGTGTGGGGGTACGCCGGGGCGGAGCGATGGACACGGCCGGGAACGGTGAGAGGGCCGCCACCGCCGTGTTCGACCGACCATGATGCCAGATGCGCCGGACGCAGTCGGACCCGAGCCTGGAACGGCTCCGCCGCAGGGGCCCACCGCAAGCCCGGGGGCGGCGGGGTCATCAGCGCATCGAAGCGTGGGTGCCCGATCTCGCGCGTGCCGAGGTGTCCTGGGGTGGCTCCTCGCCCGGCTCGGCGCCGAGCCGGACCAGCGGGCCGGCTCCCCCGCCGAGCTCGACGCCGTGGTCGCCGGTCAGCCCCGGACGGCGACGAGCACGCGAGCACCGGCCTCGGCGACCGGCACCTCCTCGCGGTCCCCGGTCCTCCGGTCGCGCACCTCGATGACGCCGTCAGCCAGGCCGCGACCCACCGTGACGATCGTCGGCATCCCGAGCAGCTCGGCGTCCTTGAACTTCACCCCTGGGGAGACCTTGGGCCGGTCGTCGAAGAGCACGGTGAGGCCGGCCGCGACGAGCTCGCCGGCCAGCGCCTCCGCGGCCTCGAACACGGCGGCGTCCTTGCCCGTCGCGACCAGGTGCACGTCGGCGGGCGCGACCTCGCGCGGCCAGACGAGGCCGAGCTCGTCGAGGGTCGACTCGGCGATCGCCGCGACCGCGCGGGAGACGCCGATGCCGTAGGAGCCCATGGTCACCGTGACGAGCTTGCCGTTCTCGTCGAGCACCTTCAGGTCCAGCGCCTCGGCGTACTTGCGGCCGAGCTGGAAGATGTGGCCCATCTCCACGCCGCGGGCCAGCTCCAGGGGTCCGGTGCCGTCGGGCGCCGGGTCGCCGGCCCGCACCTCGGCGGCCTCGATGACGCCGTCCCAGGTGAAGTCCCGCCCGGCGACGAGATCGAACACGTGCTTGCCGGCCTCGTTGGCGCCGGTTATCCACCGCGTCCCCTCGACCACGCGGGGGTCGACGAGGTAGCGGATCTTGGACTCGCTCTCGCTGCCGAGGACCTGCGGGCCGATGTAGCCCTTGACCAGGGCCGGGTTGCCGGCGAAGTCGGTGAACGGCTCGACTTCGGCGGGCGCGACCTGGGCCTCCAGCCGCTTGGCGTCGACCTCCCGGTCGCCGGGCAGGCCGATGACCAGCGGCTCGCGGCCGCCGTCGGGGTGCACGAGCGTGACGACGACGTTCTTCAGCGTCGAGGCGGCCGTGTACCCGGCGTCGGGGAACAGCTGCCGCGCGACGGCGACGAGGGTCTCGATGGTCGGGGTGTCCGGGGTGTCCTCGACGTGTGCCTCCGGCAGACCGTCGAGCGCGATCGCCTCGGGGGCCACGGTGGAGACCGCCTCGACGTTGGCCGCGTAGCCGCCGGGTGAGCGGACGAAGGTGTCCTCGCCGATCGCCGTCGGGTGCAGGAACTCCTCGCTCCTGGAGCCACCCATCGCGCCCGACATCGCCGAGACGATCACGTAGTCCAGGCCGAGCCGGTCGAAGATCTTGATGTAGGCGGCGCGGTGCGCGGCGTAGGAGCGGTCCAAGCCGGCGTCGTCGACGTCGAAGGAGTAGCTGTCCTTCATGGTGAACTCGCGCCCGCGGAACAGCCCCGCCCGGGGCCGCGCCTCGTCCCGGTACTTGGTCTGGATCTGGTAGAGCGAGAGGGGCAGGTCCTTGTAGGAGCCGTAGAGGTCCTTCACCAGGAGCGTGAACATCTCCTCGTGCGTGGGGCCGAGCAGGAAGTCGTTGCCGCGGCGGTCCTTCAGCCGGAAGAGGTTGGGGCCGTACTCGGTCCACCGGCCGGTCGCCTCGTAGGGCTCGCGGGGCAGCAGCGCCGGGAAATGCACCTCCTGCGCCCCCATCGCGTCCATCTCCTCGCGGACGATGCGCTCGACGTTGCGGAAGACGCGGAAGCCCAGCGGCAGCCAGGTGAACCCGCCGGGCGCGGCCCGGCGGATGTACCCGCCGCGGGCGAGCAGCCGGTGGCTGGGGACCTCGGCGTCGGCCGGGTCGTCACGCAGGGTTCGCAGGAACAGGGAGGACATCCGCAACAGCACGGAGGAAGTCTCCCAGGCGGGGCGAGCCGTTATCCGGCGACCCGTCCGCGCAGCAGCATCGGCCCCGGCCGGGCGAGCACGTCGAGGTCGACCCGCGGATCAGTCTCGTAGACGACGACGTCGGCCGGGGCGCCCTCCTCGATGCACGACAGACCGAGCCAGGCCCGTGCCGCCCAGGACGCCGCGGCCAGGGCCGCCTCGGTCGGCAGGCCGGCGTCGTGCAGTGCCCTCACCTCGTCGGCGATGCGGCCGTGCTCGATGCCGCCGCCGGCGTCGGTGCCGGCGAACACCGGGACACCGGCCTCGAAGGCTGCCCGCACGACCGCGCCGGAGTTCGCGTACAGCCGCCGCATCGTGCTGGCGTAGGCGGGGAACTTCTTCTCCCCCGCCGAAGCAAAGCCGGGGAAGTTCTCCACGTTGACCAGCGTCGGGACGACGGCGGTCCCGCGGGTCGCCAGCTGGCCGATCAGCTCCTCGGTCAGCCCGGTGCCGTGCTCGATGCAGTCGATGCCGGCCGCGATGAGATCGGGCAGCGCATCGGTGCCGAAGGTGTGCGCGGTGACGCGGGCGCCGGCGTCGTGTGCGGCGGCGATGGCGTCCTCGAGCACGTCCCGCGGCCACTCGGGCGCGAGGTCCCCGACCCCCCGGTCGATCCAGTCGCCCACCAGCTTCACCCAGCCGTCGCCGCGCCCCGCCTGCACGCGCACCTGCGCGACCAGGTCCTCGGGCTCCAGCTCGACGCCGACCTCGGGGAGGTAGCGGCGGGTGCGGGCGATGTGCCGGCCGGCCCGGATGATCCGTGGCAGGTCCGGCTCGTCGTCCAGAGCCCGGGTGTCGACCGGCGACCCGCAGTCGCGCAGGGCCAGCACGCCGGCAGCCCGGTCGGCCAGCGCCTGCTCCCGCAGGCCGTCGAGGTCGGGCACGGGCACTCCACCGGGGCCGATCCCGACGTGGCAGTGCGCGTCGACCAGGCCGGGGACCAGCCACCCGCCGGTGCTGACCGTCTCCGCGCCGGGGACGCGCTCGAAGGTGAACCGACCGTCGCGCACCCAGACGTCCCGGTGCTCTCCCTCGGGGAGCACCACACCGGAGAGGTGGAGCGCCTGCCCGGTCACCGCCCGGGCCGGTCGTCCTTGAACTGGTCGAAGTTGAGCTTCGTGAGATCGGGCAGCCCCTGACCCGGCGGCAGGCTCGGCATCCCACCCGGCATCCCGCCGAAGGGGTTGCCCGCACCCGGCGGCAGACCCGGGGCGCCCACGGGACGACGGGCCGGACCGCCCTTGCCCTTCCCCTTGCCCTTCTTCCCCTTGCCGCGGGCCGCCTGCGCCTGCTGCTGGCGCCCCCGCTGCTTCTTCGACATGGGCCCCATGCCGGGAAGACCCATGCTCCCGGCCATCTGGCTCATCATCTTCTGCGCCTGGACGAAACGCTCCAGCAGCTGGTTGACGTCGGTGACGCTGACGCCCGAGCCGTTAGCGATCCGCACCCGGCGCGAGGCGTTGATGATCTTGGAGTTGGCCCGCTCGGCCGGGGTCATCGACTGGATGATCGCCGCGGTGCGGTCCAGGTCGCGGTCGTCGACCTGCTTGAGCTGCTCCTTCATCGCCCCGGCGCCGGGCAGCATGCCCAGCAGGTTGGCGATGGGGCCCATCTTGCGGATGGCCATCATCTGCTCGAGGAAGTCCTCGAGGGTGAAGCCCTCGCGGGAGGCGAGCTTGCCGGCCATCCGCTCGGCCTGGTCGGCGTCGAAGCTCTTCTCGGCCTGCTCGATCAGCGTCAGCACGTCGCCCATCCCGAGGATGCGCGAGGCCATCCGCTCGGGGTGGAAGACGTCGAAGTCGGTGAGCTTCTCACCGGTGGAGGCGAACATGATCGGCTGACCGGTCACGTGCCGCACCGACAGCGCGGCGCCACCGCGGGCGTCGCCGTCGAGCTTGGTGAGGACGACGCCGCTGAAGCCCACGCCCTCCTGGAAGGCCGTCGCGGTGGTGACGGCGTCCTGGCCGATCATCGCGTCGACGACGAAGAGCGTCTCGTCGGGCCGGACGACGTCGCGGATGCCGGCGGCCTGCCGCATCAGCTCCTCGTCGATGCCGAGGCGGCCGGCGGTGTCGACGACGACGACGTCGTGCATCGTGCGGCGGGCGTGCTCGATGGAGTCCGCGGCCACCCGGATCGGATCGCCGACACCGTTGCCCGGCTCGGGAGCGAACACGTCGACGCCGGCCTGGCCGGCCACGATCGACAGCTGATTCACCGCGTTCGGGCGTTGCAGGTCGGCGGCCACCAGCAGCGGGGCGTGCCCCTGCTCCTTCAGCCAGCGACCGAGCTTCCCGGCCAGAGTGGTCTTGCCGGCACCCTGCAGACCGGCGAGCATGATGACCGTCGGCGACTGCTTGGCCAGCCGGATCCGGCGGGTCTCGCCGCCGAGGATCTCGATGAGCTCGTCGTTGACGATCTTGATGACCTGCTGTGCGGGGTTGAGCGCCTGGGAGACGTCCGCGCCACGCGCCCGGTCCTTGACCGCGGTGATGAACGCGCGGACCACGGGCAGGGCGACATCGGCCTCGAGCAGCGCGATGCGGATCTCCCGCGCCGTCGCGTCGATGTCGGCGTCGGTCAGCCGGCCCTTGCCACGCAGGCCGGTGAAGACCTTGTCCAGGCGGTCGGAGAGGGTCTCGAACACAGCACGTCCTCAGCAGTCGCGGGCGCGCAACGCGTCACGCCGTCCGACCCGAGGGTATCGAGCCGCTAGGCGGCGTGCCGCAGGCGGAGGACGCCGGCCACCCGGGACGACTCCCCCACCACGACGGCCGAACCGCAGCGGACGCACGTCCACTCGGGGCAGCCGTCGGTGTGCCCGTCGGTACACGGCGGCTGCACGTGCTCGGTGGTCTCCCCGCACGGGGGGCAGTGCCACAGGCGGTCGTCCACGTGCGCTCCTCTCCACAGGGGGACCCTTACGTCCCGGTTCCCGGACGGTCGCACGCTCCACCGACAGTTCATCGGAACCGGCCGGGAGTGTCGGCCGCGCCGGCCGCGAGGGTCGCCGACATCAGGGCGTCGTCGATCCGACGGCGCTGGTCGGGCTCGACGGGCGAGCCCGAGGGGTTGCAGACGTAGAAGCTGTCGACCGCGTCGGCCCCCAGCGTCTCGATGCGGGCCGACGTCACATCGAGGCCCTCCCCCGTGATCGCCGCGGTGAGCCGGTAGAGCAGCCCCGCGCGGTCGGCGGCGCGCACCTCGACGATGCCGTTGGCGGCGCCGCTGACCTCCCCGTCGTGCCAGGAGATGCGTGGCGGTGCCGCCCGGCCGCCGTCCTGCCGGTAGTCCGCCTCGCGCTGCCGCAGCCGGTCGGCCAGCGGCAGGGTCCCCTCGAGGGCGGCCCGCACGGCGTCGGCGAGGATCTCGGGCACCGGGGCACGGCCGAAGCGGGGGCGCACCGCGAAGACGCCGGTGCCGTAGCCGTCCTCGACCGACATCTTCGCGGCCCGCACGTCGAGCTGGTTGAGCGCCAGGACGCCGGCGCAGGTGCTGAGCAGGCCCGGGCGGTCGGGAGCGCCGATGGTGACCTGCTGGCCGTCGGCGACGTCCTCGATGCCGACGGTCACCGCGCCCTGCGCCCCCGGGATGTCCAGCGGCCGGGCGGTCACCTGGGCCACGGTCGGGTGCAGCATCGGCTCCGGCGCCGCGCCGGGGCCGCCACCGAGCTTGGCCTGGACCCGGGCGACGAGCGCCGCGACGAGGTGGGCCTTCCACGGCGACCAGGCCGAGGCGCTGGTCGCCGCACCGTCGGCCTGGGCCAGGGCGTGCAGCAGCTGGAGGACGGCGGGGTCGGAGCCGATCGTGGCCGCGACGCGGTCGATGGTCGCCGGGTCGTCGAGGTCGCGCCGGGTCGCCGTCGCCGGGAGCAGCAGGTGGTGGCGGACGAGGGTCCCGAGCGTGGCGACGTCGACCTCGCCGAAGCCCATCCGCGTCGCGATCTGGGCTGCGATGGGCTCGCCCACCTCGCTGTGGTCGCCCGGCCAGCCCTTGCCGATGTCGTGCAGGAGCGCGGCGATCAGGAGCAGATCGGGCCGGTCGACGTCGTGGGTGAGCTCCGCGGCCGCGGCGGCGGCCTCGACCAGGTGCCGGTCGACGGTGAACCGGTGCCACGGATGGCGCTGCGGCAGCGAGCGGACCCGGTCCCACTCCGGGATCAGCCGGGCGAGCAGGCCCTCCTGGTCCAGCTGCTCGAGCACCGGGACGGCGGACCGCCCACTGGCCAGCAACCGGAGGAAGGACCAGCGCACCTCGGCGGGCCAGGGCTCGGGCACCGGCGGGCTGTGCACGGCGAGGACCTTGAGCGTGTACGGCGACAGCAGCAGGTCCGCCCGCGCCGCGGCCGCGGCGGCACGCAGCAGCAGACCCGGGTCCGCGACCGGCTTGGCGCCCTGGGCGAGCACCACCTCGTCCCCTTGGCGCACCACGCCCTCGGCCAGCGGCTCCCGGCGCACGCGGCGGTAGCGCGCCCGGGGACGTCGGACGAGGGCCGCCTCGACGCGGCGCCAGGTCTCGTCGACGACGAACGCCAGCCGGCGACCGGCCAGGCTCACCTCGCGCAGCAACGCGTCCTCGTCGGCCAGGCCGAGGGCCACCGACACCGGGCGCTGCTCCTGGCGGACGAGCACGTCGTGGGGCCGGCCGGTCCGCCGGCGGAGCTCGTCGCGGACGTCGAGCAGGAACGCGTAGGCCCGCTCGAGCTCGGCGTCGGGCTCGTCGCCCAGTTGGGCGGCGGCGACCGCACGCAGCACCTGTCCCTCGCGCAGGCCGCCGTAGGCCTCCTTGAGGTCGGGCTCGAGGAGGAAGGCCAGCTCGCCGAGCTGCCGGGCGCGGTCCCGGCGGAGGTCGCGGAGCTGGGGCAGCAGCTTGGCGGCCGCCTGCCGCCAGCTGGCGAGGGTGGCGGTGCGCAGGCGGGCGGCCAGCTCGGCGTCGCCGGCCACCAGCCGGGCATCGAGCAGGCCGAGCCCTGCCTTCACGTCCGTGGAGGCCACCGCGACCGCGTCGGGGACCGAGCGCACCGAGTGGTCCAGTCGCAGACCGGCGTCCCAGACGGGGTACCAGAGCGCGTCGGCGATCGACGCGATCTCCGGCCGCCCCTCGTGGACGAGGACGAGGTCGAGGTCGCCGTGTGGCGGCAGCTCACGCCGGCCGAGGCTGCCGACGGCCACCAGCGCCAGTCCGTCGGTGCCGGTGCGGGGTGGCGGCCCGCCCCGACGCTGCTTCTGCGGGGGTGTGCCGGCGACCGCCTCGGCGAGCAGTGCGCCCAGCCAGCTGTCGAGGGCCTGCCCGCGCTCGGCGCGGCTGAGGTCGGGCAGTGCCGCGACGTCGAGCACGGGATCCCCCTCCTGGACGACCCTGACGAGTGGCACGGGACGAGCCCCGGCCGGGGTGGCGGGCACGCCCACCACCCCGGCCGAGTGCTCAGCAGGACGGGACCCGGTCAGAGCGCGTCCCGGTCAGAGCGCGTCGTCGCCGCGCTCACCGGTGCGGACGCGGACGATCTCGTCGATCGTGGTCACCCACACCTTCCCGTCGCCGATCTGGCCGGTCGAGGCCGACTCGACGACCGCGTCGACGACCCGGGCGGCGTCCAGCTCGCTGACGACGACCTCGATGCGCACCTTCGGGACGAAGTCCACCTGGTACTCCGCGCCGCGGTAGACCTCGGTGTGACCGCGCTGGCGACCGAAGCCCTGGACCTCGCTCACGGTCAGGCCGGCGACGCCGATCAGCTCGAGGGCGTTCTTGACGTCGTCGAGCTTGAACGGCTTGACGATCGCGGTGATCAGCTTCATGCCCCGACCCCTTCGGTGCTACGGGCCTCGGCGCGAGCCTGGCCGGCCAGTGGTGCAGTGGAACCGCTGCTGCCGAGGGACGCGAAGTCGTAGCCCGACTCGGCGTGCTCCACGTTGTCGATGCCGGTGACCTCTTCCTCCTCGGTGATCCGGAAGCCCATCGTCTTCTGGATCGCGATCCCGATGACCAGCGTAAGGATGAAGGAGAAGGCCAGGACGGCGAGCGCCCCGACGACCTGGCGCCACAGCTGGTCGACACCGCCGCCGTAGAACAGCCCGTCCACGCCGGCCGGGGCGTCCGCGGTGGCGAGGAAGCCGATGATGATCGTGCCGACGAGGCCGCCGACGAGGTGGACGCCGACGACGTCGAGCGAGTCGTCGTAGCCGAAGCGGTACTTCAGGCCGACGGCGAGGGCACAGAGGACGCCGGCCACGACGCCCACGATGATGGCGCCGATCGGCGACACCGCCGAACAGGCCGGCGTGATGGCCACCAGGCCGGCGACCACGCCCGAGGCCGCGCCCAGCGACGTCGAGTGGCCGTCGCGGATCTTCTCCACCAGGAGCCAGCCCAGCGTCGCGGCGGCCGTGGCGACCAGCGTGTTGACCCACACCACCGCGGCCGTGTTGTTGGCGGCGAGGGCGGAGCCGGCGTTGAAACCGAACCAGCCGAACCAGAGGAGCCCGGCGCCGATCATGACCAGCGGCAGGTTGTGCGGGCGCATCGCCTCGCGGCCGAAGCCCCGGCGCTTGCCGAGCACCAGTGCCAGCGCCAGACCCGCCGCGCCCGCGTTGATGTGCACCGCGGTGCCACCCGCGAAGTCGATCGCCGCCAGGTTGTTGGCGATCCAGCCGCCGACGTGGTCGTCGAGGCTGAAGTCGAAGACCCAGTGGGCGACCGGGAAGTAGACGACCGTCGCCCAGACACCGGCGAACACCATCCAGGCGCCGAACTTGGCGCGGTCGGCGATGGCACCGGAGATCAGCGCGACGGTGATGATGGCG
>CADCTN010000030.1 GCA_902805535.1 uncultured Blastococcus sp. | reverse complement strand
CGGTTGCGGGCGGATGGTGCCGGCCATCAGAACGTCCGGCGAGTGTGGTCGGTACCGGCAGTACACGGTACTGTTTCTTACATGAAGGTCGGGGCGGAGAGAGACTCAGCGAGGACGAGTGCGTTCCCCCGCCCGGCCGCGGACGAGTTCAGCCCTCCGGAGAATGGCGCCCGCACCCGCGACCGGCGTGACTCCAGGTGGGACGAGCACCGGCGCACGCGCCGGGAACAGCTCGTGCAGGCGACCGTGGACGCCGTCGCTCGGCACGGCGCGGGCGTCGGCATGGACGAGATCGCCGCCGAGGCCGGCACCAGCAAGACCGTCGTCTATCGCCACTTCACCGACCGCACCGAGCTCTACGTCGCCGTCTGCAGCCGGGTCGCCGCACAGTTGCTGCCCAAGCTCCGCGACGCGATCGAGAGCCGCGACGAGCCGCGGGAGATGGTCGCGGCGGCCATCGACACCTACCTGGCGTTCCTGGAGGCCGACCCCGAGCTCTACCGGTTCGTCGTCCACCAGCAGACGCTGGACCGGCCGGCCGGCCACGACCCGATCAGCAGCCTCTCCGACCTCGTGGGCGAGCAGACCGCCGCGATCGTCGGCCTCGCGCTGGAACGGTCCGGACACGACAGGCGGGCCGCCGCACCCTGGGGCCACGGCGCCGTCGGGATGGTCCGCTCGGCAGCCGACTGGTGGCTGCGTGCCGGGCGTCCCATGCTCCGCGCCGAGCTCACCGCCCACCTGACCGATCTCGCCTGGGCCGGACTGTCCGGCGTCGTGACGCCCGAAGCACGTACCGAGGAGGACAAGTGACCGGCACCGTTCCCCCGTCCGTCGACCCGGCGGAGCTGCGCGACGTCATGGACGGCCGGTGGGCCTCCGTGCGCCGCGACGCCCGCGAGAACCTCGACGACCCCGACTTCCTGCCGGTGTACGGCGAGACGATGCAGGAGGCCCGCGAGCGCGTCACCCGCGCGGCCACGACCCTGGCCGGCTCCGGTCGCGTCGGGTTCGGCTTCCCCAAGGAGTTCGGCGGCGAGGCCGACTCGGGCGCGTCGGTGACCTCCGTGGAGATGCTGGCCTTCGTCGACCTCTCCCTCATGGTCAAGGCCGGCGTCCAGTGGGGCCTCTTCGGCGGCGCGCTGGAGCTGCTGGGGACCTCCCGGCACCACGAGCGGTACCTGCGCGACGTCATGAGCTTCGACCTGCCCGGTTGCTTCGCGATGACCGAGACCGGCCACGGGTCCGACGTCCAGCAACTGCGGACGACGTGCACCTACGACCCGGCCACCGAGACCTTCGACCTGCACACCCCGCACCAGGCAGCGCGCAAGGACTACATCGGCAACGCGGCCAAGGACGGTCGCATGGCCGTCGTCTTCGCCCAGCTGATCACCCGGGGAACGAATCACGGCGTGCACGCCTGGCTGGTGCCGATCCGGAACGACGACGGGACGCCCTGCGCGGGCGTCACCATCGGCGACGACGGTCCCAAGGCGGGCCTGCCCGGGGTCGACAACGGCCGGCTGAGCTTCGACCACGTGTCCGTGCCGCGGGCCATGCTGCTGGACCGGTACGGCCAGGTCGCGGCCGACGGCACCTACACCTCGTCGATCGCGAACGAGACCCGCCGCTTCTTCACCATGCTCGGCACCCTGGTCCGCGGCCGGGTCAGCGTGGGGGGCGCGGCGTCCTCGGCCACGAAGCTGGCCCTCGACATCGCCGTCCGGTACGGGGACGTCCGGCGGCAGTTCGCCGCGCCCGGCGAGGACCGCGAGATCGTCGTCAACGACTACCTGGTGCACCAGCGCAAGCTGCTGCCGGCGCTGGCGAAGACCTACGCCCTGCACTTCGCGCAGGGCCACCTGGTCGAGACCATGCACGACGTCCAGACCGCCGTCCACGTGCACGGCCAGGAGGTCGACGAGGACGCGCAGCGGGAGCTGGAGTCGCGGGCAGCCGCGCTCAAGGTCGCCCAGACCGCCCACGCGACGGCCACCATCCAGATGTGCCGCGAGGCGTGCGGTGGCGCGGGCTACCTGCAGGAGAACCGGCTGCCACACCTGAAGGCCGACACCGACGTCTTCACCACGTTCGAGGGCGACAACACCGTCCTGCTGCAGCTGGTCGCCAAGGGCCTGCTCACCGGCTACCGCGACACGTTCGGCTCGCTGGACGGCTGGGGCCGGGTGGGCTTCGTCGCCGACATGGTCCGCGAGACCGTCCTGGAGCGGACGGCGGCCCGCGCGCTGATCGCCCGGCTGGTCGACGCCGTGCCCGGTCGCGACGACGAGGTCCCGATGCTCGACCGCGGCTGGCAGCTGAAGATGTTCGAGTTCCGCGAGAAGCACTGCCTCGAGGGCGCGATCCGGCGGCTGCGGAACAACTCCGCGACCGAGGGCATGGCGCCCTTCGACGTGTTCAACGACGTCCAGGACCACGTGCTCAAGACGGCGCAGACGCACATCGACCGCGTCGTGCTGGAGGCCTTCGTCGCCGCGGTCGACCGGACCGAGGACCCGGCGGCCCGGGCCCTGCTCGACCGGGTCTGCGACCTGTACGCGCTGTCCACCATCGAGGCGGACAAGGCGTGGTTCCTGGAGCACACGCAGCTGACGGCGTCCCGCGCCAAGCTGCTCACCGCCACGGTGAACCAGCTGCTCCGGGAGCTGCGCCCGCACGCGGTCACCCTGGTCGACGGGTTCGCCATCCCGCCGTCGTGGAAGGCCGCACGGATCCTCGAGGAGGAGCCCGGCCGGCAGGAGGCCATGGCGGCGCGCGACGCCGAGCTGCGGGCCCGGAACGGTCAGGCCACCCCGGACGGCACCGCGACCGCCCTGGAGGTCCCGCCCGCCCAGTGAGCCTGCTCCCCGCCGAGTGAGCAGTTGTGGTCGTCCGATGCGGAGCGTCCGCGCGTGTCGGCGACTCCAACTGCTCACTCGGGCAGGACGGCTCCGCGAGCCGGCGCCGGTCACCAGGGAGAATGTCCGCCCGTGGACATCCTGGTCGCCGCCGAGACGCTGCGGGTCCCGGCGGCGGTCGACCTCGCCGCCATCGTCATCGGCGCCCTGACCGGCGGGCTGCTCGCGGCGCGTGAGGGGTTCGCCGTCTCCGGCGTGCTGCTCCTGGCCGTCAGCGGCGGGCTCGGCGGCGGGCTGATCCGCGACGTCCTGCTGGCCGAGGGCCCGCCCATCGCGCTCACCAACCCGGTCTACCTGCCCACGGTGGCGATCACCGCGGGAGTCACCTTCTTCTTCGCGGGCTGGCTGTCCCGCCTGACGACCCTGCTCGTGGTGCTCGACGCCCTCACCCTCGGCTTCTTCACCGTGATCGGCGCGCAGAAGGCGCAGTTGGTCGGCCTGCCCAGCGCCTCGGTCGTGTTCATCGGCACGCTGACGGCGGTCGGGGGCGCGGTGATCCGCGATGTCCTGCTGGCCCAGCGCGCTGACATCGTCCAGCCCGGGCCCTACAACGCCGTGGCCGCGCTCATCGGCGCCGCCGCGCTGACCGTCCTCGCCGGGCCGCTGGGCCTGGACCCGCTGCCGGTCGCGGCGATCGTGATCGTGCTCGTCGCCGCGTTGCGCATCCTGTCGGTCTGGCGAGGCTGGGAGGCCCCCGTGGCCGTCGATCTGCCGCTGCACGCGCGCAAGCGCCTGGGACGCCGCCACGGACGGGGCGACGGCGGCTGACGGCTCCTCAGCCGCCCGGCCGCGGCCCCGGGGTCAACCGGAGGGCGAGCAGCGCCACGTCGTCCTCGGCGTCGGGGAGCACCAGCTCCTCCAGCACCCGGTCGCAGAGCTCCGCGAGCGGGAGGGAGGCGGACGCGCGGAGGGCCTCGACCAGCGCGACGGTGCCGGCGTCGATGTCGCGGTCGCGCCGCTCCACCAGCCCGTCGGTGTAGAGCAGCAACGTGGCGCCGTGCCCGAGCAGCTCGATGTGGTCCTCGCGCACCGCCTCGGGGAAGACGCCCAGGAGGAGGTCTGCCGGCTTCGGCTCCAGGACGGTGATCTCGCCGTCGGCATGGATGAGGACGGCCGACGGGTGGCCGGCGTTCGCCCAGCGCAGCACCGTGCCGTCGCCGTCCTCGTCCGGCTCGAGCCGGGCGACCATCGCGGTGGCCATGGTGTCCAGGGCGAGCCCCTCGACCGCCAGGTCCACGCGGCGGAGCACCTCGGCCGGCGTGCCGCCGCTGGAGAAGCTGATCCCGCGGAGCAGCCCGCGGACCTGCCCCATCGCCGCGGCGGCCCGGGTGTCGTGCCCCACCACGTCGCCGATGGCCAGGACCGGGTGTCCCGACCGGTCGAAGAACGCGTCGTACCAGTCGCCGCCGATCTCGGCCCCCTCGGCGGCCGGCACGTACCGCACGACCACCTCGCAACCCTCGATCGTCGGCGGCTCGGTCAGCATGCTGCGCTGCAGCGCGTCGGCCAGCGCGCGCTGCTGGCCGAAGAGCCGGGCGTGCTGCAGCGACAGACCCGCCCGGCGGCCGATCTCGACCGCCGTGTCCACCTCGGCGGCGGTCAGCGGCGCCCGCTCCGCGCCGTTGAACACGCCCAGCGAGCCCAGCGACTGGCCGCGCGCCGACAAGGGCACGATGGCGGCGGAGGCCACGCCCAGCCGGTCCAGTGCAGCACGCACGTCGGCGTCGGGCAGCGCCCGCTCGAGATGCGCGGGGTCGACCGTCGGCATGATCATCGGCCGTCCGGAGGCGGCCACGAGCCGCGCGCCGGACTCCTCGCTCATCACGGCGACCATCGAGCGGACGAACTCCGCCAGCTCCTCACGGCGCTCCGGGTCGCCGTGCCCCGATGCGATCGCGTTCAGCCGCCCCTGCTCGTCGGTGACCATGATCCAGCACCAGTCGCTCAGCGTGGGCACGACGAGGTCGGCCAGCTGCTCGATCTGCTGGGTGATGTCCAGCGTTCCGGACAGGACGCGACCGGCGTCCGCCAGGAGCTGCACCTGCCGGTTGGCGTCGGCCATCGCGGCGACCGCGGCGACCCGCTGGGCGTCGGCCTGCAGCCGCGAGACGCTCAGGGAGATCTGCGCCGTGAGCCCGTCCAGGAGCTCGAGGTCCTCGCTGCTGAACTGGTGGTCGGTGCGCCAGATGGCCACGAAGCTGCCGAGCACCCGCCCCTCCACCACGAGGGGGAGCGAGGCCAGCGCGTGGATGCCGAGGATCTCGGTGATCTGCTCCATCGCCGGGAAGCGCTCGGCCGCCTCGCCGGCCGAGGCGAGGAGCACCCGCTCCCCGGTGCGCGCGGTGTACTGGGTCGGCAGCGTGTCGTCCAGCTCGATGACCACGCCCCCCGTCGGGACCGCCTCCTGGGTCTCGGCCTCGACGGACTCCATGAGCCGGCGGCCCAGGTGCACCCGCAGCAGGCCGTCGACGGGATCGAAGGCGGCGACGCCGCCGGACTCGGCCCCCAGAACCTCGGCGCCGCGCAGCGTGATGTCGGCGAGGGCGGCGATGTCGGTGGCGTTGGCCGCCTGGGCCGCCACCTCGGCGATCGCCGCGGCACGCTGGATCGCGGCCAGCCGGGACGCCGACTCCTCGCGGGCGTCGGTGACGTCCAGGACGGTGCCGAGGATGCGGACCGGCTCGCCCTCGGGGTTGCTCAGGACCCGTCCGCGGGACACGGTCCAGCGGATGCCACCGTCGCCGACTCGGACGACGCGCAGCTCCACCGTGTACTGCGCCCGGGCCTCGATCGCCGCGAGCATGGCGGCCCGACCCGGCTCGATGTCGTCGGGGTGCACGTGCTCGGCGAAGAGCCGGTCCATGGGCAGGCTGACCGCGCCCTCGTAACCGAATATCGCCGCACACCGCTCGTCCCAGGCCATGACGTCGCGGACGAGGTCGACCTCCCAGGTGCCGACCGAGCTCGCCTCCAGGGCGACGTCGAGGCGCGCCAGCGACGTGCCGATGGCGGTGCGGGCGGCCGAGAGCTCGAGCTCGGCCACCACGGAGGCGCCCAGCTCGTCCAGCAGCTCGGCGGCGTCGTCGGACCAGTCCCGCGGGTCCGGGTCGTAGACCGCGAGGACCCCCACGACGTGGCCCGAGTCGGCGACCAGGGGCGCGCCCAGATAGGCCCGCACCTGGCCCGACGTGACCGCGGGCAGGTGGGCCACCCGGTCGTCGTCCTCGGCGGAGTCGATCACCAGCGGGCGGCGCAGCTGCACGGTGATGGCCGAGAGCGCGCCGGTGAGCAGCGCCGGACCGCCGACCACCCCGGGAGGGAGCCCGAAGCCACCCACCACCGTGTCCTGGTCGGTGAAGAGGGTGACCTTGGCGTGCCCCACACCGAGCAGGCGCGCGGCCAGGTTCGAGAGCCGGTCGTAGGCCGCCGGGCCGGAGGCCTCGGCGAGCAGCCGGCGGGCAGCCGCGATGCGGTGCGGGTCCAGCAGCGCATCCGGCTCAGGGCGAGCGGAAGCCTCGGGCATCCCTCATCGCCCCCCTCCACTGCTGCACGACCGACGACCGGCCGAGCGCCGGCCGAGGGTAATGCTGACACGGCCGCCTTGGGGACCCGCTCGGTGCAGCTCTTCCTCACCCGAGGTGACGGCGTCCCCCCGATGGGTGAGACGCGAATCACCAGGTCAAGGAAGCGCGCGTCCGGGCCGATGGACAATCATGCTCGGCACGCGAACGGCGCGTCTCCCGGACTGCCGTCCGCTGCTCGCCGACTCCGACGACCTGACGATGGTGTTCCAGCCCATCGTCGACCTCGCCGGCGCCACTATCGCCGGCTACGAGGCCCTGGCCCGTTTCCCCGGAGCCGCGGGTCCCGACGTCTGGTTCGCCGCGGCGGCCGAGGCGGGGGTCGCCGAGGAGCTGGAAGCCCTGGCCATCCACAAGGCGCTCGCCGCCGTGGACCTCCTCCCGCCGGACACGTTCCTCACCGTCAACGTCAGCCCGCACCTCCTGGGCTCCGCGACCGTGCAGGAGGCCCTCGCCTCCCGCCCGGCCCTGCACCGCGTCGTCGTGGAGCTCACCGAGCACACGCCGGTGCACGACCTGGCCACGCTGCGCCGCCAGTGCGACGACCTCCGCGCCCGCGGCGCACTGATCGCCCTGGACGACGCCGGCAGCGGCTACTCGGGCCTGCAGCAGCTCGCCGTGCTGCGCCCGCAGGTGGTCAAGCTCGACCGGGCGCTGGTCAGCGACGCCGACACCGACCCCGTGCGCGTGGCTCTGGCGCAGATGCTCGGCGAGTTCGCCGGGCGCATCGACGCCTGGCTGCTCGCCGAGGGCATCGAGACCCCGGCCGAGCTGGCCGCCTTCGCCCAGCTGGGCGTCCCGCTGGCCCAGGGCTGGCTGCTCGGCCGCCCGTCGGCCGGTTTCGCGCCGCTGTCCGCCGGGGTCACGGCGCTGGTCCGGGCACAGGTCGCCCGCGCCCGGCTCAGCGACACCGTGGCGGGCCTGCTCCGCCCGGTCCGCCAGCAGGCGGTGGACGAGGGGAGGCCGCTCGTCGCCCCGGTCGTGCTGCTCGGCGCGCAGGGGGAGCCGACCGGGCTCCTGCTGCAGGACCCGCGCACGGGCGAGCTCTACCAGGCGCCGGTCTCGCTGCGGGTCCACCCCACCACCGACGTCACCGAGGCGCTCGACCGGGCGCTGACCCGCCCGGCCGCCGTCCGGTTCGACCCCGTCCTCTGCACCGACCCGTCCGGCCACGTGCTGGGCCTGCTGCGCATGGAGGACCTGGCGGCCGCCGCCCCCCGGCGCGGCTGACCCACGGACGCCGGCCCCGCGGCCGGATGCACGCACCCTTCCCACGACAAGGAGTCCACCCATGAAGACCTTCGCCTGCGGAGACGTCATCCCCGGTTGCGGCGCGCGCTTCTCCGCCGCCGACGAGGACGGCATCCTCAGCCAGGTCGCCGGCCACGCGGCCGCCGACCACGGCGTCACCGACATCACCCCGGAGCTCGTCCAGGCGGTCCGGGACCGCGTCGTCAGCGTCTGACGACGGACCCCCGTCCGCCACTCCCGCACGCTCCGGCCGTTGGTGCAGGTGTGGTCCATGGGCCTCGCAGGGGCCTGGCAGGGGTCTTCCGGGGACCCTGGGTGGCCAGAACCCCGGCCGACATGGCACGGTGCCCGGGGTCCGCCTTCCCAGAAGACCGGGGGCGAGCCCTGCCCGCGCCGCGTGCGCGGATGCCGGGCGGTCCCCATCGGGGGAAGAAGCCGGCCGCGTGCCGAGTCCGGGCACCTGCCACCGCACATACGAGAGGAACCCCATGAACAAGGCCGAACTGGTCTCCGCGATCGCCAAGCGCGCCGACGTCCCCGTCTCCACCGTGGACTCGGTCCTGGCCGGGCTTCAGGAGGAGCTCGTCGACGCGATCACCCGCGGCGACAAGGTCGCCGTCTCCGGCCTCCTGACCGTCGAGCGCACGCAGCGCTCGGCGCGCACCGGTCGCAACCCGCAGACCGGCGAGTCGATCGACATCCCCGCCGCCAACACCGTCAAGGTGACCGCGGGCTCGAACCTCAAGAAGGCCGCCAGCTCCGTTCCGGTCTGATCCGGGTCGTGCGGGACCCGAGGTCCCGCTCCCGTTGCCACCTCCGCCGTCGGGCGGCTCCCCTGCCCCATGGGTCAGGATGCAGGAGCCGCCCGACGGCGGACGGCGTTCCAGAGAGGATCGACACACGTGGGGGCCCGGGTGCGCAGTGATCTGACCGTCGGCACCGATCCGGCGGACGTCGGCTTCGACCCCGCCCGCCTCGAACGGATCGACCGGCGGCTGGCCCGCTGGGTCGACGACGGGCAGCTCCCCGGCTTCCTGCTCACCGTCGCCCGCCACGGCAGGCTCGTGCACGTCGGCCGCGCCGGTCTCCGGGACGTCGAGAACGGGCTGCCCGTCGAGGAGGACACCCGCTGGCGGATCTTCTCCATGACCAAGCCGGTCACCTCGGTCGCGGCGATGATGCTGTACGAGGAGGGCGCCTTCGAGCTGGGCGACCCCATCGCGACGTGGCTGCCGGAGTTCGCCGGGACGCGGGTCTACGTGGCCGGCTCGGCGATGAAGCCGGTCACCGCCCCGCAGGTCGAGCCGATCCGGGTGGGGCACCTGCTCACCCACATGTCCGGCCTCACCTACGGCTTCCACCACGCCCACCCGGTCGACGCCATGTACCGGGCGATGGGGCACGAGTGGGGCACCCCGCCAGGCGCGGACTCCGCCGAGGTGTGCCGGCAGTGGGCCTCGGTCCCGCTGGTCTTCCAGCCGGGCACCGAGTGGAACTACGGCGTCTCCACCGACGTCCTGGGCCGGCTGGTGGAGGTGCTCTCGGGGCAGCCGCTGGACGAGTTCTTCGAGCAGCGGATCTTCGCGCCGCTCGGGATGCGCGACACGTCCTTCGGCCTGCGCCCCGGCGACGACCCCGACTCGCTGGCGAAGCTGTACCTGGCGGCACCGGGGCAGCTGGACGGCGCGGCGACCGGGATGACGTTCAGCGCGGCCTTCGACGCCGGCGCCCGCAGCAAGCCGGCCTTCCTGTCCGGCGGCGGAGGCCTCGTCTCGACCGCCGGTGACTACCTGCGCTTCGTCGAGCTGCTGCGCGGCGGCGGTTCCTACGACGGCGGCCGGCTGCTCGGCCCCCGGACGATCGCGTACATGGTCCGCAACCACCTGCCGGGCAACCAGGACCTGGCGACCTTCGGCCGGCCGCTGTTCGCCGAGACGCCCTTGCGCGGAGTGGGTTTCGGCCTCGGGTTCTCGATGGTGATCGACCCGGCGCGCTACGGCGTCGTCGCCAGCTCCGGCGACTACAGCTGGGGCGGCGCGGCGTCCACGGCCTTCTACGTGGACCCGGTGGAGGACGTGACGGTCAGCTTCTACACGCAGCTGCTGCCGTCGAGCACCCTGCCGATCCGCAGCCACCTGCGGCAGCTGGTCAACCAGGCGCTGGTGGACTGACAGCGGACCCGCAAGCTCGGCGCGGGCCTCACAGGTAGCGCCGGTAGACGACGGTGGCCACCATCGCCGGCTTGGTGCCGCCGTCGATCTCCATCGTGACGCCGAGGTTCATCGCGATGCCGCCGTCGAAGGGAGTCGCGGCCTCGAGCGTCGCGCCGGCGCGGATCCGCGCGCCCACGGGCACCGGTGAGGGGAAGCGCACCTTCTCGGTGCCGTAGTTGACGCCCATGCGGAAACCGGTGATCTCGATGATCTGCGGGATCAGCGAGGGGATCAGCGACAGGGTCAGGTAGCCGTGCGCGATCGGCCCGCCGAACGGGCTCTCCTTCGCCGCGCGCTCGGGGTCGACGTGGATCCACTGGTGGTCGCCCGTGGCGGAGGCGAACCGGTTCACCTGCTCCTGGGAGATCTCCACCCAGTCGCTGTGGCCCAGGTGCTGCCCGACCAGTCCCTGCACGCCCTCGATGCCCTCGACGGTGGTCTGCGCCACGGGGATCTCCTTCGACTCGACTACGTTGGCGAACTCCATCACACGGGCGTCGACAGGGAGGGCACGGGTTGCTCCGGATCGGTGCGCTGGACGTGTCACCCGGGCGCCTCGTCCTGATGGCGATCGTGAACCGGACACCCGACTCGTTCTACGACCGCGGCGCCACGTACGCCATGGGTGCGGCGCTGGAGCGCGTGGACCGGGTCGTCGCCGAGGGCGCGGACATGGTCGACGTCGGCGGGGTGAAGGCCGCGCCGGGCGAGGACGTCGACGCCGCCGAGGAGATCCGCCGCACCGTCGACCTGGTCGCCGCGATCCGCGGCGCCCATCCGTCGCTGCCGATCTCGATCGACACCTGGCGGGCCGAGGTCGCCCGCGAGGCGCTCGCGGCCGGCGCGGACGTCGTCAACGACGCCTGGGGCGGGGTCGACCCCTCCCTGGCCGACGTGGCCGCCGCCGCGGGCGCGGGCATCGTCTGCACGCACGCCGGCGGGCTGCCGCCGCGCACCCGCCCCCACCGGGTCACCTACGACGACGTGGTCACCGACATCGTCGCGCGGACGACGGCGCTCGCGCAGGCCGCGGTGGCCGCGGGCGTGGACCGGGAGCGGGTGCTGATCGACCCCGGCCACGACTTCGGGAAGAACACCCGCCACTCGCTGGAGGCCACGCGCCGGCTCGACGAGCTGGTGGCGACCGGCTGGCCGGTGCTCGTGGCCCTGTCGAACAAGGACTTCGTCGGCGAGACCCTCGACGTCCCGCTGGAGGACCGGCTCACCGGCACGCTGGCCGCCACCACCGTCAGCGCGTGGCTCGGGGCGCGGGTCTTCCGGGCCCACGACGTCGCCGCGACCCGTCAGACGCTGGACATGGTGGCCACCATCCGCGGCGACCGCTCCCCCGCCCGCACCGTCCGCGGTCTGGCCTAGGTGCCTGTCCCAGGTGTCGTGCGTCGCTAGGTTGCCCCGCATGGCCGCTCCCGAGTTCCACACCGCCGACGAGCTCAACGCCCTCCTCCCCGGCACGTTCCCCGCGCTCCTCGGCATCGTCATCGACACCCACGAGCGCGGCCGGCTCAGCAGCCACCTCGACGTCCGGCCGGAGCTGCTCGCGCCGAACGGCTACCTGCACGCGGGCACCGTCGTCACCCTCGCCGACACCAGCTGCGGCCTGCCCGCGCGCGCCCTGCTGCCCGAGGGGTCCAGCGGCTTCACGACCATCGAGCTCAAGAGCAACCATCTGGGCACGGCGCGCGAGGGACGGATCGCCTGCACGGCCACCAACGTGCACGCCGGCCGGACGACGCAGGTCTGGGACGCCGTCGTGACGAACGCGGAGTCCGGTCGCACCATCGCGCTGTTCCGCTGCACGCAGTCGGTGCTGTGGCCGCGTTGAGGGCATGGAACCGGCGAACCGGCGGGTAACCCCCCTGTGGCGCCCGCCACGCTGAGTGTGAGACTGGCGCCACACCAGCACCGAGGAGGAACCCGTGGCCCTGGCCAGCCCGTATCCCGACGTCGAGATCCCGAACCTGTCGGTGCCCGAGTTCGTCCTGGCGGCCGGCCGGGACCGTCCCGACGCGCCCGCACTGATCGACGGACTCAAGGGCGACGTCATCACCCACGGTCAGCTCGCCGCCTACGTCGACCGGGTGGCCGCGAACCTGCACGCCCGGGGCCTGCGCAAGGGCGACGTCGTCGCCGTCTTCTGCCCCAACACGCCCTGGTTCCCGGTGGTCTTCCACGGCATCGCGGCCGCCGGCTGCGTGATGAGCCCGATCAACTCGCTCTACACGCCCGACGAGATCGCCTTCCAGCTGAAGGACTCCGGCGCGAAGATCCTGATCACGATCGGGCTGTTCCTGGATCGCGCCACCGCCGCCACCGAGAAGTCACCGCTGGACGAGATCATCGTGCTCGACGGCGCCGAGGGGCACGCCAACCTCTTCGACCTGCTCGGCGCGGACGCGCCGAGCGTGCAGGTCGACATCGACCCGGCGACCGACCTGGTCACGCTGCCCTACTCCAGTGGCACGACCGGCCTGCCCAAGGGCGTCATGCTGACCCACCGCAACCTGGTGGCCAACGTCGCGCAGACCCGGAAGCTGATCGACCTGCAGCCGGAGGAGCGGATCATCGCCGTCCTCCCGTTCTTCCACATCTACGGCCTGACCGTGCTGATGAACCAGGGGCTGCAGTGGGGCGCGGCGGTGGTGACGCTGCCGCGCTTCGACCTCGAGGACTTCCTGCGCACTCTCCAGGACCACAAGATCACCCGGGCCTTCGTGGCACCGCCGATCCTCGTGGCGCTCGCCAAGCACCCGCTGGTCGACTCCTACGACCTGTCCTCGCTGACGTCGATCCTCTCCGGCGCCGCCCCGCTGGACGAGTCGCTCGCCAGGGCCGTGGAGCAGCGGCTGCGCAAGGGCGCCGACACCGGCGTCACCGTCGCGCAGGGCTACGGCATGACCGAGCTCTCCCCGGTCTCGCACACCACCCCCGACCCGGGCCTCGAGCCGCCCGGCGCCGAGGGGTACGAGGTGCCGAAGGGGTCGGTCGGCTACGCGATCCCGAACACCGAGTGCCGCCTGGTCGACCCCGGCACCGGCGCGGACGCCGCCCAGGGCGAACGGGGCGAGCTGTGGATCCGCGGCCCGCAGGTCATGCAGGGCTACCTGAACAACGACTCCGCGACCGCGGACACCATCGACGCCGAGGGCTGGCTGCACACCGGCGACGTGGCCGTCGTCGACGACCACGGCTGCTACACCGTCGTCGACCGGGTCAAGGAGCTGATCAAGTACAAGGGCTACCAGGTCGCCCCGGCCGAGCTCGAGGCCGTGCTGCTCGGCCACCCGGAGATCGCCGACGCGGCGGTCATCGGGGTGCCGGAGAAGGAGACCGGCGAGGAGCTGCCGAAGGCGTTCGTCGTCCGCGCGGCCGGCTCGGAGCTGTCGGAGGAGGGCGTCAAGGAGTACATGGCGGCCAAGGTGGCGCCGCACAAGAAGATCCGCCTGGTCGAGTTCATCGAGGCGGTGCCGAAGTCGGCCGCCGGCAAGATCCTGCGCAAGGACCTCAAGGCCCGCTGACGGCGGCGGGGCCGGCCGGCGCACCCGGCCGGCCCCGCACCGACACCGGCGGAACACCCGCCACCCGCTTGTAGGCCCGCGAGAACGCCGCCTCCGACTCGTAGCCCAACCGCCGGCCCACCTCGCCCACCCGGGCTCCCCGGGCCAGCTCCACCGTCGCCAGGTGCATCCGCCACCGGCTGACGTAGCGCAGCGCGGGTTCGCCGGCCAGCTCGGTGAAGCGGGCCGCGAAGGCCGACCGGGACATCTGCGTCTCCCGGGCGAGGCGGTCGAGCGTCCACGGAGCGCCGGGGTTCTGGTGCACCAGCGCCACCGCCCGCCCGACCTGCGGGTCACGCAGCGCCCGCAGCCAGCCGGGGCCCGTGCCGCCGGTCTCCAGCCAGCCGCGGATCGCTTGGATGACCACGACGTCGGCAAGCCGCGTGACGACCGCCTCCGCGCCGGGCCTGTTCCGGCGGACCTCGTCGGTGATCATCCCCAGCAGCACCGACAGCCATCCGCCGCGCGCCGCGCCGTCGGCCTCCACCAGCAGCACGGGTGGCAGCAGGTCCAGCAGGTGCGCCGTCCCGTGCGGCTCGGGCTGGAGAACGCCGCAGACCAGACGTGACGACGCCCCGCCACCGTCGAGCCGCAGCACCGAGTAGTGCGGGTCGAGCATCTCCTGGGGGAGTAGGTCGGCGCGGCCGGCGATCGGGGCGCCGACTCCGCTACGCAACAGGTGCCCCCTGCCGTGCGGGACCAGCGCGAGGTCGCCGGCGCGCAGCTCGCAGGTCTCGCCGTCCACCTCGAGCAGGCAGCTTCCCTCGGTGACGACGTGGAAGCTCATGCAGCCGTGCAGGGCCGGCATCTCCAGGCCCCAGGGGGCCGTTCCCTCGGCACGGCAGTAGAAGGTGCCGTGCATCCGCAGGTCCCCCAGCACCCCGCCGAGCGGATCGACCGGGGCCCACGGGCTGACGGTGTCCGCGTCCACGCCGCCATCGTCGTGCAGGGGGCACCGCACGTCCAGGCACGCTGGACGAACGGTCATGGGACGCGGATCCAGGGCCATTCTGCGCGACCGTGCGTCCCGGAGAGGGTGGTTGCGCCGGCATACCGCCGGCAATGGCGAGAGGAGCAGGTCGTGAAGGTCTTGGTCGTGGGTGCAACGGGTGGGACGGGTCGCCAGGCGGTCGACGCCCTGGTCGCGGGTGGGCACGAGGTGACGGCGCTGGCCCGGCGGGCGAGCGCCGTCCTCGCGGGGCTGCCAGGCGTGCGGCCGCTGGACGGCGACGCGACGTCGCCGGCGGTCGTGGACCGCGCGGTGCAGGGCCAGGACGCCGTCGTCGTGGCGCTCGGCATCGCGGAGAACGCGCTGCGGGTACGGCTGCGTGGGCCGTCCGGGACGCCGCTCGACGTGCGGTCGCGGGGCACGGCCGCGGTGGTGGCGGCGATGCGTGAGCACGGCGTGCGACGGCTGGTCGTGCAGTCGTCCTACGGGGTCGGCGACACGCGCGACCGCCTGCCGCTCTCCTCGCGTCTGGTGTTCGCGCTGCTTCTGAAGCCGCAGATCGCCGACCACGAGGTGCAGGAGCGGCTGGCGCGCGGCAGCGGGCTGGACTGGACCCTCGTGCAACCGGTCTACCTGACCGACGCGGACGAGCCGGCCACAGTGTCGACGGACGGCTCGGTGGAGGGCATGAAGGTGTCCCGCCGCGCGGTCGGCGGCGTCCTGGCCGCCCTGGCGACCGGCCGGGACGACGTCGGGTCGTGCGTCTCGGTGTCCGGCGCGGCGCCCGTCGGGGCGTGACACCGCCGACGGTCGCCCTGGGACCGGGAGCGGCACGTCAGGGCCGAGGGTGGGCGGGGGCCCCGGCCCGGCCACCGCCCTAAGGTCGGGTCATGCGTGCAGTGACGGTGACCGAGCCGGGCGGACCCGAGATGCTCACCTGGGCGGAGGTACCCGATCCGGTGTGCCGGCCCGGCGAGGTGATCGTCGACGTGGTCGCCAGCGCCGTGAACCGGGCGGACCTCCTCCAGCGCCAGGGTTTCTACCCGCCGCCGAAGGGCGCCAGCGAGATCCTGGGCCTGGAGTGCAGCGGAGTGATCAGCGAGGTCGGCGCCGGGGTGGAGGGCTGGACCGTGGGCGACGAGGTGTGCGCCCTCCTCGCCGGCGGCGGCTACGCCGAGCGGGTCGCCGTCCCGGCCGGGCAGCTGCTCCCCCGCCCCTCGGGGGTGGAGCTGGCCACCGCCGCCGGGTTGCCGGAGGTCACCTGCACCGTCTGGTCGAACGTCTTCCTGCTCGCCGGCCTGGAGCGGGGTGAGAACTTCCTGGTCCACGGCGGTTCCAGCGGCATCGGGACGATGGCCGTGCAGCTGGCGGCCCGCGCCGGCGCCCGCGTGCTCACGACGGCAGGGACGGCGGCCAAGCTGGCCGTCTGCCGGGAGCTGGGCGCCGACGTCGGCATCAACTACCGCGACGAGGACTTCGTCGAGCGCGTCCGCGAGGAGACCGGCGGCCGCGGGGCGGACGTCATCCTGGACAACATGGGCGCCCAGTACCTGGCCCGGAACGTCGACGCCCTCGCCGTCGGCGGGCGGCTGGTGATCATCGGCATGCAGGGCGGCACCAAGGCCGAGCTGGACATCGCCACGCTCCACCGCAAGCGGGCCTCGGTGCACGCGGCCACGCTGCGCGCGCGGCCGGCAACCGGTCGCGGCGGGAAGGCCGAGATCGTGGCGGCGGTCCGCCACGACGTGTGGCCCGACATCGAGCGCGGCGTGGTCCGCCCGATCATCGACCGCCGGCTGCCCATGTCGCGGGCGGCCGAGGCGCACCGCGTCGTCGAGGCCAGCGAGCACGTCGGCAAGGTGCTCCTCCTCCCCGATGCCTGACCGCCCCCTCGTCCGGTGGTGGCGGAGCCGGGGCAGGATGGGGGCATGACTGCACCCGGAAACGGCAGCGAGCGCTCCCAGCAGGTCGTCGTGGTGGGCCCGGACGGACAGCCGGTCGGCGCCCTCGCCATGCCGCAGGCCGACGACGGCGACGGCCCGCCGTCGGTGGGCGAGATGGTCGAGCAGCCGGCCAAGGTGATGCGGATCGGCACGATGATCAAGCAGCTGCTCGAGGAGGTCCGGGCCGCGCCCCTGGACGACGCGAGCCGCAACCGGCTCCGCGACATCCACGCCGCCTCCATCCGGGAGCTGGAGGACGGCCTGGCACCGGAGCTGCGCGAGGAGCTGGAGCGGATCACCCTCCCCTTCACCGAGGGCGAGACGCCGTCGGACGCCGAGCTGCGCATCGTCCAGGCACAGCTGGTCGGCTGGCTGGAGGGTGTCTTCCACGGCATCCAGACGGCGATCTTCGCCCAGCAGATGGCGGCCCGCGCCCAGCTGGAGGAGATCCGCCGGAAGGCACTGCCCGGTGGGCAGGGGGCCGGCGGTCAGCAGCCGGACTTCCGCCCCGGTGGGGGTCAGTACCTCTAGCCGGCCCTGCGCCAGAGGCACGGAACGTCAGAGGGCGGGGTGTCAGAGAGCGGCGAGGAACGCGGCGACGCCGCCGTCCTCGTTCGTGCCGGTCACGTCGGTGGCGACGGCCACCAGGTCGGGATGGGCATGCGCCATCGCGACCGCTCGCCCGCCGCCGGCCCGCACCCACTCGAAGGCGGCGATGTCGTTCGGCATGTCCCCGAAGACGACGACGTCCTCCGGCCCGATGCCGTGGCTCGCGGCGACGCGCGCGAGACCGGACGCCTTGGTCACCCCGACGGCCGAGATCTCGGCGAGGGCGTCGGTGGAGGAGTTGGTGACCGTGGCGCGCCCGGCGAGGACCTCTTCGACCAGGGAGACGAACTCGTCGCGCGGCAGGTCCTCGTGCCGGGCGAGGAGCTTGGCCACCGGCTGGGCGACCAGCTCGTCGAGCGTCGCCTCCGCCACGCCGGGGGCGTCGACGTCCCAGCGCGGCTTGTAGATCGCCTCGTGACGGAACTCCAGCCCGTACTCGACCGCGAACCAGGTGTCCGGCTGGCGTCGGCGGAGCTCGCCGGTGACGAAGCGGAGGACGTCGGGGTGCAGGAGCTCCTCGTGGAAGATCTCGAACCGCTCGAGGTCCATGAGCACGGCTCCGTTGCAGCAGACCGCCGTCCCGTACCCCAGGACATCGCGGATGTGCGACATCCAGCGCGGTGGCCGGCCGGTGGCCAGCACCACCGGGACCCCGGTCGCCCGCCAGCGCTCCAGCTCGGCGACCGTGCTGTCGCTGACCGTGTCGTCCCCGCGCAGCAGCGTGCCGTCCATGTCACTGGCGATCAGCCGCGGCTTCCAGTCAGACATCGCGCTTCCGGTCAGACATCACGCAGGATCGCTTCCAGGTAGCGGGCCACCCCGTCGGCGTCGTGCCCGCTGGTGAGCCCCGTCGTCGCCGCACGGACGGCGGGGTGGGCATTGGCGACGGCGATCGCGCGCCCACCGGCCTCGGTGACCGCGCCGATCATCGGCAGGTCGTTGGGCATGTCGCCGAACACGAGGACGTCGCCGAAGCCGACGCCGTAGCGCTCGAGGGCGATCGCCAGCCCGGTGGCCTTGGTGATGCCCGGCGGCAGCACCTCGATGAAGCCGAGCCCCGCGTGGGTCACCTCGGCGTCCGCCGGGTCCACGACGCCCTTCGCGCGGGCCAGCAACTCGTCCTGGCCCAGCGTCGCGGAGCGCAGGAACGCCTTGAGCACCGGCCCGTCGGGCAGCACCTCGTGCCGCGGGAGCAGGAACGCGGCCTCCGGATACGGCCAGTCGAACCCGTGCTGCACCCGGAGGGGGCCGGAGACCTCGCTCTGCTCGGCGGCGTCCTCGACGGCGAGGACCAGCTCGCCCGCGACCGCCTCGATGCGCTCGATGACCGCCTGCGCCTGGTCGCGGGGCAGCCCGACCGTGCGCAGCACCTCGTCGCGCTCGAGGTCGACGACGAAGCCGCCCTGCGCGAGCACCGCGATGCCGCGGCCGTCGAGGGCGGTGCGGACGCTGTCCAGCAGCCGTGGCCCGCGACCGGTCACGCCGACGACCGGGATGCCGGCGTCCCAGCAGGACTCCAGGGCGGCCCGCGTACGCGCGCTGACCTCGCCGTCGGAGTCCAGCAGCGTGCCGTCGAGGTCGGTGGCGACCAGCTTCGGGCGCCATCCGCCCAGCTCGCCGAGGTCGATCACCCGGTCCGCATGGGGCAGGACGCCGTAGGCCTTGAGCGCCTTCGGTCGCTCCCGGCTCATACGGGGGGCACCCCGGCCGCGAGCGTCATCCCGGGGGTGAGCTCCGCCACCCCGCCCAGCCACGGGCGCAGCGCCGTGGGCACGTGCACCGCGCCGTCGGGCCGCTGGTGCACCTCCAGCAGGCAGGCGATGGTGCGCGCGATCGCGCACAGCGTGCCGTTGAGCGTGGCCGCCGTCTGCGGCTTGCCGTCCTCGTCCCGGTAGCGGATGGACAGGCGCCGGGCCTGGAAGGTGGTGCAGTCCGACGTGCTCGTCAGCTCGCGGTAGGTGCCCTGGCTGGGGAACCAGGCCTCGATGTCGTACTTGCGGGTGGCGCTGGTGCCCAGGTCGCCGGCGGCGATGTCGACCACCCGGTAGGGCAGCTCCAGCGCCTGGAGGAACTCCTCCTCCCAGGCCAGCAGCCGCAGGTGCTCGGCCTGGGCCTCCTCCGGCCGGCAGAAGCTGAACATCTCGACCTTGTCGAACCAGTGCACGCGGATGATGCCGCGGGTGTCCTTGCCGTAGGAGCCGGCCTCGCGGCGGAAGCAGGAGGACCAGCCCGCGTACCGCCTGGGTCCGGCGGAGAGGTCGAGCACCTCCTTGGCGTGCATCCCGGCCAGGGCGACCTCGGAGGTGCCGACGAGGTACAGGTCGTCGCGCTCGATCCGGTAGACCTCCTCGTCGTGCTCGCCCAGGAAACCGGTGCCCTCCATCGCCTCCGGCTTGACCAGCGCCGGGGCGACGACGGGAATGAACCCGGCGGCCACGGCACGGCTGATCGCCAGCTGCGCCAGCGCGAACTCGAGCAGCGCGCCCGGACCGGTGAGGAAGTAGAAGCGGGCGCCGGAGACCTTGGCGCCGCGCTCCATGTCGATGGCGCCGAGCGCCTCACCGATCTCGATGTGGTCGCGCACCGGGAAGTCGTAGGTCGGCACGTCGCCGACCGTCCGCAGCGTCACCGCGTCGTCCTCGCCGCCCGGGGGGACCTCGCCCGCGACCACGTTCGGGATCCTCAGGTGCGCCGCACGCAGCGCCGCGTCGGCGGCGCGCTGGACCTCCTCGGCCTCCTTGACCTCGGTGGCGAGAGCCTTGGCGCGCCCGAGGACCGCGGGGCGCTCCGCCGGGGTGGCCGTCCGGACCGCCTGCGACGCGTTCTTCTGCTCGCCGCGCAGGTCGTCGGCGCGCTTGACCGCTTCCCGCCGCGCAGTGTCGGCCTTCAGCAGTCCGTCGACCAGGGACTCGTCGGCACCCCGGGCACGCTGGCTGGCACGGACGAGGTCGGGGTTCTCACGCACGAGCCGCAGGTCGATCACTCCCCGATCGTAGGGGGACGTGCGGCGGAGGCCGGTGGGCCCGGCCGGGTCCTGGGACACTGGGGTCATGCGGTTCCTGCACTCACGCCCCGAGCACGACCTGACCTACGCCGACGTCTTCATGGTGCCGGCACGCTCCTCGGTCGGTTCCCGGCTCGAGGTCGACCTGACCACGCCCGACCGGGTGGGGACGACGATCCCGGTCGTGGTCGCGAACATGACCGCGATCTCGGGACGGCGGATGGCCGAGACGGTCGCCCGCCGGGGCGGGCTCGCCGTCCTGCCGCAGGACATCCCGGTCGACGTCGTGAGCGAGGTGGTCTCGTGGACCAAGTCCCGGCACCCCGTCTACGACACCCCGATCACGCTCTCCCCGACCTCCACGGTGGGTGAGGCGCTGGCGCTGCTGACCAAGCGGGCGCACGGCATCGTCGTCGTGGTCGAGGGCAGCTCCCCCGTCGGCGTCGTCACCGACGGGCAGTGCCAGGGCGTGGACCGCTTCACCCAGCTCTCGGAGGTCATGACCCGCGAGCCGCTCACCATCCCGGCCGGCACCGACCTGCCGAAGATCTTCGACGTGCTCTCCGACGCGCGGATCAGCGCCGCACCCGTGGTGGACGGGGACCAGCTGCTCGGCGTCATCACCCGCAAGGGCGCGCTGCGCTCGGCGCTCTACACGCCCGCCGTCGGCCCCGACGGCTTCCTGCTCACCTCCGCCGCGGTCGGCATCAACGGCGACGTCGCGGGCAAGGCCTCGGCCCTGCTCGCCTCCGGCGTGGACGTGCTCGTCGTGGACACCGCGCACGGTCACCAGGAGAAGGCGATCGAGGCGGTGCGCGCCGTCCGGTCGGTGGCCGGTCCGGTGCCGGTCGTGGCCGGCAACGTGGTGACCGCGGGTGGCACGCGCGACCTGATCGAGGCCGGCGCCGACGTCGTCAAGGTGGGCGTGGGCCCGGGCGCCATGTGCACCACCCGGATGATGACCGGCGTCGGGCGCCCGCAGTTCTCCGCCGTCGAGGAGTGCGCCGAGGCGGCCCGGGCGCTGGGCAAGCACGTGTGGGCCGACGGCGGCGTGCGGCACCCCCGCGACATCGCCCTCGCGCTGGCCGCGGGCGCGGCCAACGTGATGGTCGGCTCGTGGTTCGCCGGCACGTACGAGAGCGCCGGGGACATCCACGACGACGGCTCGGGGCGGCACTACAAGGAGTCCTTCGGCATGGCGTCGGCCCGCGCGGTCAAGGCGCGGACGTCGTCGCAGTCGGGCTTCGAGCGGGCGCGCGCCGGGCTGTTCGAGGAGGGCATCTCGTCGTCCCGGATGTACCTGGACCCGGCCCGGCCCGGCGTCGAGGACCTCGTCGACCAGATCGTCGCGGGCGTCCGGTCCTCCTGCACCTACGCGGGCGCGCGGACCATCGACGAGCTGCACGAGCACGCGGTCCTGGGGGTGCAGAGCGCGGCCGGGTACGAGGAGGGCCGCCCGCTGCCGACCTCCTGGTGAAGCCGCTCCCGCTGCCGGTCTTCGAGAAGCTGGTCGCCGACGCCCTCGACGAGGTCCCACCGGAGCTGATGGCGCTGCTGGACAACGTCGTCGTCCTCGTCGAGGACCGGAACCCCGAGGAGCCGGACCTCCTGGGGCTCTACGACGGCTTCGCGCTCACCGAGCGCGGGTGGGAGTACGGCGGCGCGCTGCCGGACCGCATCATGATCTACCGCGAGGCCATCTGCGAGATCTGCGAGACCGCCGAGGACGTGGTCGACGAGGTGACGATCACCGTCGTCCACGAGATCGCGCACCACTTCGGGATCGCGGAGGAACGTCTCCACGAGCTCGGCTGGGGCTGAGCGGGTCCGGGTAGCGTGATCGGCGTGTCGGAGACCTCGGGCAAGCTGCCGATCAAGATGCTGCACGACCGCATCCTGGTGGCGCTGCGCAAGGAGGACGGCGACCGCCGCTCCACCGGCGGCATCCTGATCCCGGCGACGGCCCAGGTGGCCAAGCGGCTGGTGTGGGGCGAGGCCCGGGGCATCGGCGCGTCGGTGCGGCAGGTGAAGGTCGGCGACCAGGTGCTCTTCTCCCCCGAGGACCAGCACGAGGTCGAGGTGCACGGCGAGGATCTGGTCATCCTGCGCGAGCGCGACGTGCACGCCGTCGCCGCCGAGCGCATCGAGGAGACGACCGGCCTCTACCTCTGACCCGCTGCCGCGCGGCGGTCCCGCGTCGACTCGTGGCGCGGCCCGCGGGTCACAGCTCGGTGCCCATGTGGATCCAGTACTCGCGGAGCCTCTCCGGGACCTCGCTCTCGGGGTAGCCCGCCACCGGCTCGAAGCCGTGCGCCCGGTAGACGGCGTGCGCGCCGGCCCAGGAGCGGGGGCTCTCCAGCAGGACGCGTGCGTACCCGATGTCGCGCGCGGCCTGCACGGCGGCGGCGAAGAGCGTCCCGCCCAGGCCCTGACGGCGGTGGCTGTCGCGCACGTACATCCGCCGCACCTGAGCCGTGTCGTCCCTGATCGGGGTGAGGAAGATCATCCCGGCGAGGTCGGCGCCGTCGGCGGCCAGGAACAGGGCGCCGCGCGGCGGCAGGTAGATCTCCAGCTCACCCAGGTCGCGGGCGATCATCGCCGCCACGTCCAGGCGGATGCCGAACTCGGCCTCGAGCTCGGCGTTGACCCAGCCGAAGTACTCGGTCTCCAGGTCCTCGATGGCGACCTGCATCGAACGGTCGACCACGCGCTGCACGACGACGCCCATGACACCTCTCCGGGAATCGGATGCGGAAGGGCGAGCGTCACACGCTTCCTGGACCGCAGGACCGGTCCACCCGGCCAGGTGGACCGATCGCCGGGCTCAGTCCGCGGACGGCTCGCCGCGCGAGTGCCGGGTGATCACGCCGGTCATGTCCTCGAGCCACCGGCGGACGACGGCCAGGTCCTCCGCCGAGTAGCCCTCCATGGCGGCCGACAGGTCTCGCGCCAGCCCGCCGAAGTGCTGGGCGCCGGCCGTCATCGCCGCCTCGGACATCTCCAGCCCGACCCGACGGCGGTCCTCGGGGTCGCGCACGCGGCGCACGTGGCCGACCTTCTCCAGCCGGTCGACCAGCGCGGTCACCGAGGCCGAGCGCAGATCGACGGCCTCCCCCAGCCGGCCCGCGGTGAGCGCCTCCCCGCGCCGGGCGGCGTCCATGATCGCGACGAGCGCCCGGACGTCGGTGCGGTTGAGGCCGTGCAGATCGGCGAATCGCTGGCCGACCGCATCCAGTTCGACGTTCAGCCGGCGAAGGAGCAGTGCGATCTCCTGACGCGCGGCGGCGGCATCGCTCTGCATCGCACCTCCGTCTCTCGCGCCGGGCCGAGCCACCGGCTATTATCTCGACGATCGAGATAATCGACCATCAAGGAAAATCATGCCTCGTCCTCGCTCCCTCCGCTGGCTCCTCCCCCTCGTCGTCCTGCTGGTGTGGGTGGTCGGTGCCGGACCCCTCAACATCCTCGGCGCCAAGCTCACCGGCCTCCAGGAGAACGACGTCGCGGCGTTCCTCCCGGACAGCGCGGAGTCCACCCGGGTGCAGGAGCTCCAGGCGGGCTTCCAGCCGGAGCAGTCGATCCCCGCGGTCCTGCTCTGGGAGAGCCCCGGCGGCGTGGACGAGGCGACCGTCGCCGAGATCGCCGAGCGCGTCGCCGCGGCCGAGCGGGTCGCCCAGGAGGCGGACGCCCTCGCGGGCCGGGCCTCCCCACCGATCCCCTCCGACGACGGCCAGGCCGTCCAGGCCCTCCTCCCGCTGAGCCCCGACCTCGGCGACGAGCTCGTGACCGTGGTGGCCGACCTCCGGGCGGCGATCGAGCTGGAGGGCACCGACGCGTTCGTCACCGGCCCGGCCGGCATCTTCGCCGACTTCGCCAACGGCTTCGCCGGGATCGACGGGCTGCTCCTGCTCGCCGCGTTCGGCATCGTGCTGCTCATCCTGCTGATCGTCTACCGCAGCCCGATCCTGCCCTTCCTGGTCATCGGCACCGCGGCACTGGCGCTCACCGCCGCCAACGCGGTCGCCTACCTGCTCGCCGACGCCGGGGTCATCACGGTGAACGGCCAGAGCCAGGGCATCGCCGCCATCCTGGTCGTCGGCGCGGCCACCGACTACGGCCTGCTGCTGGTGGCCCGCTTCCGCGAGGAGCTGCGACGCGAGGCGTCGAAGTACACCGCCATGCGGATCGCCCTGCGCCAGTCGTGGGAGCCGATCGTCGCCTCGGGCGCCACCGTCGTGCTCGGCGTCCTCTGCCTGCTCTTCTCCGACCTCGGCTCGAACCGCGGCCTGGGACCGATCTCGGCGGTCAGCGTCACCCTCGCCGTCGTCGCCGCGCTCACCTTCCTGCCGGCCGCGCTGACCCTGCTCGGCCGCGCCGCCTTCTGGCCGTTCCGCCCGAAGTACGGCGTGGAGCCGGCCGAGGGGCGGGGCTGGCAGCGGGTCGCCCGCCTGGTGGGCCGCCGGCCCCGGCGCGTGCTGGCGATCAGCGTCCTGGCCCTGGTCGCCGCCGCGGTCTTCGCGCCCACCTACGACGCCGACGGCATCGCGTTCTCCGACGCGATCCAGGGAGAGTCCGACGGCGTCGCCGGGCAGGAGGCCCTGGGCCGCCACTTCGAGGCCGGCGTCGCCAGCCCGGCGACGATCATCACGCCGGAGGAGAGCTGGCCCGCCGTCGCCCAGGCGGCCCAGACAACGGACGGCGTCGCCTCCGTGGCGCCGTTCACCGGGGAGGGACCGCCGCTTCCCGGTGCCGAGCCGGTGGTCGTGGACGGACAGGTCCGCCTCGACGCCACCCTCGACGTCGCACCGGACAGCGTCGCGGCCATCGAGACCGTGCAGGACCTCCGGACGACGCTCGACGAGGCCGACCCGGCGGCGCTGGTGGGCGGCGAGACCGCGAACAACCTCGACGCGCGCGAGAGCGCGGCGCGCGACCTCCGGGTCATCATCCCGGCGGTGCTGCTGGTGATCACCGTCGTCCTGGCCCTGCTGCTGCGGTCGCTGGTCGCTCCCCTGCTGCTGGTCGCCACGGTCGTGCTCAGCGTCGGCGCCACGGTCGGCGTGGCCGCCCTGCTCTTCGACGGCGTCTTCGGCTTCCCGGGCAGCGATCCCGGCATCCTGCTGATCGGGTTCGTGTTCCTCGTCGCGCTCGGGATCGACTACAACATCTTCCTGATGACGCGGGCGCGCGAGGAGACCCAGCGGCACGGTGCCAAGGGCGGCGTCCTCCGCGCGCTGGCGGTCACCGGCGGGGTGATCACGTCGGCGGGGATGGTGCTGGCCGCCACCTTCGGCGCGCTGTCGGTCCTGCCGCTCCTGTTCCTCGTCCAGCTCTCCTTCCTGGTGGGCTTCGGCGTCCTGCTGGACACCTTCGTCGTGCGGTCCCTGGTCGTTCCCGCGGCAGTCGCGCTCCTCGGCGACCGGGTGTGGTGGCCGAGCAGGCTGGCCAGGGGGCAGCGCACGCCGGCTCCCGAGCGCGAGCTGGAGACCGTGTAGGCCCGCGACTGAGCAGTTGTGGTCGCCGACACGCGCCCACACGCCGACCGCGGCGACCGCAACTGCTCACTCGGCCGGCTTGACCACGCGGGCAGGCTGGGCGGGTGAAGCACCTGCGCGTGGCCGTCCTGGGACCGGGCGGCGTCGGCGGCCTGATCGGCGCACTGCTCGCCCGGCGGGGACACGAGGTCACCTGCCTGGCCGGACCGGACACCGCGGCGCACATCGGGCAGCACGGGCTCCGTCTCGTCAGCGACCGGTACGGGGAGGTGACCGCCCCCGCCCACGGCATCCAGCTGCTGGAGGAGCCGGTCGACGTCTGTCTGGTCACGCCGAAGGCGACCAGGCTGGACGAGGCCCTGGAGCGGGTCCCGGCGGCGGCGCTCGGCGACGCCGCCGTGGTGCCGCTGCTCAACGGCCTCGAGCACATGGCGCTGCTGCGGCAGCGCTATCCGGACGCCCGCGTCGTCGCCGGCGCCATCCGGGTGGTGGCCAGCCGGACGGCGCCGGGCGATATCCGGCACGAGGGGACGCTCGCCGCCGTCCAGCTGGCTCCCGGAGCCGACGCCCTGGCCGCCGCCCTGACCGACGCCGGGCTCGACGTGGCCGTCCGACCGGACGAGGCGGGTCTGCTCTGGGACAAGCTCGCCTTCCTCGCCCCGGTGGCGCTGCTGACGACCACGCTGGACGCGCCGCTGGGCGCCGTCCGCGAACGGCTCGGGGCGGAGCTGCGGGCGTTGGTCGAGGAGGTGGCCTCGGTCGCCCGGGCCGAGGGCGCGCAGGCCGACGCGGGCGCGACGCTCGCGTTCATGGCGACCGTGCCCGCCGCCATGACGTCGTCCCTGCAGCGCGACACCGCCGCGGGCCACGAGACCGAGCTGGAGGCGATCGGCGGCGCGGTGCTGCGCGCGGCCGAGCGGCACGGCGTCGACGTGCCGGTGACGGCGCGCGTCGTCGAGCACCTTCGCGCGCAGCTGCGCTGACCGACGAGATCTGCACACTCGCCCCCATCAGGCGGCTGATGGGGGCGAGTGTGCAGATCTCGCCCAAGGTCAGGTGCGGTTCTCCCGCCCGTCGGCGCGGGCGTAGGACCCGAGGAAGCGGACGTCCGCGCAGACCCGGCGCAGGGCAGCCAGCGCCTCGCCCACCCGTCGCTCGGCGACATGGCCCTCGCAGTCCAGCGAGAACGAATAGACCCACAGCCGGTCCCGGGTCGGGCGCGACTCGATCCGGGTGAGGCTGATCCCGCGGTCGGCGAACTCGCGCAGGACGTCCAGCAGGGCCCCGGTGCGGTCCTCGACGACGGCGATGAGCGAGGTCTTGTCGTTGCCGGTGGGGGCCGGGAGCGCGCCCGCGGGCTCGACGAGCACGAAGCGGGTCACCGCTCCCGGGATGTCGGCGAGGTCCTCGACCAGCGGCACCAGCCCGTAGCGCTCCGCCGCGATGGGGGCGCACACGGCCGCGTCGTGCTCCCCGGCCGCGACCGCCGCGGCCGCCGCCGCGGTGGACGGCAGCGGCAGCGGGACGACGTCCCGGAGCAGCTCCGCCAGCCGGCCGGCGGTCTGGGCCAGGGCGTGCGGATGGCTGACCACCGACCGCACGTCGCCGAGGGCGGTGCCGGGCCGGGCGGCGAGGACGAACGCGACGTCGAGGAACACCTCGCGGGTGATGACCAGGGGCTCCTGCTCGGCCAGCCCGTCCATCGTCGCGGGCACCGAGCCCTCGACGGAGTTCTCCAGCGGGACCAGTGCGGCGTCGGCGGCCCCCGATCGGACGGCGGCCAGCGCCGCGGCGACACTCGGCTGGGGGTACCGCGCTCCCTCGGAGGAGGCAATGGCCGTGCGGAGCGCCGCTTCGGCGAAGGTACCCTCGGGCCCGAGATAGGCGAACCTCGTCGGCGGCGTTCTGGGTGTCCCGGGCATTCCGAGGAGGGTAGTGCGGGCGGGTCGGCGACGGTGGCGGCCCGGGGGAACTGCATGGTCACCGACACCCCGGCCCGCGACCGCCGGCCCGACCCGTCACTGGAGGGAAGCGTTGAGTTCCAGCCAGGCGCGCGTCACCTCCGGTGCTCCGGCGGCCGTGCTGTGGCGCCTGCTCGACGCCAGCTCGCGCGAGGACTCCACCACCTTCCTGGCCCTCCTGGAGGACGCCGACGGGGCGCTCGAGGAGGCCGACGAGCCCCGGTGGACCGCCTGGGGGCGGGCCTTCGCGGCGCGGCGCGCGCTGATCGAGAACGACCCGGAGGCCGCTGCCGACGCCGTCGCCGCGGCCCGCGAGGCGCTGGACAAGTGCCCGCCGTCCGCCGACACCGCGCTCACCCTCGCCTACCTTGCCCACGTCCAGGTGACCGCCGACCACTTCGACGCGGCGATGCTGCTGGCCGTCGACGCCAGCCTGCTCACCGAGGGCCCCAACGCCGGGGAACCCACCCGGGCGCTGCACCAGGCCCACCGCTGGCTGTCGCTGACGCTGTCGGGCCTGGACCTGGAGGAGCTGGCGGTCTCCCACGCCGGCCGCGGTCACCGGATCGCCGCCGTCCTGCCCGACCTCGGCGACCAGTGGCAGATGCTGCAGCTCTCCGCCCAGCAGCACGCCGAGCTCGCCCAGACCCTCCGCCGCCGCGGCGACTCCGATCGGGCCCGGGCACTGTCCGCCGTCGCCACCGCGCAGGCGACCGAGGCCCGCGAGATGGCGTGGGAGCCCGACCCCGCCGACGCCGACCTCCTCGACGTCGTCCAGGCGTGGGCGCTGAACAGCTCCGACGACCTGGACGGCGCCATCGGGCCACTGCGCCGCGTCCGCCGCCGCGTGCAGGAGCACGGCGGCCTGTGGCTGCGCGCCTACACCGACCTGGTGCTGGCCCGCCTGCTCGTGCGCGTGGCCCGCCGCGACGAGGAGGGCGAGGAGGAGTACGGGGAGGAGGCGGTCGGCCTGCTGGTCGACGCCGCCGGCGGCTTCGTGGCATCCGGCGACCGCCGCCGCTACCGGCAGTGCCTGCTGGAGCTGGGCCAGAACTCCGCGGACCTGGGCCGCCCGGCCGAGGCGCTGCACTGGCTGGAGGCCTACCGCGCCGACAGCGGCCGGGCGCACTCGCGCTCCCGCGAGATGTGGGCGGAGATGTTCGTCCGCCGCAGCCGGCTGCGCGAGGCCGAGCGCCAGGCGGCCCTGCTGCGCCGGCACGCGCTGGAGGACCCGCTGACCGGCCTGGGGAACCGCCGCAGCGCCGAGCGGCGGCTGGGCGCGATGCGGTTGGGCGACGAGCCGCTGTCGCTGGCGGTCGTGGACGTCGACCGCTTCAAGAAGGTCAACGACGAGGCCTCGCACACCCACGGGGACGCCGTCCTGCGCCGGGTGGCCGACCTGCTCCGCGAGCACAGCCGCACCGGCGACGAGGTCTACCGGTGGGCGGGCGACGAGTTCCTCGTCGTCCTCCCGACGGCGACCGAGGCACAGGCGGTCGTGGTGATGGAGCGCCTGCGGGCCGCCGTGGCCGCGGCCGACTGGAGCGACCTCATCCCGGGCCCGGTCACCGTCAGCATCGGCGTGGCCACCGCCCCGGCGCTCGACGACGGCCCGACGGCGGACCCCCTCCGCGGACGCGTGGGGTGGAAGGCGCTGTTCGACACCGCCGACCTGCACCTGTTCTCGGCCAAGCGCAGCGGCCGCAACCGCGTCCGCGCCCCTGGCGGGACGGCCGGCGAGGAGCCCTCCGCCACCGATGCGACCGACGGCCCGGCACCCGCGTGACCCGCTCCCAGTGGGACGCGTGGGACGCGACGGGCGGGGGACGGCGCGTTCTCGAACAGGTGCTCGACAGCGCCCTCCCCTCCGTGCACAGTGCGCTCGTGCCGCCCGGAGCTCTGCATCAGCGGGTGACCGCCGCCCTGGCGAACTGGCAGCTCGACGACGCCGAGGACCTGCTGGCCGACTTCGACCGCGACCCGTCGCCCTACGTCGCCGCGGACCCGCCCGCCGACGTGCCCGAGGACGGCCCCGTCTCGCTCGGCAAGGCCTGGGCCGACACGCTCCGCGCCGAGCTGCTCGTGCGCCGGCTGCGCGTCGCCGGGTTCACCCTGGTCGGCGATCCGGTGACCACCTCCGCATCCACCGAGGAGGAGTCCCTCGACCTGCACGCCGGGGTCGCCGACCTCATCGAGGGCACCGGCGGCGCGGGCCAGGACGGGGAGACCGACACCCGGTCGGAGTCCGCCTCCCGCGCCGCGCTGGCCATCGCGCTGGTCCGCTCCGCGAAGGCCGCCTTCGACGCCTCCGACGACGACCTGCAGCGGGCCGCCGGCCTGGCCCGGCACGCGCGCATCGAACTGCTCTCCCGGCGCATCGACGCCGCCATGGACGAGGCCGTCGAGGCCGCCAGCCTGCTCGACCCGGTCATCCCGCCCAGCGGCCTGCTGGTGGACACGCTCGGCACCCTCGCCGGCGTGCTGGCCGACCTCGAGCTCATGCCGCTCGCCCTGGACTACCAGCGCCGGTCGCACGAGGCCGCGCTCACCGCGGCGGCCCAGCCCGGCGCCCTGGGGCCCGACGACGGCGACCCCGACGTGCTGGTCGCCACCACGGCCACCTGCCTGGGTGAGCTGTGCGCCGAGCTGGGCGAGGGCCTCCTGGACGACGGCGTGCCCGAGTCGGCCGCCCCGCACTTCGCCGAGGCCCGGGAACGGGCCGAGGAAGCGCTCGCGCTGCTGCCCCCCGAGCATCCGGGCATCGTCACGGCGCAGGTGGTGCACGGCTGGGCGCTGGTCGGGCTCGGAGAGCACGCCGCGGCGGTCGGTCCGCTCCGAGCCGCCGTCCGCATCACCTCCGCCACCGCCGACCGCGGGCAGCTGGCCTCCGCGCAGCTCGCCCTGGGCCGGGCGCTGCGCCGCCAGGGCGACGTGGCCGAGGCCGACGAGCACCTGGTCTCGGCGCTCAAGCTGGCCACCGAGCACGGCCTGCCCCGGCTGCGCCGCGCCGCCCTCCGCGAGCTGTGCACGCTGCACGCCGAGCTGGACGACGCCGGCCGCGCGCTGCCCTACCTGCAGGCCTACCTCTCCGACGAGCTGGACCGGGTCGACGAGCGGCGCACCCGCTGGGTCGAGCTGTTCGGCCGCCGCAAGAGCCTGCTGGAGACCGAGCGGGCCGCCGGTCAGCTCCGTCGCCAGGCCTACGAGGACCCCCTCACCCACCTGCCCAACCGCCGGTACGCCGAGGCGCGGCTGGACGGGCTGCTGGCGACCGGCGGCGCTCCGGCGCTCGCCGTCGTCGACGTGGACCGGTTCAAGACGATCAACGACGCCTTCGGCCACCCGGTCGGCGACGCGGCCCTGCGCACGGTGGCCGAACTGCTGGTCGACGGGGTCCGGGACACCGACGAGGTCTGCCGCTGGGCCGGCGACGAGTTCGTCGTCCTGCTGCCGGAGACGACCGCCGAACAGGGCGAGCGGGCGCTGGAACGGATCCGCCGGGGGGTCGCGACCTACGACTGGTCGCTGCTCGGCATCGACATCCCGGTCACGATCAGCGTCGGCATCGCCTCCGCCGCTCGCGGTGACGACCGCCGGACCCTGTTCGCCGCCGCCGACGGCGTCCTCTACGACGCCAAGCGCAGTGGTCGCGACCGCGTCGTCCGGCTGTCCGGGGTGACCCAGACCCGGGCTCCCGGCGCCAGCCCGCTCGACGCCCTCTTCGGCCCTCCCCCCGCGGCCCCGCAGGCCGACGACACGACCCCCGCGGATTCCCCGGAGGAGGCCGCCCCGGCGGCTACGGTCGCGACCGTGCAGCCGCTCCCGCTGGATCCCCGTCCCGCTCCCGCCGAGACCGCCGCCTTCGCCCCCCTCCTGGTGGACCCGCCGCTCGGCCTCGGCACCCCGGCCGAGCCGCTGCTCGGGCCGGTGCCCGACGTCGTCCTGGACCAGGTGCCCGAGCAGGTCGCGGCCCCGCGCCCGGCGGCGGTCGAGCCGGAGGTCATCTGGGCGACCGGCCGCACCACCGAGCAGGTCCTGGCCCTGGTGCGCGAGGCGCGGCGGGAGCATCCCGCCCGCCCGGCGCTGGTCCTGCGCGCCACCGCCGAGACCCTCGTCGCGGTCGCCACCGAGCACGACGCGTACACGACGATGGACGCCGCCGCGATGGCCGCGGCGGTGGGCCCCGTGCCCGAGCCGGTGGGCCGCGTGCACGTGCTGTGCGCCGGCGGTGCCGACGGCGCGGTCGCGGCCGAGGCCGCGTTCGTCGCCCGGGTCGCCGGCACCGAGGTCGTCCGCGTGGAGGACGTCGCCGGCAGCCGGATCGTGTCGCTGCTCTCGGAGGGGTCCCTGTTCGCCGACGCCGACTGCCTGGTCGTCGTCGCCGGGATGGACGCCTCGCTGGCGGGGCTGGTGGGCGCCACGGCCGACGTCCCGGTGGTCGCGGTGCCGACGTCGACCGGTGCGCCCAACGCCTTCGCCGGCCTGGGCGCGCTCATGACCATGCTCAACTCGGCCGCGCCCGGCGTCGCCGTGACCAACATCGACAACGGCTACTCCGCCGGTGTCTTCGCCGCGAGGGTGGCCCGCCGGGTCCACCGCTGAGGCGCCCGTCGTCCAAGGGGGCGGTCAGGACGGGGCGGGCCTGAAGCGCAGCGTCTGCCCGGGACGCAGCTGCCCGCAGCGGTCGACGTCGCTGCGCAGCGGCTCGTCCGCGACGTACCCGATCACCGGATAGCCGCCGGTCACCGGATGGTCTGCAAGGAACAGCACCGGCAGTCCCGACGGCGGCACCTGCAGGGCGCCCCGCACCATGCCTTCACTGGGGAGCTCACCGTCGCGCACCCGCTCCAGCGGCGCGCCGTCCAGCCGCAGGCCCACCCGGTTGCTCTCGTTCGTCACCGTCCAGGCCTGCCCGGTGAGGGCCGCCCATCCCGCGTCGCCGAACCAGTCCGCGCGTGGGCCGGGGAGCACCGTCACTGTCACCTCGCCGCCGGGGATCTCCGGCACCGGCGCCACGTCGACGCCGGGCATCGGGTCGACCGGCGGGCCGACCGGCAGCACGTCCCCGTCGGCGACCACCGCGGGTCCCAGCCCCGACAGCACGTCGGTGGCGCGGGAGCCCAGCACCGGGAGGACGTCGATGCCGCCGCGGACGGCGAGGTAGGTGCGCAGGCCGGTCCCTGGCGGTCCCAGCCGCAGCTGCGCGCCGCGACGGAGCGGGGTGGGGGCGGCGTGGGGGAAGGGCCCGGCGCAGCGGGCGCCCGTCGTCACCACGAGCAGGTCGGCCTCGGCCCGCAGCACCAGCCCGCCGTAGGTCACCTCCAGGGCCGCGAGATCCTCCGGGTTGCCGACGAGCCGGTTGGCCTGCCGGTACACCGCCCGGTCGCAGGCACCCGAGCGGCCGATGCCGAGCGCGGCCTGGCCGGGCCGGCCGCCGTCCTGCACGGTGGTCAGCGGACCCGCCGCGACGACGGTGAACTCGCGCGTCATCGCGGTTCCGCCTCGACGAAGCGCACCCGCACTCCGGGGCGCAGCAGCGCCGGAGGGTCGCGGTCCAGGTCGAAGACGGCGACGTCGGTCCGCCCGATCAGCTGCCAGCCGCCGGGGGACTCCCGCGGGTAGACGCCGCTGAACTCACCGGCCAGCGCGACCGACCCCGGCGGCACCTTGGTCCGCGGCGTGGCCCGGCGCGGCACGTCCCACTGCCCGCCCGGCTGCGTGAGGTAGCCGAAGCCGGGGGCGAAGCCGCCGAAGGCGACGGTCCACTCGGTGCCCGTGTGCCGGCGCACCAGCTCCTCCGGGGTCAGGTCCAGCAGCCGCGCCAGCTCCGCGAGGTCCTCCCCGTCGTAGCGCACCGGCAGCTCGACGACGTCCCCGCCGGTCCGGGCGTCGGGACGCGGCGTGGTCCGTCCCACCGCGTCGGCCACCGCGGACAGGGAGGTCCGGGACGGATCGGTCACGAGCAGCACGGTGCGCGCGGCGGGGACGATGTCGACGACGCCGTCCGGCGGCTGCTCGGCGAGCGCGGCGTACAGGGCAAGGACGGCGTCGAGGTCGTCCAGCTCGACCAGCAGCGCCGTGCTGCCGCTCGGCAGGACGCGCGTCACGGCGCGAAGGGGGAGATGGCCACGTCCGCGGCGGTGAGCGCCTGCCGCACCTGGCGGGCGATCTCGACCGCGCCCGTGGTGTCACCGTGCACGCAGATGGAGTCCGGTCGCAGCGTCAGCTCGCCGCCCTCCACGTCCTGGATCGGCTCCCCGGCCGCCATCGCGACGCAGCGACGGGCGATCTCGGCCGGGTCGTGCAGCACCGCACCGGGCAGCCGCCGCGACACCAGCGTCCCCTCGGGCGTGTAGGCGCGATCGGCGAAGGCCTCGTGGACCACGGTGAGCCCGGCGTCGGCGGCCTGGCGCAGCCACGCCGAGCCGGGCAGCCCCAGCACCGGCAGCGTGCGGTCGTAGTCGACGACGGCGCGCACGACGGCGGCCGCCTGCTCCTCGTGGTGCACGATCGCGTTGTAGAGGGCGCCGTGCGGCTTGACGTAGCGCACTCGCGAGCCCGCGACGCGGGCGAACGCCTCCAGCGCGCCGATCTGGTAGATCACGTCCGCAGTGAGCGCGTCCGGTTCCATGTCGATGAACCGGCGGCCGAACCCGGCCAGGTCGCGGTAGCCGACCTGGGCGCCGATGGCGACGCCGGAATCCACTGCCCGGGCGCACACCCGGCTCATGATCGAGGGGTCGCTCGCGTGGAATCCGCAGGCGACGTTGGCGCTGGTGACGATGCCGAGCAGGGCGTCGTCGTCGCCGAGGGTCCACTGCCCGAACCCCTCGCCGAGGTCTGAGTTCAGGTCCACGCCGGCCATCGTGCCCTCATGAGAACAGCTCGAGCACCGGGCGGACGGAGTTGACCGCCAGGTAGAGCGTCAGCAGCCACGCGGCCCAGCCGACGACCAGCAGCCACCGCGGGTAGCGGTAGCCGTTCAGCAGGTCGGCCCGGCGGGTGGCCACCCACAGCAGCACGGCGATGCCGATCGGCAGCAGGAGGCCGTTGAAGGCGCCGGCGAACACCAGCAGCGTGGTCGGCGCGGCGCCGGCCAGCACGAACGCCAGCGTGGTGACCGCGATGAAGGCGCACACCAGGATCGTGCGGGTGCGGTCGCTGGTGTGCGTCCGGGAGGTCACGAACGACACCGAGGTGTAGGAGGCCCCGATGATGCTGGTGATAGAGGCCGCCCACAGGACGATGCCGAAGACCCGCAGGCCGACCTCGCCGGCCGCCTGCTGGAAGGCGTTGGCCGCCTGGTTCTCGACGCCGAGGTCGGCGCCGCCCGTGACCACGCCCAGGATCGCCAGGAAGAGGACGATGCGCATGATCCCGGTGATGATGATGCCGGTGATCGAGCCGCGGGTGATGTCCCGGACGTGCTGCGGTCCGGTGACCCCGGAGTCGAGCAGTCGGTGGGCGCCCGCGTAGACGATGTAGCCGCCGATGGTGCCCCCGACCAGCGTCGTGATCGCCAGGAAGGACACCTCCTCGGGGAGGACGACGTTCTTCAGCGCCTGGCCGACGGGCGGGCCGGAGGTGACCGCGATGTAGGTGGTCAGCACGATCATGAGCAGCCCGAGGACGACCACGATCCGGTCGACGGCGACCCCGGCCCGCTTGCTCAGGAAGATCCCGATCGCGATGAGCGCCGACAGTGCGCCGCCGATCTTGGGGTCCAGCCCGAACATCGCGTCGGTGCCCAGCCCGGCGCCGCTGACGTTGCCGACGTTGAACACCAGGCCGCCGACGAGCAGGAAGGCGGCCATCACCCAGCCGAGGCCGGGAAGGACCAGGTTGCCCAGCTCCTGGGCCCGGCGGCCGGAGACGCCGATGACCCGCCAGGCGTTCATCTGCAGGGCGATGTCGATGACGATCGAGACGGCGATCGCGAAGGCGAACGCCACTCCCAGCTGCACGGTGAACGCCGTCGTCTGGGTGATGAAACCCGGTCCGATGGCCGAGGTGGCCATCAGGAACATCGCGCCCAGCAGCGTGGAGCGGGTGCTCGAGGCGAGCTTGCCGGTCGGCTGGGTGGCGGTGGGCTGTTCCAGTGGGTGCGACATCAGCGCTCCAGGGAACCTGCGATCGACGTCCGGGGGTCGGATCGTCCGGCGGGACGGAGCGGCGCTTTCACCTCGTCGCCGTCGACCGTAGATTCGCGTCCGACGCCCGGCAATTCGAGCCGTCCGGAGGGCCCCGTGACCGCGACCGCCGACACCGCCACGCTCGCGCGCCGGACACCGGCCGACGCCCGCGCCCGCTACCGCGCCGGGCTGGCGGTGCCGAGTTCCGGGGAGGCACCCGGCTTCACCCAGGCCAACCTGGTGGTGGTGCCGCGGGACTGGGCCTTCGACATGCTGCTGTTCGGCCAGCGCAATCCGCAGCCCGTACCGCTGCTGGACGTGACCGAACCGGGCTCGTTCCGCACCGTGCTCGCACCGGATGCCGATCTCCGGTCCGATCTGCCGCGGTACCGGGTCTGGCGCGACGGCGAGCTCGCTGACGAGCCGACCGACGTGCGCGATCTCTGGACCGACGACCTGGTCGCCTTCCTGATCGGCTGCAGCTTCAGCTTCGAGACCGCCCTGCTGGACGCCGGCGTACCGGTCCGCAACATCGAGCAGGGCCGCAACGTGTCGATGTACCGGACCAACCGGGCCTGCCGGCCGGCCGGTCGGCTGTCCGGGCCGCTCGTGGTGTCGATGCGCCCGATACCGGCCGAACACGTCGTCACCGCGGTGCAGGTGACCGGACGGATGCCGCAGGTGCACGGGGCACCGGTGCACGTGGGCGCACCTTCCTCCCTGGGCATCGCCGACCTGGCGGAGCCGGACTTCGGGGACCCGGTGGACCTCGTCGACGGTGACGTCCCGGTGTTCTGGGCCTGCGGCGTCACCCCCCAGGCGGCGCTGATGGCGTCCAGGCCACCGTTCGCCATCACGCACGCGCCGGGCCACATGTTCGTCACGGACGTCCCGGATGAGGTCTACCGCCAGTGACGCGACGACTCGCGTGCCGAACCGGAGGACTGCGGCCAAGGCACACCCGGAGGGGTACCGGCGAACCTCGGCCATCCGGCTGAGGTCCCGGTCGTAGGTGGCCTGGTGGACAGTTGTGCTCTGCCCGCCATGGCGGGCAGAGCACAACTGTCCACGAACCACGTGCCTGACCCGGCCCTCGAGCGGTCCGGGACGCGGGCGACCCCGAGCGGCAAGAGCCTCTGCCTACCGGCCAGTGACGTGCCCGGCCGCCGCTGCGCGATGATCATGCGGTGACGATCGGTTGGCTGGACCTCTCCGCGGGCGCCTCGGGCGACATGCTCCTGGGCGCGCTCGTCGACGCCGGCGTTCCGCTGGAGGTGCTCGCGACGGCGGTCGCCGCACTGCCGGTCGAGCGGATCCGGCTGGTGACGGAGGAGACCAGCCGGCACGGGCTGGGCGCCACCCGCGTGCACGTGCACGCGCCGCCGTCCTCCGAGCACCGCACCTGGGCCTCCGTGCGCGCCCTGCTCGCCGGGGCGGCCCTCTCCACAGCGGTCCGCGACGGGTCCCTGGCCGTCTTCGAACGGCTGGCGGTCGCCGAGGGCCGGGTGCATCGGGTCGCCCCCGACGACGTGCACTTCCACGAGGTCGGGGCGCTGGACGCGCTCGCCGACGTCGTCGGGGTGGTCGCCGGGTTCGAGCACCTGCGGCTCACCCGGCTGGCCGCCTCGCCGGTCGCGCTCGGCAGCGGCTCGGCACGGGGGTCGCACGGCGTCGTCCCGATCCCGGGCCCGGCCGTGCTGGAGCTGCTGGCCGGTGTCCCGGTGACCGGCGGGCCGGTGCCGGCGGAGATGTGCACACCGACCGGCGCGGCGCTGGTCGCCGCCCGCGTGGACGACTGGACGACGCTGCCGCCGATGCGCGTCGAGCGCGTCGGCATGGGCGCCGGGGGCCGGGACCCGGCCCAGTTGCCCAACGTCGTCCGGCTGGTCCTGGGCGAGCCGGCGCAGCCGCAGCCTGCCGGCGCCGTCGTGCTGGAGACGAACGTCGACGACCTGGACCCCCGGCTGTGGCCCGGAGTGCTCGAGGCGCTGTTCGCGGCGGGGGCCTCCGACGCCTGGCTGACGCCGATCCTCATGAAGAAGGGCCGTGCGGCGCACACGCTGTCGGCGCTGTGCCGCCCCGCCGCGGTGGCCGCCGTCCAGGCGGCGGTGTTCGCCACCACGACCAGCATCGGCCTGCGGATCGTGCCGGTGGGCAAGGTCGCCCTCGAGCGGGTGCACACGTCGGTGGAGGTGCTCGGCGGCACCGTCGGCGCGAAGGTCGCCGTCCACGACGGGCGGGTGGTCAACGTGAGCGTCGAGTACGAGGACGTCGCCGCGCTGGCCCGCGACCGGGACCTGCCGGTCAAGGAGGTCCTGCGGGCCGCCACGGCGGCGGCGCAGGCCGCCCACCCGGCGGGCTGACGGCCAGGCCACTGCGCCGATTGGCCCGTCGACCGCGGGCCGGCCATGGACGAAGCTCGTAGCGTGCTCCGGTCCCCCGCTCCGCCCGGCCGCAGGCTGCCCCGCCGCCTGGTCCAGCTCTACGCGGGCCTGGCGCTGTACGGCGTCTCGATGGCGCTGATCGTCGCCTCGACGCTGGGCAACATGCCCTGGGACGTGCTGCACCAGGGGCTGGCCGACCGGCTGGGCTGGTCGATCGGCACCGCCGCCGTCGTCGTCGGCGCGCTGGTGCTGCTGGCCTGGATCCCGCTGCGCCAGCGCCCCGGCCTGGGCACGGTCAGCAACGTCGTCGTCCTGGGGCTGGCGCTGGACGCCACGCTCGCCGTCCTCCCCGAACCGACGGCACTGCCCATCCGGGCCGGGTTCCTGGTGGGCGGCGTGCTGCTCAACGCCGTCGCCACGGCGGCCTACATCGGCGTGCACCTGGGCCCGGGCCCGCGGGACGGCCTGATGACCGGCCTCGTCCGGCGGACCGGCCGGTCGGTCCGGCTGGTCCGCACGTCCATCGAGGTCGCGGTCGTGGCCGTCGGCTGGCTGCTGGGCGGCACCCTGGGGATCGGCACCGTCCTCTACGCGGTGGCGATCGGCCCCCTCGTGCAGCTCCTGCTCCCCCGGCTGTCCGTGGGCGTCACCCCTGCTGGGCGCCCCATTCGGCCAGCCGCCGCTCCGCCTCCGCCGGGCTGACGTCCTCGACCCTGGTCATCACCGCCCAGCGGTGGCCGAACGGGTCGTAGATCGAGGCGAACCGGTCGCCGGTGACGAAGGTGTCGGGCTTCTCGCGCACGGTCGCGCCGCGCTCGACGGCCGTCGCGAAGACGGCATCGACGTCGGGCACGTAGATGCAGGTCGACCCGCTGACCGCGTCGCCGGACCGGTCGGGCACGACCAGGCCGTACTGCTCGTTCGGGTCGCTCAGCTGGAGCCGGCCCTCGCCGATCTGCAGCTCCGCGTGCAGCACGGTGTCCCCCGGGCCGTCCATCCGTGAGACGACGGTGGCACCGAAGACCTCCGCGTAGAAGCGGATGGCCTCGGCGGCCGGGGAGCAGACGAGGAACGGGGTCAGGGTCGGGTACCCCTCGGGCTTGCCATTCGTGATCGCCATGTCCCCGATGCTGCCTAGGCTGCTGCCGTGGCGTCTTGGAAGAACGCGACAACCCTCGACCGGGCGGCGACCCTGCGGGGGATCCTGCGGCCGGCCGAGACCGCCGAGCACACCGGGCTGCGCCGCGACGCCCCGGTGAGCGAGGCGTTGCGGCCCTTCGTCGAGCGGTACTGGTCGGTGCGCTGGGACCTCACCGGCCGGGCGCCGTTCCGCTCCGAGGTGCTCAGCCATCCCAGCGTCAACGTGTCGGTGGAGTCCGGCACCGAGCCGCGCTTCGGCTCCGCGATGCCGGCGGTGCTGCTGCACGGGGTCGTCACCCGCCGCTTCGGCGTCGACCTGACCGGCGCCGGCCGGGTGACCGCGGTGAAGTTCCGGCCGGGCGGCTTCACCGCCCTCACCGGGGCACTCGCCGGGCGCAACTCGGTCGAGCCGCTCGGCGACCAGCTGGGCGTGCCGGCCGCCCGGCTGCTCGTCGACGTCCTGGCCCCCGAGGACGACGACGACCGGGCCGCCGCGCTCGACGCCGCCTGGCGCCCGTCGCCACCGAGCCGCCGGGCGCCTACCTCGACCTACTCAGCCTCATCGGCGCGATGATCTCCGACCGCGAGCTCGTCCGTGTCGACCAGGTGGCGGCACTCGGCGGGCTGAGCGTGCGGTCCCTGCAGCGGCTGTTCGCCGGGTACGTCGGCGAGGTCGAGGACCTGGCCGGCCTCGCGGTGTCGCTGGGCTGGTTCGACCAGGCGCACTTCAGCCGCGACTTCCGCGCGGTCGTCGGCGTTCCCCCGTCGGCATACCTGCAGCGGGCCCGTCGGGCTCCCTAGTCCGCAGACCCGCCCGGACGACCGGGACGACGGCGAGCACCAGCACCGCCACCGCGACCGGCCCGGCCAGCGCCCACGCGGCGAAGACCAGCAACGCGGCGACCTCGATGCCCAGGCCCGCGACCGAGGTGATGGTGGCCCGGTGCCGGCTGGCGATCCCCTCCTGCAGCCGCGCCTCGGCGACGACGAGCACCGCCAGGTAGAGCGCGTAGAAGATCGCGACCGCCGCCAGCGCCGCCGGCCGGGCCCACGCGGCGGCCAGGACCAGGCAGCCGGCCGCGGCGACGAGCATCCCGAGCAGGGCGCCCCCGGGCAGCCGGTCGGCCCGGCCGCCCAGCGCGGCACCGGCAGCGCCGGCGAGAGCGATCACCAGCACCGCGAACGGGACGGCGGTCGTGGGCACGCCCCAGTCGCCGGCGAGGACGGGGAAGTACTCCTCGATGGCGTCGAGGCCTCCGATCAGCGCGACCGCCAGCACGAGGACGCGCAGGGCCGGGGACCGCAGCGCCTCGACGACGCCCCGGCGGAGGGGCCCCTCCTCGTCGTCGTCCGCCGTCCGCGGCGCCTCGGGGAACCGCAGGGCGAGCGCGGCCGCGGCCAGGCCGGCGACGACGCTCGCCCACCCGACCAGCGGGTAGCCGCCCAGGGCGAACAGCGCGCTGGCGGCGAACGCCGTCGGGATCTGCACGAGGAGCTCGGCGGAGGTCATCCAGCCGTTGACCCGGGCGTAGCTGTCCCCGGCGCCGACGGCGACCAGGCCGTCGTAGACCAGCGCCTCGCTCGCCCCGGAGACGAGCGCGCCGGACAGTCCCCAGATCACGAAGCCGACGGCGAAGGCCCAGACCTCCGGTGCCGCCGTCCACACCGCGAAGCCGGCCGCCTGCAGGACTCCGGCGAGGACGACGACGCCGCGGCGGGACCACCGGTCGGCGAGCACGCCGGCGGGCACCTCGGTGACGAAGGAGGTGATCGACCAGAGGGCGAACAGCAGCGAGATCTGGGCGCCGGAGAGGCCGGTGTCGAGGAACAGCAGCGCGTACAGCGGGTACAGCGGCACCAGCTCGGACAGCGCTGCCCATCCCACCGCCAGGCGGGCCAGCGGCCGGGCAGCGGGCGGCAGAGCCACCGGAGGACGACGTCAACGGAACGGCATGTGCGGAGGGTAACGCCGCGACCTGCGGATGCACAGCGGCATTGCCGGACGGGCCCGATTACCGTCTGCGGCGTGGTCCTGTCGGTCGTCGCGACCGCGTTCGTCCTGGTGCTCCCCGTGGAGCTCCCGGACAAGACGCTGTTCGCCAGCCTGGTGCTGGCCACGCGCTTCCCGCCGCTGCCGGTGTTCGTCGGCGTCGGGACGGCGTTCGGCCTGCAGGTGGCGATCGCGGTCACCGCCGGATCGCTGCTGTCCCTGCTGCCCGAGGCGCTGGTGACCGGCATCGTCGCGGTGCTGTTCCTCGTCGGCGCGGTCATCCTGTGGCGCAGCGCGTCCAGCGGGCCCGAGGAGGAGGAGCTCGCCGAGACGAGGCAGGGGACGTCGTTCCTGCGCGTGGCCGCGATCTCCTTCGGCGTCCTGTTCGCCGCCGAGTGGGGCGACCTGTCGCAGCTGGCCACCGCCGGGCTCGCCGCCCGCTACGACGAGCCGCTGTCGGTGTTCGTCGGCGCCTGGGCCGCGCTGCTCGTGGTCTCCGGCCTGGCGGTGTTCCTGGGCAAGAAGCTGGCCGACCGGCTGCCGATCGCGCTGATCCGCCGCGTGGCCGCGGCGCTGTTCGTCGTCTTCGCGGTGTTCGCGGCGATCGAGACCGTCCGCGCGCTCACCGGCTGAAACCCCTGCGGCCGACCTCGCGGCCGGTGGGAGGATGGCGAGCGATGGAGCCGGCCGTGCAGGTGAGCGAGCTGGTCAAGCGGTATCCCGGCCGGCCCACCAACGCCGTGGACGGGATCTCCTTCACCGTCGAACGCGGCGAGGTGTTCGGCCTGCTCGGCCCCAACGGCGCCGGCAAGACGACGACGATCGGCGTCCTCACCACCCGGGTGCTGCCCACCTCCGGCACCGCGAGCGTCGCGGGCGTCGACGTCGCCGCCGACCCGGTGACCGCACGGAGCCGGCTCTCCGTCGTCCCCCAGCGGTCCAACCTGGACCGGGCGCTGACCGCACGGCAGAACCTGGTCTTCCACGCGGCGTACCACGGCATCGGGCGGGCCGAGCGCAACCGCCGGGCCGACGCCCTCCTCGAGCAGCTCGGGCTGGGCGACCGCGGCAAGGACAAGGTGGACAACTACTCGGGCGGCATGGCGCAACGGCTGCTCATCGCCCGCGCCCTCATGCACGCCCCGCAGGTGATCTTCCTCGACGAGCCGAGCACCGGCCTGGACCCGCAGGCCCGCCTGTTCGTCTGGGACCGGGTGCGCGAGCTGCGCGACGGCGGGGTGACCGTCGTCCTCACCACGCACGACATGGACGAGGCCGCCGCGCTCACCGACCGGGTCGGGATCATGGACCACGGGAAGCTGCTGGCCCTCGACACGCCGTCCGCCCTCACACGGTCGCTGCCGGGCAGCGCCACCCTGGAGGTCGACGTCGAGCGGTCGCCGGAGGACACCGACGACGACGTGCTCGCGGCCCTGGGCAAGCTGCCGGCGGCCGAGCGCGTCGAGCCGGTGGCCGACGCCGGTGGCCTGCGCGCCCGCATCTACCTGTCCGGGGACGCCGCCGCGCTGGTCGGCCCGGTCTCGGACACCCTGACCGCCCGCTCGGCCCGGCTCACCGGCGTCCGGATCGGCGAGCCCAGCCTGGAGGACGTCTTCCTCAGCCTGACCGGCCGGGAGCTGCGATGAGCCTGGTCGCCGACGTGGGCGCACCGGCGACGCCGAGCGTGGCCCGTGCGTTCCGGGCCCTGCTGTGGCGCGACGTGTTCGTCACCGGGCGCGAGCTCGTCCCGTTCCTGCTGCAGGTCGTGCTGCAGCCGGTCTTCCTGCTGTTCGTGTTCGGCAAGGTGCTGGTCGAGCTGGGCTTCGCGACGAGCGAGTACTCCGACGTGCTGCTGCCCGGGGTCATCGCGCTGACCGCGTTCCTCACCGCGCTGCAGACCACCGCGTTCCCGCTGGTCATCGACTTCTCGTTCACCAAGGAGATCGAGGACAGGCTGCTCGCGCCGCTGCCCACGCACCTCGTGGCGGTGGAGAAGATCGTCTTCTCGCTGCTGCGGGCGCTGGTCGCCGCCGTCGTCATGTTCCCGATCAGCCTCTGGGTGCTGGGATCGCTGCCGGTGGGCTGGTCCGACGTCCCGGTGCTGGTCGTCTTCCTGGTACTGGGGTCGCTGGTCGGGGCCTGCGTCGGGATGACGATCGGCACCTTCGTCACGCCGAACCGGATCAACGTGGTGTTCGCCGTCGTCCTCACGCCGCTGCTGTTCACCGGCTCGACGCAGTTCCCGTGGCAGTCGCTGGACACGCTGCGCTGGTTCCAGGTGGTGTGCGCGATCAACCCGCTGACCTACGTGAGCGAGGCGCTACGGGCCCAGATGGCCCCGGACGTGCCGCACCTGCCGCTGTGGATCTGCGCACTGGCCCTGCTGGGGTTCCTGGCCGTGTTCGGGATCGCCAGCCTGATCGGCTTCCGCCGCCGGGCGCTGGACTGAGACGCTGCCGCGCATGGAGTTCCGGACGACGGTGGTGCTGGGTGGGAGGACGGCGACCGGGCTGCAGGTGCCCGACGACGTCGTCGAGGCACTCGGCGCGGGCAAGCGGCCGCCGGTGGTGGTGACCGTCGGCGGCTACACCTACCGGACGACCGTGGCGCCGATGGGTGGGGCGTTCTGGATCCCGCTCGCCGCCGAGCACCGCGAGGCCGCCGGCGTGCGGGCCGACGACGAGGTCGACGTCCGGATCGAGCTCGACACCGCACCCCGGGACACCGCCCTGCCCGGCGACCTGGACGCCGCCCTCGACGACGCGGCCCGCAGCCACTTCCACGCGCTGGCGCCGTCGCACCGCAAGGAGTGGGTGCGCTGGGTCGAGGAGGCGAAGAAGCCGGAGACCCGGGCGGCGCGGATCGAGAAGACCGCCGCGGCACTGCGAGAAGGCAAGAAGACGCGTTAGGGGAGCGTCGGGATCCACTCGGCCAGGGCCCGGCCGATCTCGTGCGGGGAGTCCTCCGGCACGAAGTGGCTGCCCTTCACCGTGACCTCCGTGAGCGCGGGCCAGGAGCGCACCAGCTCCCGCTGGCGGCCGACGAGGATCGAGCCGGGGTCCGCGTCGATGAACAGCTTCGGGACGTCGCTGGTGGCGAGCCAGTCCCGGTAGCGGACGACGACCTCGTGGACGTCGGGCGGCTCGTTCTCCATCGGGATCTGCCGCGGCCAGTCGAGGGTGGGCCGGCGGTCGTCCCGGGTCTGGAACGGGGCGCGGTACCGGTCGTGCGCCTCCGGGGTGAGGCCGCGGGCGACCGATGCCGGGAGGATGCGCTCGACGAAGACGTTCTTGTCGAGCACCGCGGCCTCGCCGTCCTCGCCGCGCATGAGCTGGAAGATCTTGCGGGCGTCGGCGGGCCAGTCGTCCCAGGTCATGGGCGTGACGATGGCCTCGGTGAAGGCGATGCCCCGGATCTGGTCGCGGTGCCGTTCGGCCCAGTCGAAGCCGAGCGCCGAGCCCCAGTCGTGCAGGACGAGCGTCACGCGGTCGCCGACGAACACGCGGTCGAGGAACTCCTCGAGGTACGCGGCGTGGGTGGCGTAGGTGTAGCTGCCCTCGATCTTGTCCGACTCGCCCATGCCGATCAGGTCGGGGGCGATGCAGCGGCCGAGGTGCTGCACGTGCGGGATCACGTTGCGCCACAGATAGGACGACGTCGGATTGCCGTGCAGGAAGACGATCGACTCGCCGGTGCCGACGTCCACGTAGGCCATCTCCGTGTCCTTGACGCCGATCCGTGCGCGCGGGAACGGGTCCTCGGGAGAGACGTCGTCGGTGTCGGCGGGGATCGGGGCCATGCGGTCGATCCTCACATCGCCGTCGTCGATGCGCCGTCCCGGGAAAGTGCTTGACCCTGACGCGACGTCAGGCTGCACGCTCGTCCCCGTCAGGGAGGAGGGACCCGCATGAACGTGGGTGAGGTGGCGGCGCTGGCCGGCGTCACGGTGCGCACGCTGCACCACTACGACCGGATCGGGCTGCTGTCGCCGTCCGGGCGGACGGCGTCGGGCTACCGGCAGTACTCGCCGGCCGATCTGGACCGGCTGCACCAGGTGCTGCTCTACCGCGAGCTCGGGTTCCCCCTCGAGGAGGTCGCGACCCTGCTCGACGACCCGTCCGCCGATCCCGCGGCGCACCTGCGCCGCCAGCACCGGCTGCTGCGGGACCGGCTGGACCGGACGTCGGCGATGGTCGCGGCCGTCGAGAAGGAGATGGAGGCACGGAACATGGGGATCTCACTGACCCCGGAGGAACGGTTCGAGGTGTTCGGGGAGCACGACCCGGCCCGGTACGACGTCGAGGTCGAGGAGCGCTGGGGCGACACCGACGCCTACGCGCAGTCGAAGCGGAAGACGGCGGCGTACTCGAAGGACGACTGGGTGCGCATCAAGGCCGAGGGTGAGGACGTCGAGGTTCGCTTCGCCGCCGCGCTGCGGGCCGGGGTCGCGCCCGACTCGGTCGAGGCGATGGACATCGCGGAGGAGCACCGGCAGCAGATCAGCCGGTACTTCTACGACTGCCCACCGCAGATGCACGCCGGCCTGGGCCGGATGTACGTCGAGGACGAGCGGTTCACCGCCCACTACGACCAGCGCGCACCCGGCCTGGCGCGGTTCGTGAGCACCGCCGTGCAGGCCAACGCCGCCCGCCATGGCTGAACCGTGTGTGCGCTGACGCCCCGTTCCGGAGCCCGGAACGGGGCGTCAGCGCACCCGCTCAGGCCGGTTGCGGCTAGCCCTCCGCCAGCACCTGCTCGG
>CADCTN010000029.1 GCA_902805535.1 uncultured Blastococcus sp. | reverse complement strand
GATAGCCCGAGACGTCGGTGAACCACAACCGGACGAACCGGATGTCGCGCTCTTCCAGGGTGCGCAGGACGAACTCCTGCTGTCGGTCCATGCTCGCCATGATCGCGTCCGCTCGTTTCCGGGGTGTGACGTCAGGCCCAGCCTGCCTCGTCGGGACCATTCGCACACCGTGGCGGTCGTCGCGGGAGAGCTGCTCCGCCTCCTCGGACGCGCTGACGGATGACCGAGGCCCGGCGGGATGTGATCAGCTGGACGGACGCCCGGTATGGCCCTCCCCCCGTGGCGACGACCAGACTGACCCGGTGAGCGATCAGCGAGCACGGCAGTTGCGGGTGGGTCTGGCCCAGATCGACACCCGCGTCGGTGACCTCGAGGGCAACGCCGGGCTGGTGACCACCTGGACGGCGAAGGCCGCCGAGGACGGCGTCCATCTCCTGGTCTTCCCCGAGATGACGCTGACCGGCTATCCACCGGAGGACCTGGTGCTGCGCGAGTCGTTCGCGCAGGCCAGTGAGCGAGCGCTCGTCGAGCTGGCGGGCAACCTCGCGGCAGGCGGGCTGGGCCACGTCGCCGTCGTCGTCGGGTACCTGGCGCACACCGAGGGCAGCGGCCCGGCCCCGGTCGACCGCCCGCCGGCCGACGACGACCGTCCCGGCGATGCGAACCCGCGGCGGGGTGCCCCGCGCAACGCCGCCGCCCTGCTGCACGGCGGCGAGGTCGTGGCCCGCTACTACAAGCGGCACCTGCCCAACTACGGCGTCTTCGACGAGGCCCGGTACTTCGTGCCGGGCAACGAGCTGCCGATCGTGCGCCTGCACGGCCTGGACATCGCCCTGACCGTGTGCGAGGACCTCTGGGTCGAGGGCGGGCCCTGCGGCGTCGCCGGGCAGGCCGGCGTCGACCTCGTCTGCTCGCCCAACGCGTCACCGTACGAGCGGGCCAAGGACGACCTCCGCCTGCCCCTGGTCCGCCGCCGCGCCCTGGAGTCGAAGGCGCCCGTCCTCTACTGCAACCAGGTCGGCGGGCAGGACGAGCTGGTCTTCGACGGCGACTCGCTGGTGGTCTCCGCCGACGGCGAGCTGCTGGCCCGCGCCCCGCAGTTCGTCGAGCACCTGCTGACCGTCGACCTCGCCTTCGCGGCGCCGCCGGCCACCCGGACCGAGGGCCGCATCGGGGCGCTGCTCGTCACGCGCCACCTGGTGTCCGAGGAGCCGGTGGAGCCGTTCGAGCAACGGTCCTCGGCCGTCGCCGCGCCGCTGAGCGAGTGCGAGGAGGTCTGGTGGGCGCTCGTCCTGGGGCTGCGCGACTTCGTCGACAAGAACGACATGCCCTCGGTGGTGTTCGGCATGTCCGGCGGGATCGACTCGGCCCTGGTCGCCGCGCTGGCCGTGGACGCCTTCGGCGCCGACCGCGTGCACGGCGTCAGCCTGCCGTCCAAGTGGTCCAGCGAGCACTCGCTGGCCGACGCCGAGGACAGCGCGAAGCGGCTGGGCCTGCACTACTCCGTCGTCCCGATCGCGCCGATGGTGGACGCGTTCGAGTCGTCGGTCGAGCTCTCCGGCGTGGCTGCGGAGAACCTGCAGGCGCGCGTGCGCGGAACGCTGCTCATGGGGCTGTCCAACCAGCACGGGCACCTGTTGCTGGCGACGGGCAACAAGAGCGAGGTCGCGGTCGGCTACTCGACCCTGTACGGCGACTCGGCGGGTGGGTTCGGCCCGATCAAGGACGTGCCCAAGACGCTGGTGTGGGAGCTCGCCCGCTGGCGGAACGCCCATGCCCGCGACCGCGGCGAGGTCGAGCCGATCCCGCAGAACTCCATCGACAAGCCGCCGTCGGCCGAGCTCGCCCCCGGGCAGCAGGACAGCGACTCGCTGCCCTCCTACGAGGAGCTCGACGCCGTGATCACCGACTACGTCGACCGCGACCTCGGCCTGGCCCAGCTACTCGAACGCGGGCACGACGCCGAGGTGGTGGCGCGGGTCCTCCGTCTGGTCGACACCGCCGAGTTCAAGCGCCGCCAGTCGGCACCCGGCACCAAGATCAGCCTCAAGGCCTTCGGCCGGGACCGCCGGCTGCCGATCACCAACCGGTGGCGGGAGACCCTGCCCACCGTCATCGAGGGAGCGGCACGTGACTGAGTCGGTCGTCTACGGCGGGCAGTCGTCCGCGCGCGTGCGCGTGCACCATCTGCGCCAGGCCAAGGAGCGGGGCGAGAAGTGGGCGATGCTCACCGCCTACGACACCTACAGCGCGGCCATCTTCGAGGAGGCCGGCATCCCGGTGCTGCTCGTCGGCGACTCCTCCGGCAACGTCGTCCTCGGGTACTCCAGCACGGTGCCGGTCACGGTCGAGGACATCCTGCTCATGACCAAGGCGGTCACCCGGTCCACGAAGCGGGCCCTGATCGTCGCGGACATGCCGTTCGGCAGCTACGAGTCCGGCCCGCAGCAGGCCTTCGACACCGCCGTCCGGATGATGAAGGAGGGCAGCGCGCAGGCGGTCAAGCTCGAGGGCGGGGAGCGGGTAGCGCCGCAGATCAGGCTGCTGCACGACTCGGGCATCCCGGTGATGGCGCACATCGGCTTCACCCCGCAGAGCGAGCACGCCCTCGGCGGCTTCCGGGTGCAGGGCCGCGGCGCGGGTGCCGACCAGCTGCTCGCCGATGCGCACGCCGTCCAGGAGGCCGGGGCGTTCGCCGTCGTCCTGGAGATGGTGCCGGCCGCT
>CADCTN010000028.1 GCA_902805535.1 uncultured Blastococcus sp. | reverse complement strand
GCCGATCGACCCCAAGGACGTCGGCCGCAGCTACGAGGCCGTCATCCGGGTGAACAGCCAGTCCGGCAAGGGCGGCGTCGCCTACATCATGAAGACCGAGAACCAGCTGGACCTGCCCCGTCGGCTGCAGATCGAGTTCAGCGCGGTCATCCAGCGGCACACCGAGGACGAGGGCGGCGAGGTGACCGCCCAGCAGATGTGGACGGCCTTCAGCAACGAGTACCTGCCCGACCCCGAGGCACCCTGGGGCCGCTTCTCCCTCGCCGGCCACCGGCACACCGCCCACGGAGACACCGTCGACGAGATGACCGTCGAGGTCGTCGTCGAGGGCGTACCGGTGACGGTGGAGGGCCGCGGGAACGGGCCCATCGCCGCGTTCGTCGACGCGCTGAGCAGCCTCGACGTCGATGTCCGCGTGCTGGACTACGCCGAGCACGCCCTGTCCGCCGGTGGCGATGCGAAGGCCGCCGCCTACGTCGAGTGCGCCGTGGGTGACCGCGTCCTCTGGGGCGTGGGCATCGACCCCAACATCGTCAGCGCCTCGCTGCGCGCGGTCGTCTCGGCGGTCAACCGGGCGCAGCGGTGAGAATCTCCGGCTGAGAAAACTGGTCCTGGGGCGTCGGAGAACGCCGCCCCAGCACGACGGAGGGACATGGGCAGCCCGAGATCGCGCGCGGTGGCACCACCGCCCGATCCCGGGCTGCTGTCGCTCTACGACCGGGCCCTCCCCGAGGTCTACGGCTACCTGCTGCCCCGCTGCGGCCAGCGCGCCCTGGCCGAGGACCTGACGGCCGAGACCTTCCTCGCCGCCGTCCGGGCCGAGGCCGACGGCGGCCCCCCGACCACGGTCGCCTGGCTGATCGGCGTCGCCCGGCACAAGCTCGTCGACCACTGGCGCCGGCTCGAGCGCGAGGAACGCGGCCTGCGGCTGCTCGACGGGGGTGCCCACCACAGCGAGGACCCCTGGGACGACCAGCTCGACATCCTGCGCGCGCGGGAGGTCCTCGTGCAGCTCTCGCCCGGCCACCGGGCCGCGCTGACGCTGCGCTACCTCGACGACCTGCCGGTTCCCCGCGTCGCCGCCCTGCTCGGCCGCACGCTGCACGCCACGGAGGCATTGCTGGTCCGCGCGCGCACCGCGTTCCGCATTCAGTACGAGTCCACCGAACAGCCGGGAGGTGCATCGTGACCAGCTCTGCACCCGATCCCGAAAGGCCCTTCCGGTCCCTGGCCCGGCCCGCGGTGCCCGTCAGCCCCGACCCGGCCTTCGCCACAGCCCTCCGCGAGCGGCTCCGCCGAGCACTCCTGCGGCCCCACCCGATCACGACCGAATCCAGGAGCACCGCCATGTCCACGCTGATCCCCTACCTCGTCGTCCACGACGCCCGCGCCGCCCTCACCTGGTACGCCGAGGCGTTCGGCGCGCACACCGTCGGCGACCCCTACCTCGACGGCGACCGCGTCGGGCACGCCGAGCTGGAGATCGCCGGCGCCACCCTCTACCTCGCCGACCCCTATCCGGAGTACGGCCTCGAGGGGCCCGGCGACGGCAAGCCCCCGGTCTCCCTGCACCTCTCGGTGCCCGACGTCGATGCCGTGATGAGCCGGGCCGAGAGCGCGGGGGCGACGATCGAACGGCCGGCCACCGACGAGCCCTACGGCCGCGGCGGCCGGCTCATCGACCCCTACGGCCACCGGTGGATGGTGCAGTCGGCCCCCGCCGACGCCGAGCCGGCGCCGAAGCCCGGCGACCCGGTCTACCTGACCCTCAACGTGCCCGACGGCCGCCGCGCCCTGGACTTCTACGGCGCGGTCCTGGGGTGGACCGCAGTGCCCGGCCGCGTCCCGGACGGCTGGCAGGTCGAGGGCCCGACGCCGATGGTCGGCATCGGCGGTGGCAGCGACGAGCCCGGCACCGTGCCGATGTACGCCGTCGACGACATCGAGGTCGCCGTTGCCGCCGTCCGGACCGCCGGCGGTGAGGCCGGCGAGATCGACCGGCAGTCCTACGGGCTCGGGGTGCTCTGCCGGGACGACCAGGGCCTGCCGTTCTGGCTCGGTCAGCTGGGGTAGGGACCCCGCCCCTGATCCTCACGCCGGCTCTCGGCGAGCACGTCACCCGGTTCCCCGGCCGGCGCGTCGGCCGACTCGTCGCCGCGGTGGACGCTGTCGGGCACCACGCCGCCGGTGCGCAGCTCGTCGACCAGCAGCAGGTCGCGGCGCACGTGCCGGCGGCGGTAGGCGACCCGGCTGATCATGTGCGCGCTCACCGGAGCGGTCAGCAGCTGGAACGCGGCGACCAGCAGCAGCATCCAGGCGACCGACCGGCCCTGCAGCCGGATGGCCGCGCCGACCATGATCAGCAGGACACCGAGCACCTGCGGCTTGGTGCCGGCGTGCATCCGGGTGAGGACGTCGGGGAAGCGCACCAGCCCCAGCCCGGCGGTGAGGCACAGGAACGCCCCCAGCAGCAGGAGGACGGCGGCGAGCACGTCCACCGCGGTGTCCAGCGCGGTCACCGGTCCCCCTGCGCCGTCCGGGCGGTGCGTTCCGCGGCCGCTTGGGGGAGGCCGGCGTCCTGGGAGTCGTCGCCGAACCGCACGAGCATGCCGCCGATGTAGCGGGCCACCGACACCGACCCGACGAACGCCAGCAGGGAGACGACCACCAGCACGGGGACCACCGTCGGGTCGCGCTCCAGGCCGGCGTGGACGGCCAGGCCGGCGGCGATGATCACCAGCAGGGTGTCGGTGGCCACCACCCGGTCCAGCAGGGACGGGCCGGCGCCGAGGCGGACCAGGGCGAGGAGCGCCCCGGCACCCAGCATCCCGTAGGCCAGCCAGGAGACGACGGTCACGGTGTCCTCCGCCCGGTCCCCGCGGGGCTCGCGCCCGGCGCCGCGTCCAGCGCAGCGATCTCGTCGGGCGAGCCGAAGGCGCGCACCACCCGGTCCTCCTCCGCCAGCACGGCGGCACGCTGCCGCGCCACGTCGGTCCCGTCGCTCACGTGCAGGATGTGCAGCGCGATGGACCGGCGCTCGCGGTCCAGGTCGATCACCATCGACCCGGGCACGAGGGTCAGCGACTCGGTGAGGATCGTCAGGAGCAGGTCGGAGTCGGTGCGCAGCTGCACCGTGATGATGGCGCTGCGGTCGATGCCCCGCGGCCGGACCGTCTGCCAGGCCACCAACGCCCCCGAGCTCACGAGGTCGACGACGAAGTGGCCGAGGAACCGGAGCAGCGAGACCGGGCGTACCCGGGCCCCACCCACCACCGGCGGCAGGGGCAGCAGCAGCGTCACGGCCAGGGCCACGAGCATCCCGCTGAGCAGGTTGGCCCAGGACCACGTGCCCCAGAGCAGGTTCCAGACCAGCACCAGCCACACCAGCAGCGGCAACTGGTGCCGCAGCTGGTGCCGGACCCCGGTGGCCCCGACGCCGTCGGTCATGGCACCTCCTGCTCACCGAAGACGGCGGAGATGTAGGGGCCGCGGTCGAGGAGGTCCTCGGCCGCCCGCTGCGCCACCCCGTACAGGGGGCCGGCGAGGACCGTCAGCCCGACGGTCACCACGACCATCGCGGCCGTGGAGCCGACCATGACCCGGGGCAGGGGACGCAGCGGCCGCTGGCGCTCCCGGTCGGGGCCCAGTCCGTCCGTCACCGGCGCCGTCGCCGTGGCGACGGCGGTGTGCCGCTGCCAGGCAGCGCGCCGGGCCGCGGTCCGGTCACCGGTGGCCGCGCTCACCGGTTCCTGCCCACCCGCCTGCGCGGGCGGTCGCCAGAACGCACGGCTCCACACGCGGGAGATCGCCAGCAGGGTCAGCAGGCTGGTGACGGCGCCGCCGGCCACCAGCACGATCGGCAGCCAGCCGCCGTCGGCGACGCCGGCCTCGAGCAGCCCCAGCTTCCCGATGAACCCGGAGAAGGGTGGGATGCCCGCCAGGTTCATCGCCGGGACGAAGTACAGGACGGCCAGGAGCGGGGACGCCGCCGCGAGCCCCCCGAGCCGGTTCACGCCGGTCGAGCCGCCCTGCCGTTCCATCAGACCGGCCACGAGGAACAGCGTCGTCTGGATGGCGATGTGGTGGACGACGTAGAAGATCGCCCCCGCCAGCCCGGCCGTGGAGGCGAGCGCGATGCCGAAGACCATGTAGCCGATGTGGCTCACCAGCGTGAAGCTGAGGATGCGGCGGACGTCGGTCTGCGCGACGGCGCCGAGGATGCCCACGAGCATGGTCGCCAGCGCCGCCCACATCAGCACCTGGTCCAGCGCGCCGCCGGGGAACAGCAGCGTCTGGGTCCGGATGATCGCGTAGACACCGACCTTGGTCAGCAGTCCGGCGAACACCGCGGTCACCGGGGCCGGGGCGGTCGGGTAGCTGTCGGGCAGCCACGCCGACAGCGGGAACACCGCCGCCTTGATGCAGAAGGCGATCAGGAGCATCGACTGCAGCAGCAGCCGGGTCCCGTCGGGCAGCTCCGCCAGCCGGCCGGCCAGCTGCGCCAGGTTGACCGTGCCGGTCGACGCGTACACCAGCCCGATGGCGGCGAGGAAGAGCAGCGAGCTCAACAGGCTCACGACGATGTAGGTGATGCCCGCGCGGATCCGGGGCGCCGATCCTCCGAGCGTCAGGAGCACGTAGCTGGCCGTCAGCAGGATCTCGAAGCCGACGTAGAGGTTGAACAGGTCACCGGCCAGGAAGGCGTTGGCCACACCGCCGATCAGGATCAGGAACGTCGGGTGGAAGATCGAGATCGGCGTCTCCTCGTCGCCGTCGGCCGCACCCTGGCCCACGGCGAAGACCAGCACCCCGAGCGCGACCGTCGCCGCCACCACGAGCATCAGCGCCGACAGCCGGTCGACGACCAGCACGATGCCGAGCGGCACCGGCCAGCCCCCGACGGAGACCGCGGCCGCGCCGTCCGCGTCGGCCAGGAGCAGCAGCGCCACCGACACGGTGAGCACCGCGGCCAGGACCAGGATGCTCAGCGTCCGCTGGATGCGTGGGTGCCGGCCGCCGACCAGCAGGGCCGCCGCCGCGCCGACCAGCGGCAGCAGGACCGGCAGCGGCGCGAGGACGCGGATCACCGGCGTCTCCGCGTCGTCGGGGGCAGGTCGACGTCGTCGGAGGGGATGCCCGCGTACTGCCGCGCCAGCCGGCGCTCGACGTCGGCGTCGGCGTCGAACGTGTCCGCGTGCATGGCCGACCGGTCCTCCGGCGCGAGGTCGTCCGGGTCGATCTCGTCGGCGTCGGTCTCCGACCGGCGGGCCACCCGCCGGTCCTCCTCGTCCACCTCCACCACCTCCTGGCGGACCAGCCGCCAGGACCGGTAGATGATCGCCAGGAGGAACGCCGCGATGCCGAAGGTGATCACGATCGCGGTGAGGATCAGCGCCTGGGGCAGCGGATCGCTCATCTCCTCGGGCTCGGCGTACCCCAGGATCGGCGCGAGGCCCGAGGCCCCGCCGGCGGACAGCAGCAGCAGGTTGGTCGCGTTGCCCAGCAGCAGGAAGCCCAGCAGGACGCGGGTGAGGCTGCGGTCCAGGAGCAGGTGGACACCGGCCGCGTACAGGCCGCCGATGACCAGCGGCAGGACCACGGTGGGAGTCATCGCAGGATCACCTCTCCGGGTGCGGCGTCGATCGGGTCGTCCTCGTCGACCTGGCGGTCCAGCTCCGCGCCGAGGCTGCGCAGGATGTCGAGCACCAGCCCGACGACGATGAGGTAGACGCCGACGTCGAAGAACAGCGAGGTCACGAGCTTGATGTCGCCGAGGACCGGCAGCGTGGTCTCCAGGATCGCCGTCTGCAGGACGTCGGCGCCCAGGAGCAGCCCCGCGACGCCGGTGCCGCCGGAGAACAGCAGGCCGACGCCGAGCAGCAGGCCAGGGTCGACCGGGGCGGCCTCGCCGAGCTCGTAGCGGCCGCCGGCCAGGTAGCGGAGGACCAGTGCCAGCCCCGCGACCAGGCCACCGGCGAACCCGCCCCCGGGCTCGTTGTGGCCGCTGAAGAGCAGGAACAGCGAGAACACCAGGATGGTGTGGAACAGGATCCTGGTGACCACCTCGAGGATCACCGACCGGCGTTCCGGTGCCAGGGCCGCCGAGGCCGCCAGCCACCGCCCCCGGGGGGCGCGGCGGGAGGTGCGGTGCTGCCGGGCCAGCTCGACCGGGTCCATCCGGTCGACGGCACCGGTGCGCCGGCGGAGGAACACCAGGCTCGCCACACCGGTGGCGGCCACGACGAGCAGCGAGATCTCGCCCAGCGTGTCCCAGGCGCGGATGTCGACGAGCGTCACGTTGACGACGTTCTGCCCGCCGCCGACGGTGTAGGCCGCCTCCGGGTGGTCCACCGAGACCGGGGTGGCGGTGCGCACGCTCATCGCCACCGCCCCGGCCGCTGCCATCAGCGCACCGACGGCGACGGCGATGACCCCGCGGACGGCGCGCTCCCGGGGCCGGTGCCGCTCGGCGATGTCCTTGGGCAGCTTGCGGAGCACCAGCACGAAGACGACCAGGGTCAGCGTCTCGACCAGGAACTGGGTGAGGGCCAGGTCAGGAGCGCCGTGCAGCGCGAAGAGCACCGCGAGCGCGTAACCGGTGACCCCCACGACCAGGACCGCCGACAACCGCTGGCGGATGCGCACCGCCAGGGCCGCGGCGATCAGCGCGACGGCGCCGACCAGGGCCTGGACGGGGGTGTCCCACGCCCGCCACTCCTCCGGCCACGGCGCCCGGAAGAGCAGCACCGAGCCGGGCAGGGCCAGCACGACGACGAGGATGGTGCCGAGGTAGGCGGGCAGCGAGCCGCGCTGCGTGGTTCCCGTGACCAGGACGGCGAGGCGGTCCAGCGCCTGCAGGGTGTTCCAGTACCCCTCGTCGGCCGAAGCGCCGATGGCCACCCGCCGCTGCATCCGGAACACCGGGGCCCGGGCGAGGAACAGCAGGACGCCCCCGACGACGGTGAGCGCCGACAGCAGCAGGGCCGGCTGGAACCCGTGCCACAGCGCGAGCTCCTCCGCCTCCGGCGCGATGAGCGGCAGCCCGTCGGCGTAGGAGGCGACCAGCGGTTCCAGGACGGGGCTGGACGGGCCGGCCAGGAGACCGGTGACGGCGAGCACCGCCGGTGCGGCAAGGAACAGCGGACCGGGGCGGTGGACCAGGTCCGCCGGCTCGGTCGGCGCCAGGCCGGGCTTGCGCGCGAAGGCGCCCCACAGGAACCGGGCGGTGTAGGCGGCGGTGAGCACCGAGCCCAGCACCAGGCCGGTCAGCACGACGGCCGCGGCGGTCCGGTCCGGCAGTCCGCCGTCCCAGAGCGCGGTGAAGGCCGCCTCCTTGCCGACGAAGCCCAGCAGCGGGGGGAGCCCGGCCATCGACGCCGCGGCCAGCGAGCCGATCACGGCCAGGCCCGGCAGCCGGCGGCCGAGACCGGAGAGCCGGCGCAGGTCACGGATCCCCGTCGCGTGGTCGATGACGCCGACGGTGAGGAAGAGCGTGGACTTGAACAGCGCGTGCGCCAGCGTCATGGCCAGCCCGGCGGACGCCATCTCGTAGCTGCCGGCGCCGACCAGCACCATGAGGAAGCCGAGCTGGCTCACCGTGCCGAAGGCCAGCAGCAGTTTCAGGTCGTTCTGCCGCAGCGCGCGGTAGCCGCCCACCAGCATGGTGGCCAGCCCCAGGCCGAGTACGACGGGACGCCATCCCGGGACCTCGGCGAACCCGGGGGCCAGCCGCGCGACGAGGTAGATGCCGGCCTTCACCATCGCGGCGGCGTGCAGGTAGGCGCTGACCGGGGTGGGCGCCTCCATGGCGGCGGGCAGCCAGAAGTGGAACGGGACCATCGCCGACTTCGTCACCGCTCCGGCCAGGACGAGCAGCGTGCCGGCGACGAGGAGCGGGCCGCTGCCCGGGTCCGCGACGACCTCCGACAGCAGGTAGCTGCCGCTGGTCTGGCCCAGCATGATCAGGCCGACCAGCATGGCCAGCCCGCCGGCGGTGGTCAGGATCAGCGCCTGGCTGGCCGCCCGCCGGGCCGCCAGCTTCGTCCCCGCCCCGCCGATGAGCAGGTAGGAGAAGACCGTCGTCAGCTCCCAGAACACGTAGAGCATCAGCAGGTCGTCGGCCAGGACCAGACCGAGCATGGATCCGGCGAACGCGGTGAGGTTGCCGGCGAACCGGCCGGTGCCCTCGTCGTCGGGCTCGAAGTAGCGGGCGCAGTAGACCAGGACCAGCGCGCCCACCCCGGTGACCAGCAGCGCGAAGGTCAGCGACAGGGCGTCCAGGCGCAGCGCGATGTCCAGGTCCAGCGCCGGCACCCAGGGGTTGCTCTCGGCGACCTCGCCGCCCCCGGTCACGGTGGAGAGCCGGGTCAGCACCCAGGCGAAGCCGGCCGCGAGCACCAGCGCCAGCACCAGGAAGGCGTTCCGCCCCCACCACCGCACCAGGACGGGCGCCAGGATGGCTGCCACGAGGTGGAGGAGCAGGAGGGCGGTCACGGGTCTCCGGGAGTCGAGGGCGGCTCGGGGACCACTGACGTCGGTCGGGGCGACGGCCGGCGGTGACCCCAGGTTACCGGCCGGGGTGCACGCGCCGTCCGGATGATGATCAGGTGACCTGATCACCAGGGGTCCTCCCTCACCGTCGACGGTGAGGGAAGACCCCTCACGGTGAGGGATGACGGCGTTGCGGGGTCAGCCGTCGGCCGCCTCCGAGGCGATCAGCCAGGCGTTCTCGACCTCGGTCTTCTCGGCGTGCAGCGCCGTGAGCTCGGCGTCGAGGGCGGCGGCCTTCGCGTAGTCGGCCGCCGCCGCGGCGAGCCGCTCGTGCAGCTTCTTCTCGTCGGCGTCCAGCTTGAGCATCCGCCGCTCCAGCCGGCTCGCCTCCTTGCGGGCCGCGCGGGCGTCGGCGGCCGAGACGGTGGTCGGCGCGGAGGCACCGACCGGACGGGTCCCGCTGGTGCCGGCGGCGGTGGTGAGCGGGGCGCCGCCCGCGGCCCGGCGCGCCAGGTACTCCTCGACGCCGCCCGGCAGCTCCGCGAGGGTGCCGTCGCCGAGCAGGGCGACGACCTTGTCGCAGACCCGGTCGACGAAGTACCGGTCGTGGCTGACCACGAGCACCGTGCCGGGGAAGCCGTCGAGCAGGTCCTCCAGCGCGGTGAGGGTGTCGATGTCGAGGTCGTTCGT
>CADCTN010000027.1 GCA_902805535.1 uncultured Blastococcus sp. | reverse complement strand
CGTCGCCGTGACCGGCGGCGCACCGGCGCCCGTCGAGGCCGCCGACCCGGCGGCGCCCGGGGACCCGTCGCCCCCGGCCGGGGACTCCGTGCGCACCGAACCCTGCGTCCGGTCGCTCATGCCAGTCTCCCCATCACCGGGCGGCCCACGCCGCTCCCCAGCCGGACCGGATCGGTCCCGCTGCCATCTGCGCCCAGGTTAGGCGTCGGGCTCGTCGTTGTCCGTCGTACGAGCGATCGCCACGATCGACACGTCCTCCGGCAAGTTCATGAGCTTGACGCCCATGGTGGCGCGGTCCTTGTTGTGCCGCACCCCGTTGACCGGCGTCCGGATGACCCCGCCCCCGGACGTGATGGCGTACAGCTCGTCGCCGAGGGTCACCGCGAGGGCGCCGACCAGCGCACCCTTGCGGGCTTTCGGGTCGGCGGTGAGCACGCCCTTGCCGCCGCGGCCCTGGTTCGGGTAGTTCTCGATGCCGGTGCGCTTGGCGAAGCCGCGCTCGGTGGCGACCAGGACGTCGACCCCCTCCTGCACGACCATCATCGACAGCAGCCGGTCGTCGTCGGACAGCGAGATCCCGCGCACGCCCTCGGTGGCCCGCCCCATGGGCCGCAGCGCTGCGTCGTCCGCGGTGAACCGGATGGACATGGCCTTGCGGGTCACGAGCAGCAGGTCCTGGTCCTGGCTGATCAGGACGGCCCCGACCAGCTCGTCGCCGTCGCGCAGGTTGACGGCGATGACGCCGCCCTGGCGCGGGGAGTCGAAGTCGGTGAGCCGGGTCTTCTTCACCTGGCCCTTGGCCGTGGCCAGGGCCAGGTACGGCGCGACCGAGTAGTCCTTGATCTGCATGACCTGGGCGATCTTCTCGTCCGGCTGGAACGCCAGGATGTTGGCCACGTGCTGGCCCCGGGCCGTGCGGTTGGCCTCCGGCAGCTCGTAGGCCTTGGCGCGGTAGACCCGGCCCTTGTTGGTGAAGAAGAGGATCCAGTCGTGGGTCGAGCCCACGAAGAAGTGGTCGACGATGTCGTCCTGCTTGAGGGCCGCGCCCATCACGCCCTTGCCGCCGCGGCGCTGGGAGCGGTAGAGGTCACTCTTGGTGCGCTTGGCGTAGCCGGTGCGGGTGATGGTGACGACGACCTCCTCCTCCGCGATGAGGTCCTCCATCGAGACGTCGCCGTCGTTGGCGACGAACTGCGTGCGCCGCTCGTCGCCGTACTTCTCCACGATCTCGGCGAGCTCGTCGTGGATGATCTGCCGCTGCCGCTCGGGGCTGGCGAGGATCGCCTCCAGGTCGGCGATCTCGCGCTCCAACTCGGCGAGCTGGTCGAGGATCCGCTGACGTTCGAGGGCGGCCAGCCGGCGCAGCTGCATGTCCAGGATCGCGACGGCCTGGATCTCGTCGATGTCGAGCAGCTCCATCAGCCCGCCGCGGGCGGCGTCGGCCGACTCGCTGTTGCGGATGAGAGCGATGACGGCGTCGAGCTGGTCGAGGGCCTTGGCCAGACCGCGCAGGATGTGGGCGCGCTCCTCGGCCTTGCGCAGCCGGTAGCGGGTCCGCCGCTGGATGACCTCGATCTGGTGGTTGACGTAGAGCCGGACCAGCTCGTCCAGGCGCAGCGTCCGCGGGACGCCGTCGACGATGGAGAGCATGTTGCAGCCGAACGTCGTCTGCAGCTGGGTGTGCTTGTAGAGGTTGTTCAGCACGACCTTGGCGACGGCGTCGCGGCGCAGGGTGATGACCAGCCGCCGGCCGACGCGGTCGCTGGACTCGTCGGCGATCTCGCTGATGCCCTGGAGGCGCCCGTCCTTGACCGCCTCGGCGATGGCCTCGGCCAGGTTGTCGGGGTTGACCTGGTACGGCAGCTCGGTGCAGACCAGCTGCACCCGGCCGCGGGCGTCCTCCTCGACGGTGACGACGGCGCGCATGCGCACCGAGCCGCGACCGGTGCGGTACGCCGACTCGATGCCGTCGCGGCCGACGATCAGGCCGTGGGTCGGGAAGTCGGGGCCCTTCACCCGCTCCATGCACGCGTTGAGGGACTCCTCCGGCTCCGCGTCCGGGTGCTGGAGGACCCAGAAGACGGCCGCGGCAACCTCGCGCAGGTTGTGCGGGGGCATGTTGGTGGCCATGCCGACGGCGATGCCGGCGGAGCCGTTGATCAGCAGGTTCGGGATGCGCCCCGGCAGGACCAGCGGCTCCTGGTTCTTGCCGTCGTAGTTGGGCTGGAAGTCGACGGTCTCCTCGTCGATGTCCCGCAGCATCTCCATCGCCAGCGGGGTCAACCGCGCCTCGGTGTACCGCATGGCCGCGGCCGGGTCGTTGCCCGGGGAACCGAAGTTGCCCTGGCCGTCGACCAGCGGGTACCGCATCGACCAGGGCTGGGCCAGCCGCACGAGGGCGTCGTAGATCGAGGTGTCACCGTGCGGGTGGTAGTTACCCATCACCTCACCGACGACGCGCGCGCACTTGACGTAGCTGCGGTCGGGTCGGAAGCCCTGGTCGTACATCGCGTAGAGCACGCGGCGGTGCACGGGCTTCAGGCCGTCGCGGACCTCGGGCAGCGCTCGGCCCACGATGACCGACATCGCGTAGTCGATGTAGCTGCGCTGCATCTCCTGCTGGATGTCGACCGGCTCGATGCGGTCGCGCGCGGGGGTCTCGGTCACGGTTCAGATCTCCAGTCGAAGGACCCCGTCCTCCCCACCCTTCGCAAGCTCAGGGCGGGACCCGGGACGGGGCCGGGGCGGTGCATGGGCAGGGGGTGGGGGCGGCCGCCTCAGACGTCGAGGAAGCGGACGTCCTTGGCGTTGCGGGTGATGAAGCTGCGTCGGGCCTCGACGTCCTCGCCCATGAGCACGCTGAACAGCTCGTCGGCGGTCGCGGCGTCGTCCAGCGTGACCTGCGACAGGATCCGGGTCTCGGGATTCATCGTGGTGTCCCAGAGCTCGGTCGCGTTCATCTCGCCGAGACCCTTGAACCGCTGGATCGAGTCCTCCTTGACCTTGCGACCGGCTTCGGCGCCGGCCTTGAGGACGGCGTCCTTCTCGCGGTCGGTGTAGACGTACTCGTCCCCGACCTTGCCGCCCCACTTGATCTTGTACAGCGGCGGGTTCGCCAGGTAGACGTAGCCCGCTTCCACCAGCGGCCGCATGAAGCGGAACAGCAGGGTGAGCAGCAACGTCCGGATGTGCTGGCCGTCGACGTCGGCGTCCGCCATCAGGATGATCTTGTGGTAGCGCAGCTTCGACAGGTCGAACTCGTCGTGGATGCCGGTGCCGAAGGCGGTGATCATCGACTGGACCTCGGTGTTCTTGAGGACCCGGTCGATGCGCGCCTTCTCGACGTTGATGATCTTGCCTCGGATGGGCAGGATCGCCTGGAACATCGAGTCGCGGCCGGACTTGGCCGAACCGCCGGCCGAGTCGCCCTCGACGATGTAGACCTCGGAGTTGCGCGGGTCGGTGGAGCGGCAGTCGGCGAGCTTGCCCGGCAGGGAGTTGTTGCTCAGCAGGTTCTTGCGGGCGAGCTTGCGGGCGTCCTGGGCCGCGCGGCGGGCGCGGGCCGCCGACGAGGCCTTGTTGATGATCATCTTGGCCTCGGTCGGGTTGGCCTCGAACCAGTGCCCGATCTGCTCGTTGCAGACCTTCTGGACGAACCCCTTGACCTCGGTGTTGCCGAGCTTGGTCTTGGTCTGGCCCTCGAACTGCGGGTCGCCGAGCTTCACCGAGACGATCGCGGCCAGGCCCTCGCGGATGTCCTCACCGGTGAGCTTCTCGTCCTTGCCCTTGAAGAGCTTCTTCTCGTCCGCGTAACGGTTGACGATCGAGGTCAGCGCCGCGCGGAAGCCCTCCTCGTGCGTGCCGCCCTCGTGGGTGTTGATGATGTTGGCGAACGTGTAGACCGACTCCGAGTAGGCCTCGGACCACTGCATGGCGACGTCGATCGACATGGCCATGTCGTTCTTGCCGGTGCCCTCGGCGGAGAAGCTCACGACCGACTTGTGGATCGGGGACTTCTTGGCGTTGATGTGGGCGACGTAGTCGATGAGGCCGGCGTCGTACTTGTAGGTGACCTCGGTGGCCTCGAAGGCCTCCGCCTCGGCACCGGCCTGCGGGGCGAGCTCCGCCAGGGTGACCTCCTCGGCCACGCCGGTCTCGGCCTTGCCCTGACCGGGGCGCTCGTCGCGCAGGACGATGGTCAGCCCCTTGTTGAGGAAGGCCATCTCCTGCAGGCGGCGGTTGATCGTGTCGAAGGAGTAGCCCGTCGTCTCGAAGATGCCGTCGTCGGCCCAGAAGGTGATGGCCGTGCCACGCTTCTTCGTCGGGCCGACCAGCTCCAGCGCACCCGGCTTCGCGTAGGCGTAGCTCTGCCTCCACTCGGTCCCGTCGCGCCAGACCTGGACGTCCAGGCGCGTGGACAGGGCGTTGACGACGGTGACGCCGACGCCGTGCAGACCACCGGAGACGCCGTAGCTCTTCCCGTCGAACTTCCCGCCCGCGTGCAGGACGGTCATGATCACCTCGATGGTGGGCCGCTTCTCCACCGGGTGCATGTCCACCGGGATGCCGCGGCCGTTGTCCTCGACGCGGACGCCGCCGTCGGCGAGCAGGGTCACGTGGACGCGGTCGGCGTGCCCGGCCAGGGACTCGTCGACGGAGTTGTCCACGACCTCCCACACCATGTGGTGCAGGCCGCGCTCACCGGTCGAGCCGATGTACATGCCGGGGCGCTTGCGGACCGCTTCCAGCCCCTCGAGGACGGTGATGGAGCTGCCGGAGTAGGCGTTCTCGGTCTGCGGTGCTGCGACCACGTGGGGCCTTCCTATCGCGCAACCGGCACGCGGACCCCCCGTGCGGAGAGAGGGGCCGAGGGCGCACAACGGCACTGAGCCGGTTGCTGGCGGTTTCTGTCTCCGAGGATACCGGGTCCACTGACAGGAATGCCGCCGTCCACGCCCTGAGGTCGTGTCTGAGCCCCTTGCGGCACGTCGGCCACCACCCGTCCTGCCCCGGAACGGGACGCGCCGTCCGCGAACGGCTGGGCCGCCGGCCCTCGGTCGCGCGGTGCGGGCTGCGTTCTCCGGTGCGGGTTCCATCCTCCGGTGCGGGCGTCTCCGCTGGATCGCGCCGACACTCGGTCGCGTGACCTCCGACGCACCGCGGCTCTGCCTCGTCACCGGCGCCACCGGCTACATCGGCGGCCGGCTGGTGCCCGAACTGCTGGCCGCCGGGCACCGGGTGCGGGTCATGACCCGTTCCCCCGAGCGGATCCGGGACCGCCCGTGGTCCGGTCAGGTGGAGGTGGCGCGCGCCGACGCCGGCGATCCCGGGCAGGTCGCCGCGGCGTGCGAGGGCGTCGACGTCGCGTACTACCTGATCCACGCGCTGGGATCCGGGCCCGAGTTCGGGGAGACCGACCGCCGGACGGCGCGGGTGATGGCCGACGCCGTGCGCGCGGCCGGTGTCGGGCGCCTCGTCTACCTCGGCGCGCTCGAGCCGCGGGGCGAGGACCTCTCCCCGCACCTGCGCTCGCGCATCGAGGTGGCCGAGATCCTGCTGGCCTCGGGCGTCCCGACCGCCGTGCTGCGCGCCGCAGTGGTGCTCGGCTCCGGCTCGGCGTCCTTCGAGATGCTGCGGTACCTGACAGAGCGGCTGCCGGTCATGGTCACGCCACGCTGGGTGCACAGCCGCATCCAGCCGATCGCCGTCCGGGACGTGCTGCGCTACCTGGTCGGCTGCGCGCAGCTGCCGGCCACGGTGCACCGGGGCTTCGACATCGGCGGGCCCGACGTCATGAACTACGCCGAGATGATGCAGCGCTACGCCGTGGTCGCCGGCCTGCCGCGACGGCGGATCCTCCCGGTCCCGCTGTTCTCCCCGTCCCTGTCGAGCCACTGGGTCGGGTTGATCACGCCCGTGCCGGCGGGCATCGCCCGGCCGCTGGTGGAGTCGTTGCGCAACACGGTCGTCTCTCGGGAGCACGACATCGCGCGGTTCGTCCCCGATCCGCCGGAGGGTCTGCTCGGTTTCGACGACGCCGTGCGCCTGGCCATCGCCCGCGTGCACAACTCCACCGTGGCCACCCGGTGGTCGGGCGCCTCCACGCCCGGTGCGCCGTCGGACCCGCTGCCCTCCGATCCCGACTGGGCCGGCGGCAGCCTCTACCTCGACGAACGGTCCCGGCCGACGACCGCCGACCCCGAGGTGCTGTGGCAGGTCGTCGAGGGGATCGGCGGGGACGCCGGCTGGTACTCCTTCCCGCTGGCCTGGCGGGTGCGCGGCTTGCTCGACCGGGCGGTGGGCGGCGTCGGCCTGCGCCGGGGACGGCGGGACCCCGAGAAGCTCTACGTCGGCGACGCCCTGGACTTCTGGCGGGTCGAGGAGCTCGACCGGGGACGGCTGCTGCGGCTGCGCGCGGAGATGCGCCTCCCCGGCCTGGCCTGGCTGGAGTTCCACGTGGAACACCACCACGCCGACGGGGACCGCGCCGGCGGGGACCACGGCGCAGTGCTGCGGCAGCGGGCGACGTTCGCGCCGCGCGGGCTCGCCGGGCATCTCTACTGGTGGGCGGTGGCCGCCTTCCACGGCATCGTGTTCGGCGGGATGGTGCGCGGCATCACCCGCGCCGCCGAGCGGTCCACCTGAGAGCGGACCTTCCCAGAGCCCGCGGAGCAGCAGAAAGCCTCACACCAGCAGCTGGGCGGTGGCCAGCTCCCGGTACAGGGGGCTGGTGCCCACGAGCTCGTCGTGCGTGCCCCGCGCGACCACCCGCCCCTCGTCCAGCACCACGATCTGATCGCTGTCCAGCACCGTGGACAGGCGGTGGGCGACGACCAGCAGCGCCCGGTCGGCCGACGCCGCGGCCAGGGTCTGGCGCAGCAGGCCCTCGTTGCGCGCGTCCAGGCTGGCCGTCGGCTCGTCCAGCAGGAGCAGCTCCGGCCGGGCCAGCAGGGACCGCGCGATGGCCAGCCGCTGTCGCTCGCCGCCGGAGAGCAACACCCCCTCGTCACCGACCAGGACGTCGAGGCCGCGCGGGGAGCGACGCACCACCTCGGTCAGGCCGACGTCGGCGAGGACGGCCCACAGCTCGGGGTCGGTGGCGTCCGGGCGGGTGAGGAGGAGGTTGTCCCGCACCGTCCCGGCCAGGACCGGCGCCTCCTGCTCCACGTAGCCGAGCCGGGCACGCAGCGCCGCCCGCGGCATCTCCCTGACATCGGTCCCCGCCCAGCGGACCACCCCGGCGCCGACCGGGTAGAAGCCCTCGATCAGCGCCAGGATCGTGGACTTGCCCGCGCCCGACGGCCCGACCAGGGCGACCCGGCTCCCGGCCGGCACGTCGAAGGACACCCCGGCGAGCACCGGTGTCCCGTCCGGGTAGCCGAAGTCGACGCCGTCGAGCTGCAGCAGCGGCGGCGGACCAGCGGCCGGGCGCGCCGGGACGCCGACGGCCTGCGCCGGGACGGCGGGCGTTGCAGGCCGCTCGGGACGCTCGTCCTCCTCCGGGTCGAGGGCGAGTACCTCCTGGATGCGGACCAGGGCGCCCAGCCCGGTCTGCAGCTGGGTGTAGGCCCCGATCGCCTGGCCCAGCGGCATGACCAGCAGGAACAGGTACAGGATGAACGCGACCAGCTCGGCGACGGTCATCGAGCCGTTCGCCACCCGGTAGCCGCCCACGCCCAGCACGGCCAGGAACGCGCCCTGCACGGCGATCGAGCCGGCGGGGGAGACGAGCGCCTCCAGCCGGGCCACCCGCACCCCGGCCGCGTAGGCCCGCCCGGCGCTGGCGCCGACGGCGGCGACCTCGCGGGTGGTGGCGCCGCTGGCCCGGATGGTCCGGACCGCCGACAGCGCCCGCTCCACCGCGGCCGTCATCGCCCCGACCTCCTCCTGCGCCTGCCGCGACAGCCGCCGGACCCCGCGGGAGGCGAGCACGGCCGTGGTCACGCCGATCGCGACGGCGACGACGGTGAGCAGGAGCAGCCAGATGTCGACCAGCGCCATCGCCACCACCGCACCGAGGGCCAGGACCACGGAGCCGGCGACGTCGACGACGCCCGAGGTCACGGTCGCCCGCAGCAGCGTGGTGTCCGAGCCGACGCGGGACATCAGGTCACCGGTGCGCCGCCGGTCGTACTCGGCCACCGGGAGCCGCAGCAGCCGGTCGGTGAGCAGCTGCCGGGTGGTGAGCACGACGCCCTCGGCGGTCCGCTGCAGCAGGTACTGCTGGAAGGCCGACAGCGCCGACGCGGCGAGCAGCACCACGACCAGGAGGCCGACCGGCGGCAGGAGTGATTCCCCCGAGCCGACGGCGTCGATGACCCGCGAGACCAGTGCCGGCTGGGCCAGCGCGCCCGCGGCGGCGACCAGCGACAGCCCGGCGGCCGCCGCCAGGGGCCGCCGGTGCGGGCGCAGCAGCGGCAGCAGCTCCCGGATGCCCGCGCCCGCGGCAGGTGCGGCGTCCGGCTCGGGGTCGGCCGGGCCGGTCAACGGATCGGCCGTCTCAGTAGCCCGCGGCCAGGGCGCCGACGATCGCGGCCACCAACCGGGCGTGGTGCTCGATCAGCAGCGGCCGGTGCCCGTCGGGACGGACGGCCGCCAGGTGACCGGAGCCGGTCCAGAACTCGTCGCCGTCGTCGGTACCGAGCAGCAGTCCCTGCACCGCGGGGTCCTGGGCGAGGCGGCGCACCTGCGGCCCGTCCTCGGCGACCAGCAGCTGCCAGCGGCTGTCGAAGGCCTCGTTGCCACTGGTCAGCGGCACCAGGCCACCCGTGCGGTGCTTCCACAACCGGGCGGGCGAGAGCCGCAGGACCGGACCGGTACCCAGCATCGGCGCGGCGGTGATCGCGTGGGTGGGCACCCAGCGCTTGCCCAGCGGCTCGACGACGTCGAAGGCGACCAGGTCCACCGCGCCGGCGCGGCCGCGGAGCACCGATGCCGGGCGCGCGTCCCTGCCCGGCCGCACGGGCGCAGCGGCGACCAGCTCCTGCAGGACGGCGTCCTCGGGCCCGCTCCCGTCCGAGATCGTCCAGCCGTGCTGCAGGGCCCATCCCTGCGCGCCGAGCGGGTCGCCCTCGTAGCTGAACGCCCGCGCCAGCTCCGGATCGCCGGCCCGCCGGCGCCCACCGAAGAGGCCGCGGGGGCGCTCCGGGGCGGTCGCCGGGGGCGGGGCAGGTGGCGCCCAGGACGGGTCGACGTCCGGCTGCCG
>CADCTN010000026.1 GCA_902805535.1 uncultured Blastococcus sp. | reverse complement strand
GGCGCCCGCCCCGGCGGCGCCCGCACAGTCTCCCGCCCAGCAACCGGCCCCGGGGCCGGCCGGCCCGACGGAGGTCGCTGCCGAGGCGGACGCGGCCGCGACCCGCCCGCTGTCGGGGTGGCGAATGACTGCTGCTGCCGCCGCCGGGCCTGTCGTCGGCCGTGCCGGATCTCTGCCGGTCGCCGCACTGCCCGATCCCGTCGTCGAGGACCTCGAGCCGGAGGCCGGCACCACCGACGGCGGGACGCGCGTCACCGTCAGGGGTAGGGGGTTCTCCGGCGCCGTCGAGGTGCTGTTCGACGGGGTGCCCGGCACCGATCTCGTCGTCATCTCCGGCTCCGAGCTGTCGGTGACGACGCCCTCCCTTCCCGACGAGGGGAACGTCAACGTCCGCGTCGTCACAACCGCCGGGCGCAGCCCCGGCAACTCTCCGGTCGACTTCCGGTTCGTCCACACGCCCGCCGTCGCCGGGATCTCGCCACCCTCCGGCTCGCAGGCCGGAGGAACCCTGGTCTCGGTCACCGGCATCCACCTGGACGGGGCCAGCCGCGTGACGTTCGGTGACGTCGAGGCCCGCGTGGTCACCGTCTCCCCGGACCGGGTCAGGGTCGTGGCGCCGCCCGCCGACGAGGTCGGACCGTTCGACGTGCGCGTCACCACCCTCGGCGGGACGACGACCGTCGTGCCCACCGTGGTGTTCGAGTACGCAGCCACCCCCAGCGTCGACGCGCTCTCCCCGGCGAGCGGGTCCCCGGACGGCGGGACCGAGCTCACGATCACCGGCAGTCACCTGTCCGGCGCGTCGGCGGTCACCTTCGGCGGGGTCCCCGGCATCGATCTGACCGTCCTCTCCGACCGCGAGTTGCGGGTCACCACGCCCGAGCGGACGACGCTCGGGGGAGTGCCCGTCGTGGTCACGACTGCCGAGGGCAGCAGCGCCGGCGCGGCCGAGCCGGTGGTGTTCGACTACGTCTCGACGCAGACCTCACCGGTCGAGCGGGCCGTGCACGGCTACTGGCCGCTCGGCCTCATCGGTCTCCTGTCGTGGACCGTCTGGTTCGTCCGCCGCTGGTTGTCCCGTCACCACTACCGGCCCGTCGAAAACGACTTCCGGACGACGACGTCCGTGGTCATTCCCGTCTACCGCGAGGACCCCGAGGTCCTCGAGCGCTGCCTGCGGACGTGGCTGAGGGAGGACCCCACGGAGGTCATCCTCGTCGTCGACGACCGCGACGACGTGGTCCTCGACCGCCTGCGCGGCCTGGGCGACGAGCGCGTCCGTGTCGTCGAGTGGCGCCACACCGGCAAGCGCGGGGCTCTGGGGGCCGGCGTCCGCCACGCCACGGGGGAGGTGGTCCTCTTCGCCGATTCGGACACCGAGTGGCGGCCCGGCCTGCTGGCGGCCATGCAGATGCCGTTCGTCGACCCCCAGGTGGGCGGCGTGGGCAGCCGCCAGCACGTGTACCTGCCGCAGACCAACGTGTGGCGGCGGGTCGCGTACTGGATGCTCAACACCCGGTACCTCGACTACGTGCCGGCCATGTCCCGGCGGGGGGCCGTCGCCTGCCTGTCCGGGCGGACGGCCGCCTACCGGCGGGAGGCGATCCTGCCGGTGCTCCCGGCGCTGGAGCGGGAGATGTTCCTCGGCCGGGCCTGCGTCGCCGGGGACGACGGGCGGCTGACCTGGCTGGTCCTGGCCGCCGGCTACAAGACCGTGCACCAGGACACGGCACAGGCGGACTCCATGTTCCCGGCCGACCCGAGGGCCTTCCTCCGCCAGCGGATCCGGTGGAGCCGCAACTCCTATCGGTGCTACCTGACCGCGCTGTCCCAGGGATGGCTGTGGCGTCAGCCCTTCATCACCCAGGTCACGGTGCTGCAGATCCTGCTCACCCCGATCTCCATGGGCGCCACGGTCTGGTACGGCAGCCGCTGGATCAGCGAGGGCGGGTGGATCGCCGTGGCCATCGTCCTGACCTGGGCCGTCGCCGGCCGTGCGCTTCGCGCGATGTCGCACCTGATGGAGAACCCTCGCGAGATCGTCCTGGCCCCACTGATGGCCGTGACCATCGCCGTCATCGCCCTGCCCATCAAGACCTGGGCCGCGCTGACCATGAACAAGCAGGGCTGGCTGACCCGCCAGGAAGGCGAGCGGGTCCAGGGCCAGGCCGAGATCGGAGCGCTGCAGCATGCCGGTCAGGCCTGAGCTGAGCGGACGGCGGCTGGCCGTCGCCCTCGTGCTGGTGGCCGTGCTGCCCGCACTGCTGGTGTTCATCGCGATCAGCTACCAGCGGCCGGAGCTGCCGCCGGGTCCACCGGCGTACAGCCCGCTGCCGTTGACCAAGGACCCCATCCTCAACGCCATGCAGGCGCGAGAGCTGCAGCGCAGCCGGCGGGTCACGGGAATGGCGCCCACCCTCACGGCTCCCGTGCTGGTCCCGGCCAGCTTCCCCGAAGTCGTGCCGACCCTCGTGCTGGCACCCCGGGAGGCGCCCTACGACCTCCGTGAGCTCCAGCAGTCGGTGCCGGAGGCCTTCGAGGTGATCGACGGGGTGTTGCTGGTCCGGGCCAGCATCGAGGTGCCCGCGGGCAGCCGGCTGACCATCTCGGGGGCGACCACTCCCGACGTGCGGCTGCTCAGCTCCCCCGGAGGCTTCGCCGTGATCGTCGCTCGCGGAGGCACGCTCGACATCCGGGGCGACGCAGACGCCCCGGTCCGCATCCGGTCGTGGCATCCGGAGGGGGGCGGCGTGGACACCGAACCGGCCGACGGTCGGTCCTTCCTGCTCACCTTCGGTGGGCGCATGGACATCGCCCACGCCGACATCGGGTACCTCGGCTTCGGTACCGGGACCAGCTCCGGCATCGCCTGGCGCGGCGCTGACCACGTCCCCGGCGTGCCCCAGGCGAAGGCGGTGGGCGACGTGACCGACTCGGTGCTCCACCACAACTGGTTCGGCGCCTACACCTTCGAGGCGCAGGGCATGCGGTTCCTGGACAACACCTTCCGGGACAACGCGGCCTACGGCTTCGACCCGCACGACCTGAGCAACGACTTCCTGGTCGAGCGCAACGTGGCGCACGGCAACGGCCGGCACGGCTTCATCTTCTCGCGCGGTTGCAACCGCAACGTGCTGCGGGACAACGTGGCCTACGACAACCGCGGCCACGGGTTCATGATCGACGACGGCCGGTCCGAGGACACCGACTACGCCGAGGCCGCCCGGCTGCCGTCCGACGAGAACCAGCTGATCGACAACCACGCCTATGACAACGACGGCAGCGGCATCGAGATCGAAGGGGGCTCCGGGACGGTCGTCCGGGGCAACGTGCTCGAGCGCAACCACATCGGCATCCGCGTGAAGAACGACGCGTCGCTGGTCGTCGAGGACAACCGCATCGCCGACAGCCGGCTGGCCGGGGTCGACGTGCTCGATGCGGGTGACGAGGCCGTGGTCGTCGGCAACGAGATCACCGGCGGATGGGCGAGCGTGTCGGTGCCCGATGCGTCATCGGTGCGGCTCAGCGCGAACACCCTCAGCGGCGCCTCCACCCCCATGGTCGTGGCCGGCACGCCCCAGCGGGACGAGGGTGTGGCGACCACGCTGGGCAAGGTCTTCCGGTGGAACCCACTGCTGATCCTGTGGACGGCGATCCTGGGGATCCCGACGGTGCTCGCGGTCCGGACGCTCCTCCGCGGCGCGGTGCGGGCGGGCCGGCGGCGATCCATCCGGGCGCAATGACCGGCAGCGCGCGGCTGACCGCCGGTCTGCTCGTCCTCTCGGCGGTCCTCGCCGCGTGCTCGGCGCCGGACACCTCATCCGAGGGCGACGGCCCCCCGACGGGCGGCGCGGCCGACGGGAGCGAACGTGCCGCGTCGTCGTCGCCCGTGGCGATCGCCGACCTGGGCCCGGTCTTCGGCCCTCAGGTCGCCGCCCTCGAGGAGGGGTCGTTCGGGTTGGACCGGTGGTCGCCGGTCGACGACGGCCCGCCTGCCTCCGGGCCGGCCGTCCGCGTCGCTTTCCCGGCCGGCTCCGTGAGTCCCTCGGCCAGCCGGGAACACGGTGCGCCCGAGGGCGGCATGCAGGTGTTCCTGCCGCTGGTCGGCGAGCCGGTCGACTCCGCCCATCTGCGGTACTGGGTGCGATTCCCCGAGGACTTCGAGTTCGTCAAGGGCGGGAAGCTGCCGGGCCTCTACGGCGGCACGGAGGTCAGCGGTGGGGAGGAACCGGACGGGACGGACGGCTTCTCGACGCGGCTGATGTGGCGGGCCGAGGGGGAGGGCGAGGTGTACCTCTACGCGCCCGACGAGTCCGGGACGAGCCTCGGCCGGGGGGAGTGGACCTGGGAGCGCGGCACGTGGCTCTGCGTCGAGCAGCGCGTCGTCCTCAACGACCCGGAGCAGGAGGACGGCTCGGTCACCGTGTGGGTCGACGGGACGCAGACCTTCGCCGAGGAGGGGATGCGGTACCGGACCGTGGCCGACCTCCGGATCGAGGGCATCTTCTTCTCCACCTTCTACGGCGGCGCCGACCCGAGCTGGGCGCCGTCGGCCGACCAGCACGCCGACTTCGCCGACTTCGTGGTGTCCGACCAGCCCATCGGCTGCGGTTGACCCGCGACGACATCCACGCGGAGTGCTCGGTGCACGCCGCATCACCTCTGGAATGGAGCACCCCACATGAAGATCTCGGTCATCGGATGCGGATATCTCGGCGCCGTGCACGCGGCGTCGATGGCGGAGCTGGGGCACGACGTCGTCGGGATCGACGTCGACCAGCGCAAGGTGGCGGCTCTGCAGGACGCCCGGGCGCCGTTCTACGAGCCCGGGTTCGAGGAGTTGCTGGAGCGGACGCTGGCCACCGGACGCCTGCGGTTCAGCGCCGACATGGTGGATGCGGCCGGTTCGCAGGTGCACTTCGTCTGCGTGGGGACGCCGCAGAAGCGGGGCGAGTACGCCGCGGACCTCCACTTCGTGCAGGACGCGGTGGAGTCGCTCCTCGGCGTGCTCCGGCCCGGTGACCTGGTGGTGGGCAAGTCCACCGTGCCGGTGGGGACGGCGGCGCGGCTCGCGGAGCTGGTGGGGGAGAAGGTGCCAGAGGCCCTGCTCGCCTGGAACCCCGAGTTCCTGCGGGAAGGCTTCGCCGTGGAGGACACCCTCCAGCCGGACCGGCTGGTGTACGGGCTGCCTCCGGGTGCGGACGGTGACACCGCGCGGGCACTGCTGGACGGGGTGTACGCCTCCATCCTGACGCGGGGGACGCCGAAGGTGGAGAGCGACTACGCGACCGCTGAGATGGTGAAGACCGCGGCGAACTCCTTCCTGGCCACCAAGATCTCCTTCATCAACGCGATGGCCGAGCTGTGCGAGGCGACCGGCGCCGATGTGAAGCTGCTGGCCGACGCGATCGGCTACGACGACCGGATCGGCCGCAAGTTCCTCAACGCCGGCCTCGGGTTCGGCGGCGGCTGCCTGCCCAAGGACATCCGGGCGTTCATGGCGCGCGCCGGGGAGCTGGGCGCGGACCAGGCGCTGACCTTCCTCAAGGAGGTGGACAACATCAACATGCGCCGGCGGATCCGGATGGTGGAGCTGGCCCGCGAGGTCTGCGACGGGTCGCTGCTGGGCAAGCGGGTGGCGGTGCTGGGTGCGGCGTTCAAGCCCGACAGCGACGACATCCGCGACTCCCCGGCGCTCAACGTCGCCGCCCAGCTGCAGCTGCAGGGCGCGGTCGTGCGGGTCACCGACCCGGCCGCGGTGGACAACAGCCGCCGGCAGTGGCCCCAGCTGGACTACGCCGACACCGCCGAGGAGGCCGCCGAGCGCGCCGACGCCGTCCTGGTGCTGACCGAGTGGAAGCAGTACCGCGAGCTGGACCCGGTCGCCTTCGGCAAGGTCGTGGCGCAGAAGCGCGTCCTGGACGGGCGCAACGCCCTGAGCCGCACGGCGTGGACCGAGGCCGGCTGGAGCTACCGGGCGCTGGGGCGCCGCGCCGGTTAGGCGTCCAGTTCGCCGCGCGCGACCGAGACGCCCGAGTGCGTCGGGTCGCCGTCGAGCGGCTCAACCGAGACGTCGACCAGCGGGAACTGCCCCAGGTCGAGGTCCGCGGGCAGCTCGAAGGTCTGAGTCCCCGGGGTGACGACGCCCAGGGGCACCATGCCGACGACCTCGCGGTCGATCAGCCAGATCTCGTAGTAGCCGTCGTCGAGGGCGGGGGCGTCGAGATCCACCTCGACCACCCGGCTGCCGTCGTCCCGGACGATCACCTCCGCCCGCCCGGACGCGTCGTTGTCCGCCAGGGGGTCGAGCGCGACGGCGGTGACGGCCTCGCCGTCGTCGCGGTCCTGCAGCACCGCGACGGCGCCGGCGCCCACCGCGGCCCCCGCGACGACGGCGGCGGCGACGAGGAGCATCTGCCGGCGGCGGGAGCGGAAGGGCAGCACCTCGGCGTCCCTCTGCGGGAGCTCCGGGTCGACCGGGCCGGTCTGCTGCGCGACCTCGGTCTGCGGGGTCGCCGAGACGCCCGTCGCGGCCGCGATGGCCTCCCAGACCCGCGGAGGCGGGGCGACGGCGGGCCCCGGGGCGGCCAGCTGCGGGACGGCGACGGCGTCGACCGCCCGCTGCAGTGACGCGATCTCTGTCCGGCACTGCTCGCACTCGGCGAGGTGGGCGGCGTCGTCGGCAGGCAGGGGCTCGCGGAGCGCCGCGAGCGCGAGCTGCTCAGGCGTGCAGTGCGGCACCGTCCACCTCCAACCTGGTCCGAAGACGTTCGAGTGTCCGCCGGATGTGGGATTTCACGGTGCCCAGCGGGATGCCGGTCCGGGCGGCGATCTGGGCGTGGGTGAGGTCCTCGAAGAAGGCGAGCTCGATGATGCCCCGCTGCGGCTGGCCCAGGTGGTCCAGCTCGTCCAGCACGAGCACCCGGTCGGCCACCTGCGAGTCCACGCCCGCGGTGACCCGGCGCTGCGGCGTGGCCTGGGCCTCCGACATCGCGGCCTCGGTCTCGCGGCGGTGCTTGTCCCGCCGCGCCCACGTGTCGGCGATCTTGTGGCGGGCCACGCCCACCAGCCAGCCGGGCAGCGGACCCTTGTCGGGTCGGTACCCGGCGCGGCCGGTCCAGGCGGAGACGAAGGTCTGCTGCGTGACGTCCTCGGCATCGGGCCCGGGACCGAACGCGCGGACCGCCATGCCGTGGATCTGACCCGCCCAGCGCCCGTAGGCCAGGGCCAGGGCCCGCTCGTCACCCGCGGCGAAGCGCCGGGCCACCTCCTGGTCGTCCGGTTCCGCCGCGCCACGCTGCGCCGGCACGGGATCCACGTCCGGAACGCTACCCATGTCCCCCGGCCGGACGGCAAGGAGGCGACTCACCGGAACGGTTCCGCGATCAGCGCACCCGGTCGGCGGCGATGACCGCCAGGTCGGCGACGGGCAGCGGCATCGAGCCGTCGTCCCCCGGACCGGCGCTGTCGCCGGGCCCGCCCGAGGGCGTGGGGAGACGTGCCGATCGTGCCCATGCTCTCCTCCTCGGCGCGGAACTGCCTGTCACCTCCTCTTCCCGGCCCCCGTGCGCCCCGGATGCATCGGCCGGCGAGTTGTTCGGCCCAGGGTTCTTCGGCCCCAGAGTGTCTTCGGCGCGCAGACTGGCCGGGTGAGCGACGGACGAGACCGGGACACCGGGGGCCGTGCCCGCAACGCCCGCCCCCGGGACGCGCTCGGCCGGCCGCTGGCCTACGGCGCCGTCGGCGAGGAGCGGGCACCGGAGGGGATCGTCCGGCCGCCGGGCCGGGCGCTCGACGAGGCGCAGGAGCTGCTCGACGCGGGGCGCCCCTTCCACGCCCACGAGGTGCTCGAGGACGCCTGGAAGTCCGCGGTCGAGGAGGAGCGGCGGCTGTGGCGCGGCCTGGCCCAGCTCGCCGTCGGCCTCACCCACGCCGCCCGGGGGAACGGTCGCGGCGCCGCGACGCTGCTGGAGCGGGGCGCCGGCAACGTCGCGCCCTACGCCGCGACGCCCCCGCACGGCATCGACGTCGCGGGCCTGCAGGCGTGGGCCCGGCGCCTGGCCGGCGACGCGGCCCGGGGGCGGGACCTCGATGTCCGCCCGCCGCGGTTGCGCGGCTGAGCCCTGGCCGTCCCCTGCCCGGCGGAGCAGACTGCGGGACGTGAGGAGCTTCGAGGCCGTGACCCGTATCGACGCCGACCCCGCCGAGGTCTGGCCGTTGCTGATCGACGTGCACGGCTGGCGGGACTGGGACTCCGGCGTCGACCGGGTGGAGGGGCGCGTCGCCCTGGGGGAGCCGCTCACCGTGTACGCCACGATGATCCGCAATCGCCCGTTCACGGCCACGGTGACCGAGCTGCGCCCGCAGGAGGCCATGCGCTGGCGCGGCGGCCTGCCCGGCGGCCTCGCCGTCATCGAGCGGACCTACGCGCTGGACGTCCAGGACGAGGGGGGCACGCTCCTGAGCGTCCGGGAGGACCACTCCGGCCCCTTCGCCGGGCTGCTCGGGCGGACCACCCCCGACCTCAACCCGTCCTTCCGGAGGTTCTGCGCCGGGCTCAAGGCGAAGGCCGAGGGAGGAGTCTCACGTCCTTCGAGCTGACCGGACTCCCTCCGGTGGGCCCGAGCGGTGAGACGATGACGCCGCCATGAGCACCCATACCGCGCCCGTTGCCGGCGCCACCGAGCCCGTTCCCGCCGCCGTCCCCCGCGGGCCGGTCACGTCCGCGTCCTACTCGATCACCGTCCGGCTCACCTCGGACGGCGACCCGGCGAGCATCGGCCGCATCGCCACCGCGGTCGGCACGGCCGGGGGCGCGGTCACCGCCATCGACGTCGTCGACTCCCGGCCCGACGGGCTCACCGTGGACGTCACCTGCTCGGCCGCGGACGCGGCGCACTCCGAGGAGATGGTCGAGGCACTGCGCGCCGTCCCCGGCGTGAAGGTGCACAAGGTCAGCGACCGCACCTTCCTGCTGCACCTGGGCGGCAAGCTGGAGATCGCCTCCAAGGTGCCGCTGAAGACCCGCGACGACCTCTCCATGGCCTACACCCCCGGGGTGGCGCGGGTCTGCCTGGCGCTGGCCGATCACCCCGAGGACGTCCGCCGGCTGACGATCAAGGGCAACACGGTCGCCGTGGTCACCGACGGCTCCGCCGTCCTCGGCCTGGGCGACATCGGCCCCGGCGCCGCGATGCCGGTCATGGAGGGCAAGGCCGCGCTGTTCAAGCGGTTCGCCGACATCGACGCCTGGCCGATCTGCCTGGACACCCAGGACGTCGACGAGATCGTGCGCACCGTGGAGCTCATCGCGCCCGGGTTCGGCGGCATCAACCTCGAGGACATCGCCGCCCCGCGCTGCTTCGAGATCGAGAAGCGGCTGCGCGACAAGCTGGACATCCCGGTGTTCCACGACGACCAGCACGGCACGGCGATCGTCGCCCTGGCCGCGCTGAGGAACGCGCTGCGGGTGGTGGACAAGCAGCTGACCGACGTGAAGATCGTCGTCGCCGGTGGCGGCGCCGCGGGGACGGCGATCGTGCACCTGCTGCTCGAGGCAGGCGCGGGCCGGGTGCTGGTGTGGGACCGCGAGGGCATCCTCTCCCCCGACGACGACCGGCTGGGCCCGGCCAAGCACGACCTCGCGCAGCTGACCAACCCCGCCGGCGAGCGCGGCGAGCTGCCCGACGCGCTGCAGGGCGCCGACGTGTTCATCGGCGTCAGCGCCGGCAACGTGCTGAAGGTCGAGGACCTCTCCCGCATGAACGAGCGGGCGATCGTCTTCCCGATGGCCAACCCGACGCCCGAGGTGGACCCGGTGCGGGCCCGCGAGTACGCGGCGGTCGTGGCCTCCGGCCGGTCGGACCTGCCGAACCAGATCAACAACGTGCTCGCGTTCCCCGGCGTCTTCCGCGGGCTGCTCGACGCCCGGGCCACGGAGATCAGCGACGGGATGCTGCTGGCGGCGGCCGACGCCCTGGCCGCCGTCGTCAGGGACGAGCAGCTGAACGCCAACTTCATCATCCCGAGCGTCTTCGACCCCGCCGTCACCACGGCCGTGGCCGCCGCCGTCGCCGAGCAGGCCAGGCACGAGCCCGGCGCGACGGTCGAGGTCAGCGGCATCGAGACGACGAAGGCCTGACCGCCCCCAGGAGAGCGGCGAGAAGTCGCCTGATCGGGGGCGGCGCCGGGCCGTGATCCGCGCGATCATGGTCGGGTGCCCGAGTTGCCCGAGGTGGAGGCGCTGGCCGCGTTCCTGCGCGAGAACGCGGTCGGCCACGTGCTGGCGCGCGCCGACCTCGCGTCCGTCCAGGCCATCAAGACCTTCGACCCGCCGCTGAGCGCGCTGGGCGGGCTGGAGATCACCGGAGCGAGCCGGCACGGGAAGTTCCTCGACCTCGACGTCTCCGGGGTGCACCTGGTCGTCCACCTGGCGCGGGCGGGCTGGCTGCACTGGCGCACCGGGCTCCCGTCCGCCCCGCCGAAACCGGGCAGGGGACCGCTGGCGCTGCGCGTCCATCTCGACGACGGCAACGGCTTCGACCTCACCGAGCAGGGCACCCGCAAGGGGCTGGCGGTGTACGTCGTCCGGTCCCCGGCCGAGGTCCCCGGCATCGCGCGGCTCGGCCCCGATGCCCTCCAGGTCGACCGCGAGCAGTTCGCCACGCTCCTGGCCGGCCGCAGCGGGCAGCTCAAGGGCGCGCTGACCGACCAGACCCTGATCGCCGGCATCGGCAACGCCTACTCCGACGAGATCCTGCACGTCGCGCACCTGTCGCCGTTCAAGGGCGCGGACAAGCTCAAGGACGACGAACTGGTCCGTCTCTACGACGCCATGCGGGCGACGCTGACCGACGCCCTCGACCGGCAGGCCGGGCAGAAGGCGGCGACCATGAAGGGCGAGAAGCGCTCGGGCCTGCGGGTGCACGCCCGCACGGGGCTGCCCTGCCCGGTGTGCGGCGACACCGTACGGGAGGTCAGCTTCGCCGACACCTCGCTGCAGTACTGCCCGACCTGCCAGACCGGTGGCAAGCCGCTCGCCGACCGCCGGATGTCCAAGCTGCTCCGCTGAGTCACGGCGCGGTCCGGCCGCGGCTCAGCTCCAGACGCGGAGCAGCCGCGTCGCCGTCCGGACCAGGACCGACGTCCCGACGCCGCCGTCACCCCCGGGGTCGGCGAGCTCCGCGGCCGAGCCCACCGAGGACCACCAGTCGTGCAGCGGCGGCGGGTCGAGGACGTCGATCCGCTCGCCGGGCTGCGGGACGACGACCTGCGCACCGGTGCGGGTGACGGCGGCCAGGAGGCGCTGCACGGGCTCGGCCCAGCGGTGGAACGCCAGGTTGAAGGTGGCCCAGTGGATGGGCAGCAGCACCTGCCCGCCGAGGTCGCCGTGCGCGCGGACCGCTTCCTCGGGGTCCATGTGGATGGCGTGCCAGGCGTCGTTGTAGGCGCCGATGGGCAGCAGCGTGAGATCGAAGGGGCCCAGGCGCGCACCGATGCCGGCGAAGGCAGGGGTGTAGCCGGTGTCGCCGCCGAAGAAGACCCGGTGCCGGGGACCGGTGATCGCCCACGAGGCCCACAGCGTGGTGTCGCGGTGGAAGTAGCGCCCGGAGAAGTGCCGCGCCTCGGTGCAGGTGAGGGTCAGCCCGCCGACGGTGTGGCTGTCGTCCCAGTCGAGCTCGACGATGCGGTCCTCGGGCACGTGCCACTTGCGCAAGTGCTCACCGATACCGAGCGGGACGACGAACGGCGCCGTCTGCGTGCTCAGCAGCGCCCGGACGGTCGGCAGGTCCAGGTGGTCGTAGTGGTCGTGCGAGATCAGCACGGCGTCGACCTGGGGCAGGTCCTCGACCGGCATCGGGGGCTCGTGCAGCCGGGTCGGGCCGAACACCGGGGACGGCGAGACGCGGTGGCCCCAGACCGGGTCGACCAGCACCCGCTGCCCGTCGACCTCGAGCAGCGCGCTGGCGTGCCCGAACCACGTGACCGCCAGCTCTGCGGCGTCCGCGGGGATCTCCGCCTGCGTCAGCGGGATGGGGCCGCCCGGCAGCCCGACGTGCCGCTCCTCGTGCCACTGCCGCAGCAGCCCGTCGCGGGTGTTGGCGGGGGAGAGGGCCGGTGTCGGCATCCGGTTGTGGAACTTGCCGCCGGAGAACTGGGCAGAGCGGCTCACGACGGGGCGCAGCCGGCGGCGGTGCGCGCCCAGCGCCGTGGGCAGACCCCAGGCCGCGGCGCTCACCCAGGCCACCGGGCCGGCGAGGACGGTGGCGGTCAGGGCTGCGCGGCGGGCGATGGAGGACGGCACGCTCCCAGTGTCCCAGCCGAGACTGGGAGCACGGCCGGTTCACGGCCAACCTCACACCCAGGCGAGATCTGCACACTCGCCCCCATCAGGCCGCTGATGGGGGCGAGTGTGCAGATCTCGGCGGGTTGTCCGGTGACGGTCAGCCGGCGATGGCGGCCACCGGTGAGGTGCGGGCTGCGCGGCGGGCCGGCAGTACCGAGGCCAGGAGCCCGGCTCCGGTGGCGACGACGACGATCGCGACCAGCTGCAGCCACGGGATCACCGGCACGACGTCGCCGACACCCCCGAGCACCGAGTTCACCCCGGTCAGCCCGTACCCGATGCCCATGGCCACGCCCAGCACCCCGGCGACGCCGGAGATCAGCGCTGCCTCCCACGCCAGCACCAGCCGCAGCTGGCCGCGGGTCAGGCCGAGGGCCCGCAGCAGACCGTTCTCCTGCCGCCGCTCCACGACCGACAGCGCCAGGGTGTTGCCGACGCCGATCAGGGCGATGAGCACCGCGATCGCCAGCAGCCCGGTGACCACCAGCAGCAGCCCGTTCAGCAGGCCGTCGAGCTGGGCGCGCTGGGCGAGCATGCCGGTGACGGCCGAGCCGGGAGCCGCCGTCCCGGACGCCTGCGTGATGCGCTCGACGGTCGCCGATGCGTCCGCGTCGTCGGCCACGCGCAGCCAGACCGCGGCCGGTGCCGCGTCCGGGGCGGTCGCGGTGAGCTGGTCGGCGGTGACGAGCACCTCGGACTGGTCGTCGTCGCCGATCGTCACCACCGCGTCGAGCGCGCGGCCGCCGGTGGTGAAGCTCACGGCATCACCCGACGCGACCCCGTAGGCCGTGGCCAGCCACGGGGGCAGCACCGCCCGCCCCGGCTCCGGCAGCCGGAAGGAGGCCTCCGACCGGACCGCCCGGCCGCCCGCGCCGGGCTCGATGCCGAACACCTGCACCGGCTGCCCGTCCGGGCCGACCAGCTCGGCCACCGAGACCGGCGCGGACGCCCCCACCCCGGTGACGGCGTCGAGCTCCCCGGCGAGCGACCGCGGCAGCGGGTCGCTGCCCTGGGTCACGACCACGTCGATGGGATAGGCAGCCGCGATGGCCGCCGTCGAGGACTCCCGCGTCGTCGCGGCGCCGACCACCATGGCGGCGGTCAGCGTGACGCCGACCAGCAGCGCCAGCGCCGTGGCGGCCGTCCGCCGCGGGGCGCGGCTCGCGTTGCCGGCGGCCAGCTGCGCCGGGATGCCGCCGATCCGGCTCGCCAGGCGGCCGGCGCCGGCGACCAGGACCGGGATCACCAGCTGGGCGAGCAGGACGACGCCGAGGAATGCGAGGACCCCGCCGCCCACCGCGACGAGCACCTGCGCGCGGTCCGCACCGATCCACAGCAGTCCCAGGCCGGGCAGCAGGAGGGTGAGCCCCAGGACGACGCGGGCCGCGCCGGGGCGTGACCGCAGCGGGGCGGCATCCATCGGTCGGGCCGCCGCCAAGGGAGACGTGCGGGTCGCGACGCGGGCCGGGACCGCCGCGGCCAGCAGGGTCACCAGCGTGCCGACGAGCAGTCCCGCACCGACAGCCCAGGGCGGGACCGAGAGCCCGACCAACGGGATCGTCGCCTCCGCTCCACCGCTCAGCGCGGCGACGGCGGCGGCCAGTCCGATGCCGGCGCCGGTGCCGAGCGCGGACGCGACCAGCCCGGTCAGCAGGGCCTCGCCGAGCACGCTGCGCCGCACCTGGGCGCCGGTGGCCCCCAGGGCGCGCAGCAGCGCCAGCTCGCGGGTCCGCTGGGCGAGCAGGACGGCGAAGGTGTTGGCGATGACCAGGCCGGCGACCAGCACGGCCACGGTGGCGAACACCAGCAGCACCGCGGTGAGCTGCAGGTGGCCGCGGGTGAGGTCGTCGGCGGCCGACCGGGCCTGCTGCGCCCCGCTCAGGACGCTCACCGGACGGTCGCTCAGCGCCGCGGAGACGTCGGCGAGCACGGTGTCCGGGGAGACGCCGGGTCGCGCGGCGACGCGCAGCTCCGACGGCTCCTGGGCGCCCCACGCCTGCGCCTGCGCCGGCGTCACGACCGCCTGCCCGAACAGGCCGGCGTAGGGGCTGCCGGCGAACTCGACGATCCCGGTGACGGTCGCCGAGGACTCGGTGGGCTCGCCGCTGCCGCCGCCGGTGCGGTCCACCGGAGCGGGGACGAGCACCGTCAGGACGTCGCCCAGCGCAGCGCCGGAGCGCCGGTCGACCGCGATCTCGCCCGGCTCGTCCGGCAGCGACCCGGCGGCGAGCTGCTCCCAGCGCAGCTCGGGGGCCTCGGCCACGGAGCCCACCAGGAGCGTCCGGACGCCGGCCCGCTCCGGGACCTCGATCGGCAGCACGGTCTGCCAGGACGGGGCGACGGCGCCGACCGAGGGGATATCGGCCAGCAGGGCGCCGACCCCGACGGGCGCGCCGTCCAGGCTGGTGACCACCGCGGCGGCCGGCAGGTAGGGCGCACCCGCGGAGGCCAGCGCGGTGGCCCGGCTGGTCTCGTTGAGCACCAGGGTGGCGACGACGAAACCGACGGCCAGGACGACGGCCAGGACGGTGGCCACGAGGCGGGCGGCGTGCACCCGCAGGTTGGCGAGCAGGACGGTGCGCACGGCTCAGTCCCCCAGCTGGTGGAGCGCGTCGATGACCGAGGCGGCGGTGGGCGCCTGGATCTCACCGGCGGGCCGACCGTCGGCGAGCAGGACGACCCGGTCGGCGTAGGCGGCCGCGGCCGGGTCGTGGGTGACCATGACGACGGTCTGGCCCATCTCGCGGACGGTGGAGCGCAGCAGGCCGAGCACCTCCGCGCCGGCGCGGGAGTCCAGGTTGCCGGTGGGCTCGTCGGCGAAGACGACGTCCGGGCGGGGGAGCAGGGCCCGGGCGATGGCGACCCGCTGCTGCTGGCCGCCGGAGAGCTCGTGCGGACGGTGCCGCAGCCGGTCGCTCAGGCCCAGCCGGGCGAGGACGTCGTCCAGCCAGACGCGGTCGGGACGGGTTCCGGCCAGCTGCATCGGAAGCGTGATGTTGGCGCGTGCGTCGAGCGCCGGCAGCAGGTTGAAGGCCTGGAACACGAAACCGATCCGCTGGCGGCGCAGGCGGGTGAGCTGGTCGTCGCCCAGGCGGGTCAGCTCGGTGTCGCCCAGCCAGACCTGTCCCGCGCTCGGGGTGTCCAGCCCGGCGAGGCAGTGCATCAGCGTGGACTTGCCCGACCCGGACGGGCCCATGATGGCGGTGAAGGCGCCGCGGTCGACGGCGACGTCGACGCCGTCCAGGGCGTGCACCGCGGTGTCCCCGGTTCCGTAGGTCTTGCGCAGCCCCCGGGCGCTGACGGCGGTGGCGCGTGCCGGCGGCGGAGCTTCGTCGGGGATGGTCATGAGGGGGACGGACACGGGGACCTCCGGTGCGTTGATCGCGGACGGTGATCACGGTGCCGGGGACGGGTGCCCTTCCGCGTCGGAGCGCGGAGCGATCTTCACGTCGCCGCGGCCAGGCCCGGGGTGGACCCCGGGGTCATCCCTCGGGCGGACGCCGGCGTGCCTGTCCGGTCAGGCGTCGCGCAGGAGGTCGGCCTGCTGGACCAGGCCCGTCCGGAAGGCGAGGACGACGACCTGCACGCGGTCGCGCGATCCGGTCTTGGCCAGCACCCGGCCGACGTGGGTCTTCACCGTCGCCTCGCTGACGAACAGCCGCGCCGCGATCTCGGTGTTGGTCGCCCCGAGCGCCATCTGGATCAGCACCTCGCGCTCGCGCGGGGTGAGGTCCTGCAGGGTCGGGGTGTCGACGGCCGGCGTGGGCGCCGGGTCGCGCAGCATCGGCGCGACGTGCTGCAGCAGCCGCCGGGTCGAGCTGGCCGCGATCACCGAGTCGCCGGCGTGGACGGTACGGACGGCGGCCAGCATGTCCTCCGGCGCGGCGTCCTTGAGCAGGAAACCGCTGGCCCCGGCGCCGATCGCGGCGACCACGTACTCGTCGAGGTCGAAGGTGGTCAGCACGACGATCCGCGGAGCCTCGGGGCGGGCGGTGATCCGGCGGGTGGCCTCGATCCCGTCGAGGCCGGGCATGCGGATGTCCATGAGGACGACGTCGGCGGCCGTGCGGGCCAGGAGCTCGACCGCCGCCGCCCCGTCACCCGCCTCGCCGACGACGGTCAGGTCCGGCTGCGAGTCGATGACCATCCGGAACCCGGCGCGGACCATCTGCTGGTCGTCGACCAGCACCACCCGGATCGGTTCGCTCATGCCGGCCGACCGTAGGGCAGCGTCGCGTGCACACCGAAGCCGCCACCCGAGCGTGGCTTGGCCTCGAGCCGGCCGCCGTTCAGGGCCGCCCGTTCGCGCATCCCCCGCAGGCCCTGCCCGTGCCCGTCGGCCACCACCATCGCGGCGGAGGCGCCGCGGCCGTCGTCGAGCACCGAGAGCGCCAGGGCGTCGGGGCGCCAGTGCAGCCGCACCCAGGCCCGGCCGGCCGGGCCGGAGTGCTTGAGCACGTTGGTCAGCGACTCCTGGACGATCCGGTAGGCGGCCAGCTGCGGTCCCGCGGACATGGGACGCGGCTCGCCCTCGACGGCCAGGTCGACGTCGAGGCCGCTGGCTCGCACGTCCTGGACCAGGGCGGGGATCGCGGCGACGTCCGGCTGGGGGGCGAACTCCTGGTCGTCGGACTCGCGCAGCACGCCCAACAGGGAGCGCATGTCGGTGAGGGCCTGGCGGCCGGTGGTCGCGATGGCCTCCAGCGCGGTGCTGGCCGCCGCAGGATCGCTCCGGCCCGCGTAGCGGCCGCCGTCTGCCTGCGCGATGACGACCGACAGGGAGTGCGCCACGACGTCGTGCATCTCCCGGGCGATCCGAGCCCGTTCGGCCGTGGCGGCCAGCCGCATGTCCTTCGCGCGCTCCTGCTGCAGGAGCTGCGCGCGCTCCTCCAACGACGCCAGCCGCTGGGTGCGGGCCCGCCGGAGGTCGCCCAGTGCCCACGACGCGACGACCGCGATCGCGATGATGCTCGTGGAGGCCACCAGCGGGTCGTCGAAGCTGATCGAGGAGTGGTACGCGCCGTAGAAGCGCACCCCGGCGAGCGCGGCGCCGACCAGTGCCGTGACCAGACCGGCCAGGCCCCACCGGCGGGGGGCGTAGGCGGCCAGCGAGTACACCATCACCAGAGCCGCGACGTTGGCCGCGAGGAACTCCTCGAGGAGGAACAGCTCGACCAGACCGGCGGCGACGACGACGACCGCGGCCGGGACCGGCGCGCGCCGTCGCCAGGCCAGCGGCGCCACGAGGGCGGTGCCGACGACGAATGCGAGGAACTGCTGAGGCCAGTAGCTGGCCTCAGGGAGGACGACCGTCCCCAGGAACACCACGCCGGCGAGCACCGCGTCGACGGTGAACGGGTGCTCGCGCAGCCAGGTCGGCCGGACGGGTGGACTGGTCATCGGGAGCGACCCTAGGCAGCGGGGCCGGCCCCGTCGTCGCCCCGGGGGATGACTCGCGGGCCACTTCCTCGCCGTGCCGGAGGATGGCATCGGCCGGCGGACCGCAGCCGGGGACGCCGGATGTGGGGAGGGTGCGGTGTCGGTGGGCGAGGGGTCGGCACCTGTCGGACGCGAGCCGGACGACACGGGCGACCCGGCGTGCTGGCTCCGGCGGGTGTGTCCGGCCTGCGGCCGGCTGGCCGACGAGGACCCGCCGACCCGGTGCCCGGCGTGCGGAACGGAGCTGCCCGACGACTGATGCCGCCTGCCGGCACGGCGTCGCGGGTCAGCGCCCCGCGGGCTCCGCGCGCACGGCGACGAGGCAGAGGTCGTCGGCCGGCGCGCCGCCGGCGAAGGCGGTGACCGCGCCGACGAGCGCGTCCAGCACCGCTCGAGGCGGCTCCCCCCGGTGACCGCGGAGGATGTGGCGGGCCCGCTCCTCGCCGAACACCACGACCGGCCGACCGGGCTCGCGGTGGGCGCTGCGGCCCTCGAGGAGCCCGTCGGTGAAGAGGAGCAGGCCCTGGCCGGCCGGCAGGTCCGCGGAGCCGGCCTCGATCACGAGCGGTCCCATCCCCAGTCCGAGCGGGGCGCCCACGCGCCCGCCGGCCAGCGGCTCGGCGGAGTCCAGGAGCCACGGCACGTCGTGCCCGGCCGCGGCCCAGCGCACCTCCTGGTGGGGTGGTGCGGTGATGGTCAGGCAGACCACCGTCACGAACCGGCTCTCGTCCGGACCGTGCTCGGCGAGCGCGGTGTCGGCCAGCTGGAGCAGCAGGACCGGGTCGGAGGTGAACCTGGCGTAGTTGGCGAGGGCGGCCCGGACGAAGGCGGCGCACCGGGCGGCCTCCAGGCCGTGCCCGACGACGTCACCGACGACGACGGTGGTGCTGTCGTCGGGTCCACCGACGACCAGGTAGAAGTCACCGGCCACCAGCCCCTCGGCGGGCGTGAAGGACGTCGCGATCCGCAGGTGCGGCCGGTCGGGGACCCGCGCGGGCGTGAGCGCCGCCCGCAGGGACTCCAGCTCGGCCAGCTCCCGCTCCTGGTCGCGGACCCGCAGCGCGAGCGCCCGTTCCCGGCGGAGCAGGAACGCCACGAGGACGCCGACGCCGAAGAACACCAGCGCACGGTTGAGCGTGGCCAGCCACAGCGTCGCACCGGCCAGCTCGTCCGGGCGGTCCAGCAGCTTGTCGGCGAGGAAGACCGCGGAGCACGCGGATGCGGTGGCCAGTGCGCCGCGCAGCTCGAACCAGTAGGCGCTCAGCACGATCGGGACGAGTCCGTACATGGACACGGCCAGGCTCGGCGTGGAGGCGGTGGACACGAGCGCCCACAACGCCACCAGCAGGACCACGAGGAACGGCAGTCGGGCCTCGGGGCGCAGCAACCGATCGGCGGCCACCACCCCGTCGCGGGACGGTCCGGACGGTGACCGTCTCCGCCCTGCCGTCACCGGCCGAACGTAACAGCCTGTTCCGCCCCACCGGACGGGCGCGCCGCGCTGACCACGCGTTACGCCGTTCCTGGGGCTGTTCGATATCGATGTCCACTCGTGACCTGATGAACTGGCCGGCAGGCCCTACAGTGACGGCGGCCACATAACGCCGGTGGCCCGCCATGTCGCCGCGACGGAAGGTGCCCCGTGACGGATCCCGACGAACGACGGTTGTTGACCCCCGAGGAATACCTGGCCGCGCAGAACTCCCCCGAGTTCGTGGACCTGAAGAAGCGGTTCCGCGCCTTCGCGTTCCCCATGACGTTCGCGTTCTTCGCCTGGTACCTGCTCTACGTCCTGCTCTCGACCTACGCGCCGGACTTCATGGCGACCGAGGTCTTCGGCAACGTGAACCTCGGCATCCTGCTGGGCCTGGCGCAGTTCGTGACCACCTTCGCCATCACCCACCTCTACGTGAACCACGCCAACAAGCGCACCGACCCGATCGCCGACGAGATGCGCGAGCGCCTCGAGCAGCACGACTTCCGCGCCGGCACGGGCACCACCGGAACCGACACCCAGGGGGCCACTCGTGTCTGAGCTGCTCGCCGTCGACAGCGGCACGATCGGCGAGCCCGCCGTCAACATCTCCATCTTCGGTGCCTTCGTGCTGGTCACGCTGTTCATCACGTTCCGCGCCAGCCGCAACAACAAGAGCGCCGCCGACTACTACGCCGCCGGTCGCAACATCAGCGGCACCCAGAACGGCCTGGCCATCGCCGGTGACTACCTGTCGGCCGCCTCGTTCCTGGGGATCGCCGGCGCCATCGCCGTCTACGGCTACGACGGCTTCCTCTACTCGATCGGATTCCTGGTCGCCTGGTTGGTCGCGCTGCTGCTCGTCGCGGAGCTCATGCGCAACACCGCGCGGTTCACGATGGCCGACGTCCTGGCGTTCCGGATGCGGCAGCGGCCGGTCCGCATGGCCGCCGCGATCTCGACGCTGACCGTGTCGCTGTTCTACCTGCTGGCCCAGATGGCCGGCGCCGGCGGTCTGGTCACCCTGCTGCTCGGCGTCAGCGGCGAGGCCGCGCAGGCCGTCGTCGTCACCATCGTCGGCGCGCTGATGATCTTCTACGTGCTCGTCGGCGGCATGCGCGGGACCACCTACGTGCAGATCATCAAGGCCTCGCTGCTGATCATCGGCGCGTTCGTGATGACGGTGTGGGTCCTGGGCGAGTACGGCTTCAACCTCTCCTCGCTGCTCGGCGGCGCGGCGGAGAACGCCGCGGGCGCGGCCACCCCGCGCGACGTCCTCGCTCCGGGAGCCCAGTACGGCGCCACGGGCACGTCGAAGCTGGACTTCGTCTCCCTCGGCCTGGCCCTGGTGCTCGGGACGGCGGGCCTGCCGCACGTGCTGATGCGCTTCTACACGGTGCCCACCGCCAAGGACGCCCGCCGGTCGGTCGTCTGGGCGATCTGGCTGATCGGCATCTTCTACCTGTTCAGCCTGGTGATCGGCTACGGCGCCGGCGCCCTCGTCGGCGCGGACCGGATCCTCGCCGCTCCGGGCGCGGTCAACGCGGCGGCGCCGCTGCTGGCCTTCGAGCTGGGCGGCACGGTGCTCCTGGGCATCATCGCCGGCGTCGCGTTCGCCACGATCCTCGCGGTGGTCGCCGGGCTGACGATCACCGCGTCGGCCTCGTTCGCCCACGACGTCTACGCATCCGTGCTCAAGAAGGGGCAGGTGACCGGCAACGGCGAGGTGCGGGTGGCCCGCATCACCGCCATCGTCATCGGCGCGATCTCGATCGGGCTGGGCATCCTGGCGCTGCAGGCGGGCCTCAACATCGCCTTCCTGGTGGCGCTGGCCTTCGCGGTGGCGGCCTCGGCGAACCTGCCGACGATCCTCTACACGCTGTTCTGGCGGAACTTCACCACCCAGGGCGCGCTGTGGTCGATCTACGGCGGGCTGATCGCCTGCGTCACGCTGATCGTCTTCTCGCCGGTCGTCTCCGGGGCGCCGGTCGTCGAGGCGACCGGGAAGAGCCCGTCGCTGTTCCAGGACGTGGACTTCTCCTGGTTCCCGCTGAACAACCCGGGCCTGGTCTCGATCCCGCTCTCGTTCTTCCTGGGCTGGCTCGGGTCCAAGCTGTCCAAGGAGCGCCCCGACGAGCTCAAGTCCGCCGAGCTCGAGGTGCGTGCCTTCACCGGCATCGGCGCGGAGAAGGCCGTCCAGCACTGACGAGCGCGCCGCTGCGGGTAGCCGGCGGCCGTACTCACCTCCGGGCCGCGGTCCTCATGTCACAGCACGAGGTCCGCGGCCCGTCGGTGAGGTCGGCGCTGCCCGGCCGGCCGGTCGATAAGGTCCGCCGGTGATCCTGAGCCCGCCGGCGATGCTGGCCTGCGTCGACATCGGGTCCACGTTCACGAAGGCGGCGCTGGTGGATCGGGCCACCGGCCGGCTGGTGGACACCGCCCAGGCGCCCACCACCCTGGACGACGTCGTGACCGGCGTCCTGGCCGCCACGGCGGGCTTCCCCGATGCCCCGCTGATCGCCTGCTCGAGCGCGGGCGGCGGTCTCCGGCTGGCCGTGGTCGGCTACGAGGAGCTCATCAGCGCCGAGGCCGGCCACCGGGCGGCCCTGTCGGCCGGCGCGCGGGTCGTCCACGTCAGCGCGGGCGTGCTGGACGACGCCCGGATCGCCGCCCTGCGCGCGGCCGCACCGGACGTCGTCCTGCTGGTGGGCGGCACCGACGGCGGGGAGGCGTCGGTGCTGCGGGCGAACGCGGCGGCCCTCGCGAGCGCGCGGGTGTCGGAGAGCGGCGGGGTCCCTCCGTGGTCCGTCCCGGTCGTGCTCGCGGGGAACGTCGCCGTCCGCGCGGAGGTGACCGCGACCTTGCGGGACGGCGGGCTGCCGGTGCACGAGGCGGACAACGTGCTGCCCGACATCGGCCGGCTGGCCCCGGAGTCCGCGCGGGCCGCGATCCGCGCGGTCTTCCTCGAGCACGTGATCGGCGGCGACCGGCTGTCGACCGATCCCCGGCTGCGGTCGTGGGTCCGTGCCGTGACGCCGGACGCCGTCCTGGAGGGCGTCACCGTGCTGGCGCGGGTCCTCGCCCCGGCCGAGGTGTCGGTCGTCGCCCTCGACGTCGGCGGCGCGACCACGGACGTCTACTGCGTGCCCGACCCCGACGCCGAGCAGGCGACGCTGGGCCGGGAGGCGGTCGGGGTCCCCGCCCAGCGCCGGACGGTGGAGGGCGATCTGGGCGTCTCGTGGAGCGTCGATGCGCTGCGCGAGGCTGCGGCGGCCGAGGGGCTCCCCACGCCCGGGGACGACCCGCTCGCCCTCGGGGAAGCGGCGGCGGTCGTGGCCCTGCGGCGGCACCTGCGGGCCGAGGCGGCCTACGGGCCGGGAGGAGCGAGCGCGCGGTCGGCCCGGCTGGTGGTCCTGTCGGGCGGCGTCTTCCGGCACGCCGCGCCGCCCGACGTGGACCAGGTCCTCGGCCGGGTGGCCGCGGACGCCGGAGGTGCGGGGAGCGTGCTGGACGGCAAGGCCGTGATCGTGGACCGCCGCTACGTGCTCGCCGCCATCGGCCTGCTCGCCGCCGAGCACCCGGGGGCGGCCGCTGCTCTCGCCGAGGAGCTCCTCCGTGCCCCCGGCAAGGTCACACCCCTGGCGCGATGACCGGCCGCAGTCCCTCCGCCCACGCCTCCGAGGCGGCCGCGGCGAACGCCGCGACGTCCTCGGCGGCCATGTCCACGGCCGTGTAGCCGCCGCGCCCGGCTCCGACGCAGGCGGTCACCGACGCCAGCCCCGCCCGCCGCTGGAACGGCGACTGCCGCACCTGCCAGCCCACGACCGCGCGCCGCTGCAGGACGGCCTGCTCGCGGACCAGCCAGCCGCTGCGCACGGCGAACGAGCCCTCCCGCGCGGCGTGACCGAGCGAGGCGTACCGGCCGAGCCCGATCGGCACGCCGAGGACCACGAGGGCGACGCCGAGGGCGAGCAGCCACCACCAGCCCAGCAGGGGGGTCGCCACGGCCCCGGCCGCGCTGACGAGCAGCCCGGCGACCAGGGCGCGCACGATGCGCCGCCGCCGGGCTGCCGGGGGATGCCGGACCAGCGGACCCGGGTCGGCGACCAGGCGGACGCCCAGCGCTCGCGCCTCGGCCCGGGGTCCCAGCGGCAGCAGCTGCCCGCGCCGCGCGGCGTCACCGAGGCCGGTGACCAGAGCGCTCACCCGTGCCGCCCGGACCCAGCGCATGCCGAGTCCTTCCGCGAGCGTCCAGCCGCGGATCCGGTCGATCTCCAGCTCGGTGTGCCGCCGGGTCACCAGTCCGCGAGCGGCGATCAGCGATCCGCCACGGCGGGTCAGCCGGAACCGCCAGTTGACGACGGCGGCGCCGATGACCGAGCCCATCACGAGGATCACCAGGGCAGCGGTGAGCACGATGGCGAGGGCCTGGACGCCGGAGACGTGGACGCCGTCGAGGTCTGGCCGGAACCGCTCCGGCAGCTCCTGGGCGAGCCGGAAGAGGGCGCCGACGGCCGCGAACGGCACGGCGAGGTAACTGCCGAGGAGCGGGGCGTACAGCAGCCAGCGGTTGTCGAACCGGGCGAACTCCTCCTCGGGCTCCGGCTCGGCGTCCTCGGCCAGGGGGGTCGTGGAGCGGTGGGTGAGGACGGTGGCCCGCAGGCGGTCGCCCTCGGCGCGGCTCACGCCGTCGATGACCAGCTCCTCGTCCTTGTCCGCAGCCCCTGCCGCGGCGTCGATCCGGACGCGGACCAGTCCGAACACGCGGTGCAGAGGGCCGGCCTCCACCTCGACGCCGCGGATGCGGTCGTTGGGCACGGTGCGCACGGAGCGGGACAACAGGCCGCGGGTGACGACGACGGACGCGGGCCCGTCGGCGTAGGTGAACCGCCACCAGGACAGGGCCGCGGTGGCCAGCGACAGCAGCGTGACGCCCGCGACGAGCCAGACGACCGTCGTCGTCCCGCCGCCGAAGCCGGTGGCCGCGACGAGCGGGATGATCGCCGGGACGAACTGCCGGGCCTGGCGGAACGTCGCGGTGTGGACCAGCACGATCCGCGGCGAGGTCCGCCGCCCCTTCCTGGGCGGCTGCCCCATCGGCCGGGTCACGTGGCCTGGTCGCGGACCTGCTCGGCCCGGTGGGCGAGGTCGTCGGCCACCCGCTGCGCCACGTCGGCATCGAGGTGCCAGACCTGGACGGTGCCCTGCGACGACGCCGTGAGCACCGACACCGTGGACAGCCCGAACAGCTGCTGGAGGACGCCACGGGTGACGTCGACGGTCTGGATGCGGGACACGGGGACCAGCGTCCAGGTGCGGGTCAGCCAGCCGGTGAGCGTGTGGACCGCCTCGCCGGTGATCTCCCAGCGGTGCACCCGGAAGCGGACCCAGGGACGGATGCCGATGGCCACGACGGCGTAGACCAGCACCAGGGCCGGCGCCAGCCAGCGCAGCACCGGGAACGGGGCAGGGGCGTCCGCCGGGACGAAGACCGCGAACAGCGCTGCCCCGACTCCCAGCCCGAGGCTGGCGATGACGCCCTCGGTCACCCACAGGCCGATCGCCGAACGGGACAGCGGCCAGGCCGGCTCGCGCACCGGGGACTGCGGGGCGGTGGTCATCCCTCGCATCCTCTCAGCCGGCGGGAGCCGGACCGGCTCGATGGGTCGGTGGCGGACGCGGACGACACGCGCCGACCGGGCCGCTGGCACGATGGGACCGTGATGCCGCAGCCGGTCCCGACCGTGTCCGTCGCCGAACTGCCCGAGGACGCCGTGATCCTCGACGTGCGCGAGGACGACGAGTGGGTGCACGGCCACGCCGCCGGTGCGATCCACATCCCGATGGGCGACGTCCCGGCCCGGCTGGACGAGCTCCCCGATGCCGACCCGCTCTACGTGACCTGCCGCAGCGGTGGCCGGTCGGCGCGGGTGGCGGCGTGGCTCAACCAGAACGGGTTCGACGCGGTCAACGTCGCCGGCGGCATGGGCGAGTGGGAGGCCGCGGGGAAGCCCATGGTGAGCGAGACCGGCCGGCCGCCGTTCGTGCGCTGAGGTCCTGATCATCGGCGCCTCTTAGCCCGTCGGGCAAGGTCCGTCAGCACTTCCGTGGGGCGTCATTCGGACGTGGCAAATCTTATCGCTCCGTCTGGTCTCCGTCACGGGCTGCACCCGACGAGCCGGTGGGCGGGACGATTCCGTCACCTGACGGTGTGATCTCCGTCCTCCCCTGATTCTCTGTCCTCGTCGCAGGAACGGCGAGGTCGGGCGCATGCCGCGTGGACTCGTCGAAATGCTTGCGAGCGGCCGGTGGACTCTCCCTTCCCGGCTGTCTGCGACGTCATGTCGATGATCGTCCGCGTGCGGGCGACGTGGGAAGGGCCCAGATGCTCACTACCGAACTACTCGTGCGCGCACGAGGCGGGCGCGCAACCGCAATGATCGCCGCGGGTGGGCTGCTCGCCGGCTCCACCGTCATCGGACTCCTGCCGACCATGGCCGGGGCGTCCAGCCACCGGGAGGCGCCGCTCATCGCGGCCGACCCCGCCGTGGACAACACCGACGTCTACGCGTTCTCCAGCCCGGAGAACCACGACAACGTCGCGTTCGTC
>CADCTN010000025.1 GCA_902805535.1 uncultured Blastococcus sp. | reverse complement strand
TGCGGGCCGGGCGCCCGCCCGTCCCCCCTGCCGCTCCTCGCCCGCAGCGTCCCGCCGGCGGGCCGTCGCTGCCGCCTCCCCCCTACCGCGCGGCTCCCCCGCCCTCGGCGCCGTTCCCCTCGGCGCCGTTCCCCTCGGCGCCGTTCCCCTCCGCACCGTCCGCCTCCGCACCGTCCGCCTCCCCGCCGGCTCCGCCCGGTCCGGCCCGTCCGGCGGGGTCGCAGCGACCGCTGCCGCCGCTGCCGCCGCTGCGCAACCGCTGGGTGCCGGCCGCCGACGACAGCCACACCCAGGTCATCACCGTCCTGCCGCCGGTGCCGCGCGGGCCGGTGGCCGAGACCGAGCAGGAGGCAGACGAGCGCGAGGGCGCGCCCGGTGCCGCCGGCGGGATCCTGCGCGCCGCCGGGACCATGGCCGTCGCCACGCTGGTCTCCCGGATCACCGGCCTGCTGCGCACGGTCGTGCTGGCCGCGGCGCTGGGCGTCGGGCTGGTCAACGACGCCTACAACACCGCGAACACGCTGCCCAACATCGTCTACGAACTGCTGCTGGGCGGCGTCCTCACCTCCGTCGTCGTCCCGCTGCTGGTGCACGCGCAGGAGCGCGACGGCGACGGCGGCGCCAGGTACGCCCAGCGGCTGATGACCCTCGCCACGGCCGGGCTGGTCGTGGTGACCGGGGTCGCGGTGCTGGCCGCCCCCCTGCTCACCGCTCTCTACGGCATCTCCGACAACCCGGAGCAGATGCGGCTGGCCAACTGGCTGGCCCGGATCCTGCTCGTCGAGATCGTCTTCTACGGCCTCGGGGCGCTGGCCCAGGCGATCCTCAACAGCCGCGGCGTCTTCGGCCCGCCGGCCTGGGCCCCGGTGCTGAACAACGTGGTGGTTATCGCGACCGGCGGGCTGTTCATCGCCGCCAGCGGTCCCGGTGAGCTCACCGAGGCCACCATCACCCCCGGCCAGGTCTGGCTGCTCGGCATCGGCACGACCCTGGGCATCGCCGTCCAGGCGCTGGTGCTGCTGCCGCTGCTCCGCCGGGCAGGTGTGCCGCTGCGACCGAGCTGGGGCCTGCGGGACACCGGGCTGCGGGAGGCGGGCACCCTCGGGCTCTGGGTGATCGGCTACGTGGCGGTCAGCCAGATCGGCGTGGTGGTGGCGACCCGCATCGCCAACTCGGCCGGGCGGGAGGGCGGGCTGGGATCCAGCGCCCTCGCGATCGCCAGCCTGCTCTTCCAGATGCCCTACGGGATCATCGGCGTCGCGCTGCTGACCGCGCTGGTGCCCCGGATGAGCCGGGCCGCCTCGCGCTCCGACGTCGACGGCGTCGTGCGCGATCTCTCGCTCGGCACCCGGCTCTCCGCACTCGGTCTGCTGCCGGTCACGGCGGCCCTCGTCGTCCTCGGCCCGCCCCTGGCCGTGGTCGTCTTCGCCCGCGGCAACACCTCCCTGGCCGAGGCCGAGGGCATCGGCACCGCGCTGGCCGTCGGTGCCTTCGGGCTGCTGCCCATGGCGGTCACCCTGCTCCAGCTCCGGGTGTTCTACGCGATGAAGGACGCGCGCACGCCGACGCTCATCCAGGTCGGGATGGTCGCCGTCCGGGTGCCGTTGCTGCTGCTGGTGCCGGTCGTCGCGGACCCCGACGACGTGGTCGCCGGCCTGATGCTCGTCACCAGCGTCACGTACGTGGCTGGCTGGGTGATCGGGGACCTCGCCCTGCGTCACCGGCTGGGCGGCCTGCGGACGGCGGCCACGTTCGGCCCGGTGCTCCGTATGACCGCCGCCGCCGCCGTCGCCGGCGCGGTCGGCTGGCTTGTCCGGAACGTGACCGACGACCTCGTCGGCACGTCACCGGCAGGGTCGCTCGTGACCGTCCTGGTCGGTACCGTGGTGATCGGCGGTGTGGCTCTCGCGGGTCTGGTGATCGCCCGTGTCCCCGAGATCCGGGAACCCCTGGCCGCGGTCAGGGGACGGAGGGGCCGCGGGTGAGCGATCCCTCGCGGGGTACGCCGCCACCGTCGGGGCGCTCGCCCCGGGGGCCGCAACAGGACAGGGGGTCGACAGTGTCGATGACATCGACGACCACCGGCCTTCCCGACCGCTACCGGCCCCTCGACCAGGTCGGCCCCGACGAGCCGACGTCCACCGGCGTCATCCAGTGCTGGCGGGCCAAGGACCGCGTCCTCAACCGGGACGTCGCCATCCGCGTGCACACACCCGCGGGACCGGCCGCCCACGCCTGGATCAGCCGCGCACTGACCGCCGGCGGGCTCGCGACACCCGCCCTCGCGATGGTCTACGACGCCTCCGAGGGCATCGGGGGCGGGCCGGGTGGCGAGCCGGTGCCCGGCGGCGCCGCCTACGTCGTCAACGAGTGGATCGACGGCGAGACCCTCGGGACGCGGCTGGCCCGCGGCCCGATGCCCGATCGCGAGGTGCGCACCGTCCTGCGCCGCTTGGCCGAGGGGGTCGCCGAGGCCCACCGGGTCGGCCTGCCCGTCGGCGGCCTGACCCCCGACAACGTCGTGCTGCGCCCCAACGGGCTGGTGGGTCTCCGGGCCGTCCCGGCCGCCACCGGCACCATCGACGGCGACATCGCCGCCCTCGGCGCCCTGCTCGAGGCCTGCCTCACCGGACTGGACCCCAGCAGGCCCGGCGTGCGCCGGCTGACCGGCCCGCCGGACCTCGTGGCCCTCGTGCGCCGCGCGAGGTCCACGGAGCCCGGTCAGGGCCTGTCCAGCGTCGCCGCCATGGCCTCCCTGCTCGGCGAGCGCTCGCGTCCGGGCCCCATGTCGGCGGCCGCCCGCGCCGAGGAGACCGACAGCGGCTGGCTGCGCCGGCTGCGTGACCGCCGTCCCGACCAGGTCTCCGACCACCCCGACGGCGGCGCCCCGCTGAACACGGTGGCGGTCGACGGCGACGCGGTCCCGCTCGACCGGCAGACGATGCCGCCGGTCCCCCCGGTGCGCCCGGTCACCGGCACGCCCGTCGCCCCGGGGGCGCTGGGCGGCGACACCGTCACGGCCGGGTCCGTCGCCCCGTCGGGCGGCGCGTACGCGGGATCGCTCCCCACGGGACCGCGGACCGGCCACGACGACGACTCCCTGCACGTGCTCGACGACGACCCCGGGTACGAGGAGGAGGACGGCGCCAAGCGGCACAAGCTCGTGGTGGCCGGCCTGTCGCTGCTCGCCCTCCTGGTCGTCGTCGCGCTCGCCTGGTGGTTAGGCAAGGGCGTCATCTCCGTCGCCGACGGCGTCGACGAGACGCCCGGCTCGACCCCCTCGGCGAGCGCACCGGCGGAGGAGCCGGATCCCGCCGCCGGCGGCGGTCCGACCGCGGGGGCGGCCCTGCCCATCGCCGGCGGGGACGTCTTCGACCCCCAGGGGGACGGCGACCCCGACAACCCCGGCGACGTCGAGCTGGCCTTCGACGGCGACGCCGGCACCGCGTGGTCGACCTACGAGTACCGGGGTTCGCCGGCCTTCGGCAACCTCAAGGACGGCGTCGGCCTGCTGCTCGACCTGGGCTCTGCCCAGGACGTCGCCGCGGTGACGGTGACCGGCTCGCCGGGAGCGACCGCCGAGATCCGCACCGGCGACTCCGCCGACGGGGACATCGACAGCTTCGGGGTAGCCGCGACCGGCGAGCTCGGCGACGGGACGGAGTTCGCCTTCGACGCCCCGGAGTCGACGCGGTACGTGCTGGTGTGGATCACCGGTCTGGTGCCGAGCGAGGGCGGGTTCTCCGCGGGTGTCGCCGAGGTCGCCGTCCAGGCAGTGGGCTGAGGGGGACCCGGACCGCTGGCGCGCCGGCGAGGAATACCGCTCCTACGATCCTCGTTGTGGCGCCTGTGAGTGATTCCCCGACTGCCGGTCCTGCCGTGACGACGGAAAAGATCGAGCACCCCGTCATCCCCCCGGCCGAGCACGACGGCATCCGCGACCTGATCATCATCGGTTCCGGACCCGCCGGATACACCGCGGCCACCTACGCCGCCCGGGCGAACCTGCACCCGCTGGTGTTCGAGGGCTCCCAGTTCGGTGGGGCCCTCATGACCACCACCGAGGTGGAGAACTTCCCGGGCTTCCCCGAGGGGGTCCAGGGCCCCCAGCTCATGGACGACATGCGCACCCAGGCGGAGAAGTTCGGCGCCGAGCTCGTGCCGCGCGACGTCACCGAGGTGGATCTCACGGTCAACCCGAAGATCGTGAAGACGGGGGACGAGGTGCACCGCGCCCACGCGGTGATCGTCGCCACCGGCTCCAAGTACCGCTACCTCGGCCTGGAGAACGAGCAGCGGCTCCTGGGCCGCGGTGTCTCCGCCTGTGCCACCTGTGACGGCTTCTTCTTCCGGGACCAGGACATCGTGGTCGTCGGCGGCGGTGACTCCGCGATGGAGGAGGCCACCTTCCTCACCCGGTTCGCCAAGAGCGTCACCGTCGTCCACCGGCGCAGCGAGCTGCGCGCCTCCAAGATCATGATCAAGCGCGCGCAGGACAACGCGAAGATCCGCTGGGCGCTCGGCAAGCAGGTCACCGACGTGCTCGGCGGGGACACCGTCGACGCCGTCCAGATCACCGACGTCGCGAGCGGCACGACCGAGAACATGCCAGTGAGCGGCCTGTTCGTGGCGATCGGCCACGACCCGCGCAGCGAGATGTTCGCCGGCCAGCTCAAGCTCGACGACGAGGGCTACATCGTGGCGGAGCACCCCACCACCCGCACCAACATCGACGGCGTCTTCGCCTGCGGTGACGTGGTCGACCACATCTACCGCCAGGCCATCACCTCGGCCGGCACCGGAGCGGCCGCCGCGATGGATGCCGAGCGCTGGCTGGCCGACACGTTCGACGAGAGGTAAGCCCGCTCCGCCCTGCAGAGGGCGGGCATGAAACCACCGGCCTGCGGGTTGACCCCACAGGTACTCGAGAAGTGCAACGAGAGGGAGAACGACCGATGGCAGGCAACACCGTGACGGTCACCGACACCAGCTTCGCCAACGACGTGCTGGGCAGTGACAAGCCCGTGCTCGTCGACTTCTGGGCAGAGTGGTGCGGCCCGTGCAAGATGGTCGCCCCCGTCCTGGAGGAGATCGCCGCCGAGCACGGCGACAAGCTGACCATCGCCAAGCTGAACATCGACGAGAACCCGCAGATCGCCCGGGACTACCAGGTCATGTCGATCCCGACCATGACGGTGTTCCAAGGTGGCAAGCCGGTGAAGAGCATCATCGGCGCCAAGCCCAAGGGCGCGATCCTGAACGACCTCGCCGACTACCTGTGAGCCGTGGCTCCCTGGCGGAGCCACACCGAGTTCCCGCGGGCCCGTCCGACCATCCGGTCGGACGGGCCCGTTCTCGTCCGGGTGGACCCCGATGGGCCGAGGGACGACGGGGGGACGACAATCGGTAGCACCATGGGAACCGACAGCCAGATGACGCCGCTGCGCCTCGGGGACCGGGGGCCCGCCGTGGCGGACGTGCAGACCGCCCTCAGGAGCCTGGGCCTGCTCCCTGACGGCGACGGCACCGCCGTCCCGCGACCTCCGAGCGCCATGGCCACGCTCCCCGACGTCGCCCTGAGCGCCGCGGTGTTCGACGCCGCGACCGAGCTGGCCGTACGCCACTTCCAGCAGAACCGCGGTCTCTCCGTCGACGGCCGGGTCGGCGAGGAGACCTACCGGGCGCTCAACGAGGCCCGCTGGTCGCTGGGGGACCGCCTGCTGAGGTACGACGCCGAGCGGCTGGTCCGCGGCGACGACGTCATCGGCCTGCAGGAGCGGGTGCACGAGCTCGGCTACGACGCCGGACCGGTGGACGGGGTGTTCGGACCGGGGACCGAGGCGGGTCTGCGGGCCTTCCAGCGCGACTACGGGCTGACCGCCGACGGCACCTGCGGCCCCGCGACGCTGCGGGCCCTCCGCCAGCTGGGCCGCAAGGTCACCGGCGGGCGCCCGCAGCTGCTCCGCCAGAGCGCCTCGTTCGTCGACAGCGGCCCGCACCTGATCGGCCGGCGCATCGTCGTCGACCCGGGGCACGGCGGGGACGACCCCGGCTACACCGCCGGGGAGACGACCGAGGCCGACCTCGTCTTCGACCTCGCCTCGCGGATCGAGGGCCGGCTCGCGGCCGCCGGCGCGACGGTCCACCTCACCCGTGGGCGCCACCAGAACCCGGGGCCGGCCGAGCGGACGGCGTTCGCCAACGACGCCCGCGCCGACCTCTTCATCGCACTGCACATCGACGCACACACCTCCGAGCACGCGCGCGGGGTGGCCAGCTACTACTACGGCACCGGGTCGGGCCCCTCCTCCACGGTGGGCGAGCGATTCGCCGACCTGGCCCGCCGCGAGGTCGTCGCGCGTACGGGGTTGCTGGACCTGGGCTCCCACTCCAAGACCTGGGACCTGCTGCGGATGACCCGCATGCCGGCGGTCCGGCTGGACGCGGGCTACCTGTCCCACCCGGTCGACCGGCTGGTGCTGCTGGACGCCCGCGTGCGCAACGCCGTCGCCGCAGGCGTCCTGGCCGCGGTCCAGCGGCTCTTCCTGCCCGCGGACGCCGACCCGCCGACGGGCACCTTCGACCTCCCCGGCCGGGCCTAGGTCCACCGGACCGGGGAGGACCGCTCGATCCGGCTGACGCCCTCCTTACACTCGTGAAGGTGCCCACCACCCCGCCCGGCCCACCCGCCGGTCCCGGTCAGCCGGGGACGCACCTGACGCACGGTGCCCACCCCCACGTCGTCCCGCGGCACCCGCGGCTGGATCCCCTGGCCGACCGGTACGCAGCACGCACGCACGGCATGAAGACGTCGGAGATCCGGGCGCTGTTCTCGGTGGTGAGCCGGCCCGAGGTCGTCTCCCTGGCCGGAGGCATGCCCGCGGTGACCGCGCTGCCGCTGGACGCGGTGGGGTCGATGATCGGCGACCTGGTGTCCGGCATGGGCGCCCAGACGCTGCAGTACGGCTCCGGGCAGGGCGATCCGCGCCTGCGCGAGCGCATCTGCGACGTCATGGCCCTGGAGGGGATCACGGACGCCTCGGCCAGCGAGGTCGTCGTCACGGTGGGGTCGCAGCAGGCGCTGGACCTGGTGACCCGCGTCTTCGTCGACCCCGGCGACGTCATCCTCGCCGAAGGGCCCTCCTACGTCGGCGCGCTCGGGGTCTTCCAGGCCTCGCAGGCGCGCGTGCGCCACGTCGCCATGGACGACGACGGGCTGATCCCGGAGGCGCTCGAGGAGGCGCTCCTGGACTGCCGTGCGAACGGTGACCGGGTGAAGTTCCTCTACACGGTGCCCAACTTCCACAACCCCGCCGGCGTGACGCTGTCCGAACCGCGGCGCGAAGCCATCGTGGCGCTCGCCGAGAAGTACGACCTGCTGGTCATCGAGGACAACCCCTACGGCCTGCTCGGCTTCGAGAACGAGCCGATGCGGGCCCTGCGGGCGCGCAACAGCCAGCGAGTCATCTACCTCGGCTCCTTCTCCAAGACCTTCTCGCCCGGCCTGCGCGTCGGCTGGGTGCTGGCCCCACTGGCCGTCCGCGAGAAGCTGGTGCTGGCCACCGAGGCCCAGGTGCTCTGCCCGCCGTCGCTGACCCAGTACGCCGTCGCGCGCTACTTGGACACCCAGCCGTGGCGCGAGCAGATCAAGCTGTTCACCGAGCTGTACCGGGAGCGGCGGGACGCCTGCCTGGAGTCGCTGGAGACGATGATGCCGCCGGGCACCGTGTGGACCCGGCCCCGGGGCGGGTTCTACGTGTGGCTGAAGCTCCCGCACGGCCTCGACGCCAAGCTCATGCAGCCGCGCGCGGTCAACTCCCTGGTGGCCTACGTGCCCGGCATCGGGTTCTTCGCCGACGGCAACGGCCGGGAGTACATGCGGCTGTCCTACTGCTACCCAGAGCCGGACCGGATCCGGGAGGGGGTGCGCCGGCTGGCCCGCGTCATCGAGGCCGAGCTCGATCTGCACTCCACGTTCGACGCCGTCGACACCGGGACCTTCCGGGCCATCGGCCGCCCAGATGCGGGACACGACGCCGAGACGATCGTCGGGCCCGCCAACAGCGACACCTACGAGGACGGACGGGCATGACCGAGCCGACGGCCACTTCCCCCTCCCGCGCCACGGGTGCTCCCGGGCTGCGCGCGGTCGTGCTCAGCGGCGGGCTCAACTTCGAGCGCGAGGTCAGCCTGTCGTCGGGCACCCAGGTCTGGGAGGAGCTGGCCCGCGCCGGCGTCGACGCCGAGCTCCGCGACGCCGACGCCGACCTGCTGCCCGGCCTGGCCGCCTCCCCGGCAGATGCCGTCTTCATCGCCCTGCACGGGGCCACGGGGGAGGACGGCGCCCTGCGGGCCGTCCTGGACCTCGCCGGCGTCCCCTACGTGGGCTCGCCGGCCGCGGCCTGCCGGCTGGCGTGGGACAAGCCGGCCGCCAAGTCCGTCGTTCGGGCCGCAGGAGCGGCGACGCCGGACTGGGTGGCCCTACCCCACAGCACGTTCCGGGAGCTGGGCGCCGGCGCGGTCCTGGACCTCATGGTCGCCCGGCTCGGGCTGCCGCTGATCGTGAAGCCGGCCTCGGGCGGGTCCGCCCTGGGCGTGCAGAAGATCGACCGGGTCGAGGAGCTGCCGGCCGCCATGGTCAGCTGCTTCGCCTACGGCGACACGGTCATGGTGGAGCGCTACGTCGAGGGGACCGAGCTCGCGATCTCCGTCGTCGACCTGGGGGAGGGCCCGCAGGCGCTCCCGGCGGTGGAGATCTCCCCCGCGTCGGGCGTCTTCGACTACACCGCGCGGTACACGCCGGGTCTCACCGAGTACCACGCGCCGGCCCGGGTCTCCCACGACGTCGCCGCACGGGCGGCCGCCCTCGCCGTCCGGGTACACGAGGCGCTGGGGCTGGCCGACCTCTCGCGGACCGATGCGATCGTCTCCCCGGACGGCGCGGTGCACTTCCTCGAGGTGAACGTGTCCCCGGGTCTCACCGAGACCTCGATGTTCCCCATGTCGGTCGAGGCAGCCGGATACGAGCTGGGCGAGGTGCTCGCCGGGCTGCTCTCCCGCCGCGCGACGTCCGTGCGGTAGGCGCACGGATGTAATTCGTCGGGTGACGTTATGGCCCCGACCGGGCACGGTCCCCGAGCTCGGGGAGGTTGGGGTCCCTACTGACGTCCGGTGATCTCCGGCGCCATCACGCCGATGATGCGCTGCAGGTCGTCGACGGAACCGAACTCGACGACGATCTTGCCCTTCGAGCGGCCGATCTGGATCTTGACCGTCGTCTCGAACCGGTCGGACAGCCGGGAACCGAGCTCCTCCACCCCGGGCGCCGAGATGTTGCGGGCGCGACGCTTGGCGGTGGGGCGCTCCGCCGCAGCCATCGCGACCGCCTCCTCGGTGGCCCGGACCGACATCCCCTCGGCAACGATGCGGGTGGCGAGGGCGTCCTGGGCCTCGGCCTCCGGGAGCCCCAGCAGAGCCCGAGCGTGCCCCGCGGAGATGACGCCCGCGGCCACGCGCGTCTGCACCTTCACCGGCAGCTTCAACAGCCGGATGGTGTTGGTGACCTGCGAGCGACTCCGGCCGATGCGGCCGGCGAGCTCCTCGTGTGTGGCGCCGAACTCCTCCAGCAGCTGCTGGTAGGCCGCCGCCTCCTCCAGCGGGTTGAGCTGGACGCGGTGGATGTTCTCCAGCAGGGCGTCGCGGAGCATGGCGTCGTCGGTGGTGTCCCGGACGATGGCCGGCACGGTCTCCAGGCCGGCCGCGCGAGCCGCCCGGAGTCGACGCTCCCCCATGATGAGCTCGTAGGCGCCCTCGCCGTTCTCGCGGACGACGATCGGCTGGAGGAGGCCGAACTCCTTGACGCTGTAGGTGAGCTCCTCGAGCGCCTCGTCGTCGAAGACCTGACGGGGCTGCTTCGGGTTGGGGACGACGGCCGTCACGGCCACCTCCCGGAGTTCGGCGCCGGGAACCCCGACGGCGCTCACGCCGTCGTCCACCGGGGTTACCGACGGCCCAGCCGGCTGTGCGTCCGCCGCCTGGTCCTCGGTCCTCCCCGGGGGAGCGGGCAGGAGCGTCACCGCCGGGGGGGCGTTGTGCGTGGGCGCCGCCACCGCTGCCGCGGTGTGCTCCGACGGTGGAGCGCTGGTGGGAATGAGGGCCGCCAGGCCTCGGCCCAGGCCGCCGCGCTTGTTCATGACCGCTCTCCGCTCATCCGTGACTCGTTCACGAACTCTCCCGCGTGCTGACTGAGTGCTGGGCCACGGGTGGAGCGGCCGCGACGCCGGCCATGCCCGAGCGCTCGAGCGGTGGGAGGTCGACCCCGCGCTCGGCGAGCTGCCGAGCCGCCTCGACGTAGCTGGTCGAGCCCCGCGACCCCGGGTCGTAGGTCAGCACCGACTGGCCGTAGCCGGGCGCCTCGGAGACGCGGACGTTGCGCGGGATGACCGCCGGCAGCACGAGGTCCCCGAAATGCTTGCGGACCTCGTCGGCCACCTGGTCGGCGAGCTTCGTCCGGCCGTCGTACATGGTCAGCAGGATGGTCCGGACCGAGAGCCCCGGATTCAGGTGCTGGCGAACCAGGTCGATGTTGTTGAGCAGCTGGCCGAGGCCCTCGAGCGCGTAGTACTCGCACTGGATGGGGATGAGGACCTCGTCGCCGGCGACCAGGGCATTGAGGGTGAGGAGGCCGAGCGACGGCGGGCAGTCGATGAGCACGTAGTGCGGCCGCTGTTCGGCAGGCAGCTCGTGGACGTAGGTCTCGATGGCCCGGCGCAGCCGGTGCTCTCGGGCGACGACGGAGACCAGTTCGATCTCCGCGCCGGCCAGGTCGATGGTGGCCGGGACGCAGAGCAGCTTCGGGCTGGCCGTCGTCGGGTGGACCACCTCGGCCAGGGAGTTGTCACCGACCAGGGCGTCGTACACCGACGGCGTACCCACGGTGTGCTCCACACCGAGAGCCGTGCTGGTGTTCCCCTGCGGGTCGAGGTCGATGACCAGGGTGCGCAGTCCGTAGAGCGCGAGCGCGACCCCGAGGTTCACCGTGGACGTCGTCTTGCCGACGCCGCCCTTCTGGTTGGCGATCGTGATGACGCGGATCCGGCTCGGCGCCGGGAACGGGTCCTGGTCGGCGGCGTGCAGCACCCGGGTGGCGCGGAGGGCCTCCATCGCGATGGGGCTGTCGAAGTCGGCCGCGCTCGAGGACGAGGAGGAGTGGTCGGCAGCAAGGCTGCTGCGGAGCCGTTCGCCCGGGTCCGTCATCGCTGGTCCTCCTTGCAGTGCCGTCGAGCCGTGCGGGGCAGTTTCACGTGGAACGCCGAGCGGTGCGCCCCGTTCCACGTGGAACACGTCGGGCACGTTCCGCGCGCGGGCACCGTCACCGTGCTCCCCGCGTCATGACCACCACGGTAGTGGCAGCGTCCCCAAGCTCCGCACCGACGGCCCGCGCATGCACGTCCTGCATCCCGGCAGCGGTCAGCTCCGGCAGCAGACGTGGCAGATCCTCCACGGCGCGAGCCCCGACGAGGGCCACCAGCTGAGTGCCCGGGCGCATCAGCCCACGGCACCAGGCGACGAGCCGGGGGAGTGGCGCCACCGCCCGGGCGGTCACCACGTCGACCGGACCCACGGCGGAGACGACGGAGCGCTCCTCGGCGCGACCGCGCACGACCCGCCAGGGGGAACCGCCGTCCGGCGCGAGCTCGGCCACCACCTGGTCGAGGAACTCCACCCGGCGGGACATCGGCTCCACCAGGGTGAGCGCGAGGTCGGGACGGGCCAGCCCCAACGGGATGCCGGGCAGCCCGGCTCCGCTGCCGACGTCGACGACGCGGGCGTCGCGGGGGACCACCTCCGCCACGGCCGCACTGTTGAGGACGTGCCGGTCCCAGAGCCGGGCGACCTCGCGCGGCCCGATCAGCCCGCGCACCACCCCGTCGGTCGCGAGCCGGGCCACGTACCGCTCCGCCCGGGGAAGGGCGTCCCCGAAGATCCGGCCCGCGATCGGAGGAGTCGGCAGGACGCCGTCCTCCGTCGGCCCGGCGGCATCGCTCATCGGTGGCTCACGCGTCGGGCAGGACCACGACGCGACGGTTCGGCTCCTCGCCCTCGGACTCGGTGTGCACGCCGGCCACCGAGGCGATGACGTCGTGGACGACCTTGCGCTCGAACGGATTCATCGGCGAGAGCCGCTCGGGCGCGCCGCTCGAGACCACCCGGCGGGCGGTCTCACCGGCCAGCGCGGTGAGGTCGGCGCGGCGCTTGGCCCGGTACTCACCGACGTCGAGCATCAGCCGGCTGCGCACACCCGTGGACTGGGCCACGGCCAGCCGGGTCAGCTCCTGGAGCGCTTCCAGGGTCGCGCCGTCAGCCCCGACCAGGTCGGTGAGCTTCCCGCCGACGATGGCCACCGAGGCCCGGTCGCCCTCGACGTCGAGGTCGATGTCGCCGTCCTTGTCCAGGATGTCGAGCAGGCGCTCGAGGTAGTCCCCGGCCACGTCGCCCTCACGGACGAGGAGGTCATCGCCCACGTCATCGCCCACGTCGTCACCCTCATCCTCCCCATCCGCCCCGTCCACCTCACCGGCGTCGATGTCGACCGGCTCGATCACCGCGTCAGCGCTGAAGGCGTCGTCCACGGCCGGATCGAGGGCGTTGTCGGGGTCACCGACACCACTGGCGGCCGGCGTGAGCACGGTGCCGGCGACCGTGTCGTCGGGCTGGACCGTGTCGGTCGGCTGGACGGTGTCGGTGGGCTGCTGCGGGGCACTCACGGGGGTTCCTCCCAGGTCGGTGCGGGCGAACCGGGCGGACCCGGTGGTTCTGGAGAGCGACGCCGCGCTCAGCGGCGCTTGCGCTTGCCCCGGTTCGGCGGCGACTGGCCGGCCCGGGAGGCACCGCCGGCCGGATTGCCCGGCTTGCGCGGCGACCCGCCGTCGGCCGAACTGCCATCGGCCGAGGGGATCGCGTCAGCGGTCCCGGCGGGAGCGGCCGGATCGGCCGGGCGGCCGCCCTTGGGGCGGACGGGCTTGGCACCGGGCTTCGGCGCGAGCGTCTTCGGGTCGATGACCGGCTTGTCGGCGGCGGCCTTCGCCTTCGCGGCGTCGGACCCGGGCGGCGGCATCTTGCGCAGGATGAAGAACTGCTGGCCCAGCGTCCACAGGTTGTTGGTGAACCAGTAGAGGAGGACGCCGATCGGGAAGAGAAAGCCGGAGACGAACAGACCGGCGGGCATGACGTAGAGCAGGACCTTCTGCACCATCGCGGCCTGACCCTCGACCGGCCCGGAGCGACGCATGATCTGCTTCTGCGTGTAGTACGTGGTGAAGCACATGATCACGATCAGCACGAACGCGACGACGCGGATGTTCGTGTAGGACGCGATCTCGAGGATCGACCGCTCCTTGGGGCCGTCCATGTTGAAGGACGCGGAGATCGGTGCGCCGAACAGCTTGGCGCGCGCGGCCTCGTCGGTCAGGTCGTCGGACCAGCTGTAGAGGCCGTCCTTGCCCGGGGCGAGCCGGCGCAGCACGTGGAAGAGCGACAGGAAGACCGGGATCTGCGGCAGGATCGGCAGGCAACCGGCCAGCGGGTTGACCCCGCGCTCCTTCTGCAGCGCCATCATCGCCTGGCTGAGGCCCTGCCGGTCACTGCCGTACTGCTTGCGCAGCTTGGCCATCTCCGGCTGGAGCTCCTGCATCGCCCGCTGGGACTTGATCTGCTTGACGAAGAGCGGAAACAGGATGAGGCGGATCGTCACGACCAGGAACACGATCGCCAGGACCCAGGTCAGTCCGCCCAGGCCCGACTCGGCCGGCGGGTCACCGAAGGCGAGGTTCCACAGCGAGTGCCACCGCGCCATCACCCAGGAGATGGCGGTGTACAGCCAGTCAAGCAACGGAGGACTCCTCGTTCGCCCGGCGGAGGTCCGGCGGGGTGGCTCGGTGGGGACGGCGGGCGGTCGGGCCCTCGCCGCAGGCCGGGGACGGCATTGCTGTGCTCGACGAGTGGCCGACCTCAGCGGTTCCACCCGCACCGGGGCTGCCGGGGACCAGGTCGACGCCGCCGGGGTGCCAGGGTGCGCACTTGAGGATCCGGCACACGGCGAGCCAGCTGCCGCGAGCAGCCCCGTGCCGCTGCACGGCCTCGGCCGCGTACGCGCTGCACGTCGGGTGGAAACGGCAGCGGGGCGGGAGCGCCGGGCTGATCGCCCTCGAGTAGAAGCCGACGGCCGCGAGCAAGGCGCGGGCGATCACGAGCGCGTCCCCCGGTCACCGAGCAGCCGGTCGAGTCCGGCGCTCAGGTCGCGGCGCAGGATGTCGGAGGCTGCCGTCCCGGCCTCGGGCCGGGCCCGGACGACGAGGTCGGCGGACGCCGGGAGCCGGTGCAGCTCGCCTCGGACGACCGCACGCAGCCGGCGGGTCACCCGGTGGCGTACCACCGAGTTGCCGACGGCCTTGCCGACCACGAAACCGGCCCGGGCGCCGGGCGGGACCGGCTGCGCGGACGCAGCACGACCGTCCGGCTGCTCGGGCCGTTCGGGCAGGTAGTGGAGCACCATCGTCGGCCGCCCGGCGCGTCTGCCGGACCGGACCACCGCGGTGAACTCCGGACGCCGGCGCAGGCGTGCCTGCGCGGGCAGCACGTCAGGCGGAGAGGTTCTCGCGACCCTTGCGCCGACGGCCGGCGAGGATCGCCCGGCCCGCGCGGGTACGCATCCGCAGCCGGAAGCCGTGGGTCTTCGACCGTCGGCGGTTGTTCGGCTGGAACGTGCGCTTGCTCACGAGGTACTCCCACTACATGACATCGGCGGTGCGCACCCACCGGTGGGCGGGTGCGCGTGGAGCGGCCGGGGACGGCGATGTGCCGTACCCCGACGACCCCAGAAGCGGTCACTGCGGCACGGAACAACCCACTCCTCACCTGCGCGGACGGACCGCACGGGTGGTGGAGGCGGGCAGAACCGTCCACAGACTCCGGCCAGCATAACCGAGGAAGCGCCGGCGCCGGAGGCCAGGCGGATCGCGACTCCCGAGGATCCCCCCGCGCGGGCCTCCGGCGGTGGCGGCACGCCGCGGCCGACGCGCCCGGGCGGGCCGACCGAGCGTTGCCGGGCTGTGGATGGGGCTGTTAGCGTCGCGGTCGCTCCGCGTCGGACGTCAGGGTCACGACGTGTGGGCCGACCCCGTCGGTCAGCCGACCACCGAACCGTCCGCTCTCCCGCCGTTCTCGGCCGTCGACCTGCAGGAATGTCGATCGCGGCCAGCTCCGGCACATGGTCTGGCAGCAACTGTCGCCGACCGTGCACAGCCTGTGGACACTGGTGTGGACCACTGCGTCCACATGTCCACGGCGGGACCGCCGAGCGGTCCGTGCACCGGCCGTCGACCGGGGTCGACACCATGGGGAGGAAGAAGCGGCATGGCCGATGCCACGCTGGACCTGGCAACCGTCTGGGACCAGATCCGCGAGCGGCTGGCGACGAGCCTGTCCCCTCAGCAGAACGCGATGCTCAACTTGACCCGCCCGCTCGGGCTGGTCGAGGACACCGCCGTCCTCGCTGCTCCCAACGAGTTCACCCAGACCGTCCTGGAGTCCCGGATGCGGCGGGTGCTGTCCGAGGCACTGTCCGAGCAGTTCGGCCGCGACATCCGCGTCGCCGTCCAGCTGGAGGACGCCCCGGCCGAGTCACAGCCCGAGCCGCGGGAGCAGGAGCCGACCCGGCGTCCGTGGACGGCGGCCGAGGTGCAGCGAGCGGAGGAGGACCGGGCCAGCCGGGACCGCGCCGACGACGGCCGGAGCGCCTTCGGCGTCCGGACCGACGCGGTGGGATCGGCCCCCTGGGACCGGGACGGCCGCGACGAGCGGTCCGCCCGCGCCGACTCCGAGGTCCGCGAGCTGCGGCCGGTCGACCGGGCGCCGGTCGACCGCGGCGCACCGGGGGACTGGGCCACCACGTGGGGGAGCCAGCCGGCCGGTCGCGACCGGGGCGGCGCCGAGGACGGCCGCTCGGCCGACGTCCTGCCCTTCGACGTCGACGGTCCCGACGGCGGCGACCAGCGCGGGCGGTCCGTCGGCGGCGCGGGTCGCGGGCGCCGCCCGGACTCCGGTCGTCCGGCCGGCCTGGACCCGGGCATGAACCCCAAGTACGTCTTCGACAGTTTCGTCATCGGCAACAGCAACCGGTTCGCCCACGCCGCGGCCGTCGCGGTCGCCGAGGCGCCGGCCCGCGCGTACAACCCCCTGTTCATCTACGGCGAGTCCGGGCTGGGCAAGACCCATCTGCTGCACGCGATCGGCCACTACGCGGCGCGCATGTTCAACAACGTGAAGGTGCGTTACGTCAGCACCGAGGAGTTCACGAACGAGTTCATCAACCTGGTGCACTCCGGCCGGGCCGAGGACTTCCGTCGCCGCTACCGGGACATCGACTTCCTGCTGATCGACGACATCCAGTTCCTCGAGCGGGCCGAGCGGACGCAGGAGGAGTTCTTCCACACCTTCAACACCCTGCACAACGCCAGCAAGCAGATCGTCATCACCTCCGACCGCGCGCCGAAGAAGCTGACGACGCTGGAGGACCGGCTGCGGACCCGGTTCGAGTGGGGCCTGATCACCGACGTCCAGGCGCCCGACCTCGAGACCCGCATCGCCATCCTCCGGAAGAAGGCGTGGGGCGAGCGCCTCCAGGTGCCCGACGCGGTGCTGGAGTTCATCGCCAGCAAGGTGCAGACCAACATCCGTGAGCTCGAGGGCGCGCTGATCCGGGTCACCGCGTTCGCCAGCCTCAACAAGCAGCAGGTCGACCTGCCCCTGGCCGAGCTCGTGCTCAAGGACCTGATCAGCGACGAGCAGGGCCCGCAGATCACCGCGGCGATCATCATGGCCGCCACGGCCGAGTACTTCTCCGTGACGATGGAGGAGCTGCAGGGGGCCAACCGCAGCCGCACGCTGGTCAACGCCCGCCAGATCGCGATGTACCTGTGCCGCGAGCTGACCGAGCTGTCCCTGCCGCGGATCGGCGCCTCCTTCGGCGGCAAGGACCACACCACGGTCATGCACGCGGTCAAGAAGATCACCAACCTGATGAGCGAGCGCCGGGCCACCTACACGCAGGTCACCGAGCTGACCGCCCGCATCAAGAGCCGCGCCCGGCAGTAGGAGCGGCGGTCCTGCCGAGTGGGGCCCGCAGGGTCCCGCGCAGGCAGGACGAAGCGGCTCGTCGCAGCCAGGGACGGCACCTGGCCGCGGTGTCGTCCGGAGGACGACGGAGTAGTTGTCCCGGGGTTTGTCCACAGCCGTGGACAGAAGTCGACCCCGGCGACGCCCTGATCGGAGGCGGTGGGAACCGGTCGCCGGCCGGGAGCCACCATCGACTCGTCGAGAAGTTGTCCCCAGGAATGTGCACAGGTTGGGGAGATCCCGTGCCCGCCGGGTCACGGGAGGTCACCGGTCCGCCGTCCCCACCGGTCACCGGAGCTGCGCCCCAACCCCTTGCGCTCGCCCCTGACCTGCGGCTATGGGGCCACCGAGCGGCACCGCCGTGCCGATCCCGGTATTCCGGCGTCCGGCGCCTGGGCACGGCCTGGGGATCGGCCCGGGAGAGACAGGGGACAGAGGGTGGACGGGCGGCGGCGACGGTGAACAGCCGTCGAGATGTCCACGTGTCGACAACAGGAAGACGGTCACCGCCCACAATCGGCCAACAGGCCCATTCCGGCCCTGAGCAGCACGAAGGGGCTCGATCCCCAGCTTCCACACCTGTGATGACGAAGATGAGGGAGTTATCTCGGAGATTCTTGAACCACACTCTGGGTGGGGACGCTGCGCTCGAAGGCCTCTGTTCGAGGGCCTCGAGGGGCAGAAGAGCACTCAGCGAGGGACAGGGTTTCCCCTCGGGGGAGCGCAGCAGGCACGATGAGCACCGCACCGGCAGCCGACGCCTCCGCGTCCCGTCGCCGGTACCGGAGAGCCGCACCCGTCAGAGGGTCGGCAGGCAGAGCTGGGGTGGGTCGAGAGATGAAGTTCCGGGTGGCACGTGAGGTGCTCGCCGACGCCGTCGCGTGGACGGCGCGCAGCCTCCCGCCGCGTCCGTCCGTGCCGGTCCTGGCCGGGATCCTGCTCGAGGTCGACGGCAACCAGCTGTCGGTGTCGGGCTTCGACTACGAGGTGTCGGCACGGGCCGAGATCGACGTCCAGGCCACCGAGAGCGGGCGGGCCCTGGTGCCGGGCCGGCTGCTCGCCGAGATCACCCGCGCGCTGCCGCCCCACCCCGTGGACATCACCGCGGAGGGGCCGCGCCTGGCGATCGCCTGCGGCAACGCGCGGTTCAGCCTGCCGACGCTGCCCGTCGAGGACTACCCCTCGCTGCCGTCGATGCCCTCGTCCGCCGGCCTGGTCGACAGCGACGTCTTCGCCGAGGCCGTCGGCCAGGTGGCCGTCGCGGCCGGCCGGGACGACACCTTGCCGATGCTCACCGGTGTCCGGCTGGAGATCGAGGACGACCTGATCACCCTGGCCGCGACCGACCGCTACCGGCTGGCCGTCCGCGAGTTCGCCTGGCGGCCGGAGAGCCCGGGGGTGTCCGCGGCGGTGCTGGTTCCCGCCCGGACACTGGCCGACGCCGCGAAGACGCTGACCAGCGGGCCGGAGATCGTGCTCTCGCTGTCCTCGGGCAGCTCCGGCGAGGGCATCCTGGGCCTGTCCGGCAAGGACCGGCAGACCACGACCCGGCTGCTGGACGCGGAGTTCGTGAAGTACCGCGCGATCATGCCGAACGACTCCAACTCGCACGCCACGTTGCCGGTCGGCCTGTTCACCGACGCCGCCAAGCGCGTGGCCCTCGTCGCCGAGCGCGGCACGCCCCTGCGCTGCGAGTTCACCCCGGGGCAGGTCACGCTGCGCGCCGGCGGCTCGGACGAGGAGGGTCAGGCCGAGGAGCGCTGCGACGTCGAGTTCGACGGCGAGCCGCTGACCATCGGCTTCAACCCGACCTTCCTGCTCGACGGCCTGGCCGCCGTGCACACCGAACGGGCCCGCATCGACTTCACCAGCCCGCTCAAGCCGGCAGTGCTCTCCGGCGTCGACGAGCCGGCGGCCGACGACGGTCGCTCGGCCGGTCCGGCCGAGCGCGGCGGGAGCTACCGCTACCTGATCATGCCGGTGCGACTGCCCGGCTGAGGGCCGGTGTCGCGCGCCGCGGCCCTGGCCAGCACGATGAGCACTGATCCGTGACCGCGAAGAGGGGACTGTCGTCGTGCAGCTAGGGATGATCGGGCTCGGCAAGATGGGCGGCAACATGACCGAGCGGCTGCGCCGTGCCGGTCACGAGGTCGTCGGTTACGACCGCTCCTCGGGCAAGCGGGACGTGGACAGCCTGCCCGCGCTGGTCGAGGCGCTGAGCACGCCGCGGGTGGTCTGGGTGATGGTGCCGGCCGGCGACCCGACCCGTGCGACCGTCAAGGAGCTCGGCGAGCTGCTCGCCCCCGGTGACGTGGTGATCGACGGCGGCAACTCGAAGTACACCGACGACCAGGTGCACGACGTGATGATGCGCGAGAAGGGCATCGGCTACATCGACGCCGGCGTCTCCGGGGGTGTCTGGGGCCTGGAGAACGGCTACGCGCTGATGGTCGGTGGCACCAAGGAGGACGTCGCCAAGGCGCAGCCGATCTTCGACGACCTGAAGCCCCCGGCGCCCGAGGACGAGTCTGGGCAGGCGATGCCCGGCGCGGGCTTCGTGCACGCCGGCCCGGTGGGCGCCGGCCACTTCAGCAAGATGGTCCACAACGGCATCGAGTACGCGATGATGCAGGCCTACGGCGAGGGCTACGAGCTGCTGGCCGCCGTCGACCTCATCGAGGACGTCCCCGGCGTCGTCAAGTCCTGGACCCAGGGCACCGTCATCCGCTCCTGGCTGCTGGACCTGCTGGTCCGCGCGCTCGACGAGGACCCGGCGCTGGACAAGATCCGCGGCTACGCCGAGGACTCCGGCGAGGGTCGCTGGACGGTGGAGCAGGCGATCGAGAACGCGGTGCCGATGCCGACCATCGCCGCGTCGCTGTTCGCGCGGTTCAGCTCGCGCCAGGAGGACTCGCCGACGATGAAGGCGGTCGCCGCGCTGCGCAACCAGTTCGGCGGCCACGCCGTGCAGGCGGTGCGCGAGGGCGAGGCCGAGAAGCCCGCCTAGTGGAAGGACCCCCTGCCCCCCACCACTCGCAGGCTCGCGGCGGGTCCCTGCAGGGGGCCGTAGGGACCTCACCGGAAGGCTGACTTGTATCTCCGCCACCTGCAGCTCGGCGACTTCCGGAACTGGGACCGGGTCGACCTCGCCCTGGGGCCGGGACCGGTCGTGCTCGTCGGGCGCAACGGCGAGGGCAAGACCAACGTGGTCGAAGCGGTCGGGTACCTGGCGACGCTGGGCAGCCACCGCGTGAGCACCGACGTCCCGCTCGTGCGCACCGGCGCGGAGCAGGCCGTCGTCCGGGCGGCGGTGCGGCGCGAGGACCGCGAGCTCCTGGTCGAGATCGAGATCAACCCGGGCCGGGCCAACCGCGTGCGGCTAAACCGCTCGCCCCTGCCGCGGCCGCGAGAGCTGCTCGGCATCGTGCGCACGGTGCTCTTCGCGCCGGAGGACCTCGCCCTGGTGCGCGGCGACCCGACCGAGCGCCGGCGGTTCCTCGACGAGCTGCTGGTCAGCCGCACGCCACGGATGGCCGGCGTCCGCGCCGACTACGACCGGGTGCTCAAGCAGCGCAACGCCCTGCTCAAGACCGCGCGCATGGCGCGGGGCAAGGCCATGGAGACCCTCGACGTGTGGGACGGCCACCTCACCGACCTCGGCGGCCGGCTCCTGGCCGCCCGGCTGCGGCTGGTCGCCGACCTCGCACCGCACCTGGCCGCCGCCTACGCCTCGGTGGCCGGGGAGGACGCCGCGCCCGCGGCCCTGGGCTACGCGAGCACCGTCGCCGCCGCCGGCGACGGTGCCCCGCTCGGAGCCGGGGCCGAGCTGCCGGGGGACCAGGCGCTGATCGAGGCCATGCGGACGCGCGTCGCCGAGCGGCGCTCCGACGAGCTGGACCGCGGGGTCACCCTCGTCGGGCCGCACCGCGACGACCTGGTGATCCACCTCGGGTCCGGCCCGGCGAAGGGCTTCGCCAGCCACGGCGAGTCCTGGTCCCTGGCGCTCGGCCTGAAGCTGGCCACCTTCGCGCTCCTGAGGGCCGACGGGGAGGACCCCATCCTGGTGCTGGACGACGTCTTCGCGACCCTGGATGCCGGCCGGCGCGCGGCCCTGGCCGCGGTGGCCCGGTCGGCGGAGCAGACTCTGATCACCGCCGCGGTGCTCGAGGACGTGCCCGAGGAGCTGCGCGGCGTCCTCGTCGAGGTCGGCGACGGCCGGGCGGTCGTCGTGCGGGAGGGAGGCGACGATGGATGAGCACCGGCCGCCGCGGCCCAGCGACATCGCGCGGGCGGCCCTGGAGGCGGCCCGCGCGGCCTCGGCGGCCCGGCCGCGCCCCACGCGACGACGGATCGCCGGCCCGCGGCGCACCTGGTCCGGGGCGCACCCCGGCGCCGACGATCCCCAGCCGCTGGGCCGGCTCGTCGACTCCCTCGTCACCGACCAGGACTGGACGACGCACACCCGCGTCGGCGCCGTCTTCGGCCGGTGGGACGCCCTCGTCGGACCGGACATCGCAGCGCACTGCACCCCGCAGACCCTCACCGAGGGCGAGCTGCTGATCGTCGCGGAGTCGACGGCGTGGGCCACGCAGCTGCGCCTGCTGGCGCCGACCATCCTGGGCAGGCTGCGGGCCTCGGTCGGCGGGGACGTCGTGACGCGGTTGCGCGTTGTCGGTCCGACGGCCCCCAGCTGGAAGAAGGGCCCGCGCTCGGTGCGCGGCCGGGGACCCCGCGACACCTACGGTTAGGCGGACGACGACACGATGGGCAGGCAGCGATGACGGGACCCGGCGACCGGGACGACCGCGATGCGGGCGGGTGGCAGGAGCCGCCGCACCTCGGCCGCGACGGCTCGGGTGACCCGGACGACGCTCCCGACCAGCCCAACATCGCCGACCGGCGCCGCGAGCCGCGCGGGGAGGGATCGGCCTGGACGCCGCCCGGGTGGGATCTGCCCTCGGCCGAGCGCGACGTCCCCGCGGTGGAGCGGGACGCGTCCCCTGAGCCGACGGAGCAACCCGAGAAGGCGGCGGAGCCGCCCCGGCCCCTTCCAGGGGCCCGCCCCGAGCGTGCGAGAGGTGGGGGGGAAGGGGTCCTTTCCGAGTTCCAGCAGACCTTCGCCTACCAGGGCGACCTGGTCGGCGCCCAGGGCTGGGCCCTGCAGCACGGCTGGACCATCTCCGACGGGACCGCACCCGAGGACGCCCCGTTGCGTGACCTGGTGAGCTCCGCCCCGGTGCGCCTGTCCAAGGACCACCGGCCGGCCGGGGTCATGCGCGGCCGCGCCGACTCCCTGGACATGGTCGCCTTCGACGTCCTCTACGCCAGCGGTCGGCACGTCGTCCCGGAGTACGCGGTCACGGCGGTGCCGCTGCTGACCCCCGTGCCCTACTTCCGGCTGGCCCCGGCGCGTTTCTGGAAGCACGGCGTCGGCGGCCTGCTCGCGGTGGAGACCGGGGACGCGGCCTTCGACGCCCGCTGGGTGCTCTTCACGGCCGAGGACGGGCCCGCCGTCCGCGCGCTGGCCGCCGACGGCGCCGTCCGCGCGATGCTGCTGGGCACCGACGACGGCGACGAGTTCTGGGCCGCCGCCGGGCACGTGGCGGCGATCCGGCCCGACGGGCACCGGCCGGCGCTCATCGAGCACCACGCCCGGCTGCTCACCGCCGTCAGCCGGGCCCTCTCCGGTGGCCACTGAGCCGGTAGCCCAGCCGCAGGCGGGGGTCCGCGAGCTCCTGCCGCTGCTGCGGCCGCACAAGCGGCCCCTGCTGCTCGGCGCCGGGCTCTCCCTGGTCGCGGCCGCCGGGGCGCTGGCCCAGCCCGCGATCGTCGGGCAGGTGATCTCCGCGGTGGGGGACGGGGAGCCGCTGCTCCCCGTCGTCAGCCTGCTGGTGCTGGTGCTCGTCGCCTCGGCCGTGCTCGGCGCCTTCCAGCAGTACCTGTTCCAGCGCACGGCGGAGGGCGTGGTGCTCACCACCCGCCGCACGCTGGCCGACCGGCTGCTGCGGCTGCCCGTCGCCGAGTACGACCGGCGCCGCACGGGCGACCTCATGTCGCGGGTGGGTGCGGACACCACGCTGCTGCGCGCCACGGTCACCGGCGGCGTCGTGGAGATCGCCGGTTCTGCCGTGGTCGCGGTGGGTGCGCTGGTGGCGATGGCGCTGGTCGACGGGTGGCTGCTGCTCGTGACCGTGCTGGCGGTCTCGCTCGGGCTGGCCGTCGTCGTCTCGGTGTCCCGGGGCGTCCGCCGGCTCTCGCGCCAGGCGCAGGAGGAGGTCGGCGCGATGTCGGCCTCGGTCGAGCGCGCCCTCTCCGCGGTGCGCACCATCCGCGCCAGCGGGGCTACCGACCGCGAGGTCGCGGTCGTCGGCGGGAGCGCGGCCCGCGCGTACGCCGCCGGGGTGCGGGTGGCGCGTCTGCAGGCGATGGTGTCGCCGGCCGGCTCGGTCGCCGTGCAGGGCGCGTTCCTCGCCGTGCTCGGGCTCGGCGGCTACCGGGTGGCCACCGGCTCGATCGACGTCGCCGACCTCGTCGCCTTCATCCTGTACCTGTTCCTGCTGGTCATGCCCCTGGGCCAGGCGATCGGCGCCTACACCCAGCTCCAGACCGGCCTGGGTGCGCTCGCCCGCGTCCAGGAGGTGCTCGCGCTCGAGCCCGAGCACGACGACCGGCCCGAGCGTGGTGGCGCGGTGGTCGTCCCGGTGCTGCCGGCCGCCGGCGACGCCACCCCGCTGCTCGAGCTCGACGGGGTCGGCTTCGCCTACCCGGACGGCACCGAGGTGCTGCGCGAGGTCTCCCTCACCGTGCCCGCCGGCTCGCGGGTGGCGCTGGTGGGCCCCTCCGGGGCGGGCAAGTCGACGATCCTCGCCCTGGTCGAGGGCTTCTACCCGGTCAGCGGCGGGACGATCCGCTGGGCCGGCACCGACGTCCGCGATCTGCCGCGGGCCGCGCTGCGCGCCCGCCTGGGCTACGTCGAGCAGGAGGCCCCCGTCCTGGCCGGCTCGATCCGGGACAACCTGCTGCTGGCCGCACCGTCGGCCACCGACCCCGAGCTGTGGGCGGTGCTCGCCGACGTGGGCCTGACCGCCGTGGTGCAGCGGTCCCCGCGGGGGCTCGACGTCCCGGTCGGGGACGACGGCGTGCTGCTCTCCGGCGGCGAGCGCCAGCGGCTGGCGATCGCCCGGTCGCTGCTGGCCCGTCCGGCACTGCTGCTCCTCGACGAGCCGACCGCCAGCCTCGACGCCCGCAACGAGCAGTTGCTGCGCGAGACGCTGGCGGCCGCCGCGGCCGACCGCGCCCTGCTGGTCGTGGCGCACCGCCTGTCCACCGTCCTGGACAGCGACCAGATCGTGGTGCTCGACGACGGCCGGGTGGTGGCCCGCGGAACCCACGCCGAGCTGCTCGACAGCAGCCCGCTCTACCGCGAGCTGGCCACCGCCCAGCTGCTGGTCCAGCCCTGATGACGATCAGGTGACCTGATCACCAGGGGTCCTCCCTCACGGTCGACGCCGAGGGAGGACCTCACCCGGTGAGGGAGGACCCCACCGGGTGAGGCAGGACGAGGTGGCGCGGTCGCTCAGCCGGCCGGACGCCGCAGCTCCGGGCGGCGGGAGGCACCGCGGCCGGCCGCCGTCCCGCCCTCGGCGGCGCGGCAGATGTTGCGCAGCATGCCGCCGAAGACGATGCCGTGGAACGGCGTCACGCTCCACCAGTAGAGCTGGCCGAGCAGGCCGAACGGGTGGAACGTCGCCCGCTGCCGCAGCACCGTGCGGCCGTCGTCCTGTTCCACGTGGAACTCCAGCCAGGCCAGGCCGGGCACGCGCATCTCCGCGCGCAGCCGCAGCAGCGTGCCCTCGTCGAGCTCCTCGACCCGCCACCAGTCGACGGCGTCGCCGAGCTGCAGGTCGGCCGGGTGGCGCCGGCCGCGCCGGAGCCCGACCCCGCCGACGAACCGGTCGAGCCACCCGCGGACCTCCCAGGCGAGCGGGAAGGAGTACCAGCCCGCGTCGCCGCCGATGCCCTCGACCACCTGCCACAGCGCCTCCGGCGAGGCGTCGGTCACGCGGGTCCGCTCGTCGACGTACAGGCTGCCGCCGGCCCAGTCCGGGTCGGTGGGCAGCGGCTCCGACGGCGCCCCGGGCACCGAGGCCGAGGACCAGCGGGTGGCCACGTCGCGGTCCCCGATCTTCACCAGCGCCAGGCGGACGGCGTCCTCGAAGCCGATCAGCCCCTCCGGCGGGTCCGGGACGTGGCGGGCGATGTCGTGCTCGGTGCAGACGACGGTGTTCTTCAGCGACTCGACCAGGTTGCGTGCCAGCGAGGCCGGCACCGGCGTGATGACGCCGACCCAGTGGCTGGACAGGCCGGGGCTGAAGAACGGCACCGGGACGATCCGGCGCCGCGGCAGCCCGGCCACCGCGGCGAAGCGCTGCATCATCTGCTCGTAGGTCATGACGTCGGGGCCGCCGATGTCGAAGCTGCGGTGCACGTCGGCCGGCAGCTCCGCGCAGCCGACGAGGTAGCGCAGCACGTCGCGGATGGCGATCGGCTGGATCCGGCTCTGCACCCAGCGCGGCGTGATCATCAGCGGCAGCCGCTCGGTCAGGTAGCGCAGCATCTCGAAGGACGCCGATCCCGACCCGAGGATGACCGCGGCCCGCAGCACCACCGTGGGGACGCCGGAGCCGACCAGGATCTCGGCCACCTCCGCCCGCGAGCGCAGGTGCCGGGAGAGCT
>CADCTN010000024.1:8822-9296 GCA_902805535.1 uncultured Blastococcus sp. | reverse complement strand
CGAACTTGCTCTTGGTCACCGAGTCGTTGACGTTGATCGCCGGGAAGAGCAGCCGGCCGTCGCGGGCGAGCTCGTACAGGCGCATGACGCCCGTGGTGGTCTCCTCGGTGACTCCCTTGAGGCCCTGGCCGATGCGGGTCCAGTACTGCGGGTCACGGGCGAGGCTCTCGCGGAGGACGTCGAGGATGACGCCGTACTCCTCGGAGTCGGCCTCGGTGGTGTCCGGGACGGCGCCGTCGGCCTCGAACCGGGTGCCCAGGTGCACCAACAGGGTGGCGTCGCCGCCGTCGTCCAGGACCATGTTCGGCCCGATGACCGTGCCGTCCTCGTCGCGGAACTCGAACAGTCGCTGCGTCGCCCACCAGTACTCGGGCAGCGTCTCGCCCTTCCAGGCGTAGACCGGGACGCCGGCCGGCTGCTCCGGGGTGCCGTCCCCGATGACGATGGCCGCGGCGGCGTGGTCCTGCGTGGAGA
>CADCTN010000024.1:0-8812 GCA_902805535.1 uncultured Blastococcus sp. | reverse complement strand
TGTTGCAGCTGACCCAGCGCACGTCGGCGCCGAGCGCCTTCAGCGTCTCGATGAGGACGGCGGTCTGCACGGTCATGTGCAGCGACCCGGCGATGCGGGCGCCGGCCAGCGGCTGCGCGTCGCCGTACTCGGTGCGCAGCGCCATCAGGCCGGGCATCTCGTGCTCGGCGAGCTGGATCTCCTTGCGGCCGAATCCGGCCAGGGAGAGGTCGGCGACCTTGAAGTCGCCGTCGGTCAGGTTCGTGGGACGGGTGCCGGTGCTGGCGGTCATGTCGCTCCAGTGTCCGCGCCCTGCCATGGACCGGCGGACGCTGAGGGGTCGCTGAGGATGAGCGAGCAGGCCGAGGCTTCGGCGGGGCTCGTGCCGTCGCCCAGAGTACTCGCAGGGCCCCGTCGTCAGCCGAGGTTGGTGGTGGCGCGGTAGAGGACCGCCGGCCCGGAGGCCGTGATGTCCGCGCCGGCGGGCACGAACGCCGCCCCTCCCTTCCCGAGGGCGAGCGAGTGCTCAGGACCGGTCAGCTGTGCCTGGCCCTCGGTGCACAGCAGGACCTGAGGACCTGTGGTGGTCAGCGACCCGGTCCCGGCGTCGAGCTGGATGCGGGTGAGGTCGAAGTCCTTCACCGGCACCGGGTATCGCAGACCTCCCGGACCGAGGACCGGGTGCAGGACCGGCACCTTGGCGTCGGTGAAGTCGAGCACCTCGATCAGGGCCGCCAGGTCGACGTGCTTGGCGGTGAGCCCTCCGCGCAGGACGTTGTCGGAGCTGGCCATCACCTCGACGCCGGCGCCCGAGAGGTAGGCGTGCAGGTTTCCCGCGGGCAGGAACACGGCCTCACCGGGAGCGAGCCTGAGGTGATTGCACATCAGCGAGATGACCACGCCGGGGTCGCCGGGATAGGTCTCGGCGAGCGAGGCGGCCCAGCGGTAGGTGTTGATGAACTCGGGGTCGTGGGCGGCGACGAACCGGGCTGCGGACTCGGCGACGGCCGTCACCAGCGTGGAGCGGCTCTCCGGCGAGAGAGCGAGCAACTGCGGGATGGCGGCGCGCAGTCCGCCGCGGGCCAGCGCGGCGATCGTCGGCTTGAGCTCCGGTACCTGCAGCTTGGCCAGGCAGTGCAGCGACATCTCGACCGGCCGGAATCCGCACAGCGCCTCGAACTCGGTGAGCGCCACGATCAGCTCGGGCTTGTGGGACCGATCCTTGAACGTGCGGATCGGATCCTCGCGCGGAACACCGGCCGCCTCCTCGGCGGCGAAGCCGGCCTCGGCCTGCTCGTTCGTCGGGTGTGCTTGCAGCGAGAGCGGCTGGTCCGCGGCGAGCACCTTGAGCAGGAAGGGCAGCCGGGTGCCGAACCGTTCGCGGACGCCGGCACCGAGGAGCGCATCGGGCCGCTCCTCGATCGCCTTGTCCAGCGGCGTGCCGTCGGACAGGACGCTGGGCGCGTCCGGATGAGCGCCCATCCACAGCTCCGCGTACGGCCGATCTGCAGGGCTGGGCTCACCGAGGAGCTCGGGGATGACGGTGTGCGATCCCCACGGGTAGTGACGCACGGTGTTCTGGAGCTGCCACATCAGCCCGACGATAATGCCTGGGACGACGACAGCCGACCCGCGCAACCCCAGCCGCCCCACAGTTCCTGTTCCGTCACACGCCTGCACGGACGTCGGGCGCGCCGAGCCGGGCGGCGTCGGCGGTGCGGTCGTCGGGCATCCGTTGCGACTCCCGTTCCGCGTCGACCCGCGCGGTGTAGTGCGCGACCTCGCGAGCGGTCCGCTCGTCGTCCCAGCCGAGCACGCCGGCCATGAGGCGGGCGACCTGGGGGGCCGACTCCACGCCACGGTGCGCCGTCTCGATCGACACCCGGGTCCGGCGGGTGAGCACGTCGTCCAGGTGCAGGGCGCCCTCGGCGAGGACGGCGTGCACCACCTCGGCTGTCAGGTAGCCCGGCGCCCCGTCGAGCGGCCGGCCCAGCGCCGCGTCGGAACGCACGAGGTCCAGGACGTCGCGGGTGCGGTCGCCGTGCCGGCGCAGCAGCCGGGCCACCGTCTCCTCGGGGACGCCGCTGCCGGCGGCGAGCTCGGCGGCCCGGCCCTCGACCTCGGCCCAGCGGTGCGCGCCCACCAGCGGCAACCGGGCGGTCCGGGAGGCCGGGACGCCGGGCAGCCCGGCGACCGCCGCGTCCACGGCGTCCTCGGCCATGACCCGGTAGGTCGTGTACTTGCCACCCGCCACCAGCACGAGGCCCGGGACAGGGGTGAGGACGGCGTGCTCGCGGGAGAGCCGGCTGGTCTGGTCGGACTCCCCGGCCAGCAGCGGGCGCAGGCCCGCGTAGACACCGAGGATGTCGTCAGGGGTGATCGCGCGGACGAGCACCCGGTTGACCTGGTCGAGGATGTAGTCGATGTCCGCGCTGCTGGCGGCGGGGTGGTCGCGGTCCAGGTGCCAGGGGGTGTCGGTCGTGCCGATGATCCAGCGCTCGCGGCCCCACGGGATGACGAACAGGACGCTCGTGGATGTCCGCAGGATCAGCCCGGACGCCGTACCGCCGGCGGTCTCCAGCGCGGCGCCGTCGACGGCCGCGCGGGGCACGACGAGGTGGACCCCCTTGGAGGCGCGCACCTGCACGCTCGGGGCGGTGTCGCCGAGCATGGCCCCGACGTCGTCGCTCCAGACGCCGGTCGCGGCGATGACGCTCCGGGCGCGGACGGGGAACGACGACCCGTCGGTCAGGTCGGCCACGAGCGCGCCCACGACCGGTGCCGGGCTCGCCCCACCCGCCCCGGCGGACGCTCCGTCGCCGTCGCGCAGGAGGTCGACGACGCGGGCGCTGGACAGCACCCGCGCCCCGTAGCCGGCCGCCGTGCGGACGACGGCGAGGGTGTGCCGGGCGTCGTCCACCTGCGCGTCCCAGTAGCGGATCGAGCCCCGCACGACGTCGCCGCGCAGGCCCGGGAACGCGGCGAGCGTCTTCTTCCGGGACAGGTGCCGGTGGCGCGGGATGTCCCGGCCGGGGGTGAACGCCGCCCCGAGCACGTCGTAGAGCGCGACGCCCGCCCCGAAGTAGGCGCGCTGCCAGACCGGTGCGGTGAGCGGCAGCAGGAAGGGCAGCGGCGTGACCAGGTGCGGGGCGATGGTCCGCACCAGCCGGGCCCGCTCCTTGAGCGCCTCGTGCACCAGCGGGAAGGCGAGCTGCTCCAGGTAGCGCAGGCCGCCGTGGATGAGCTTGCTCGACCGGCTCGACGTGCCGGCCGCCCAGTCGCGCGCCTCGACCAGCGCGACCGACAGCCCACGACTGGCCGCGTCGAGCGCCGCGCCGGCGCCGGTCACGCCGCCACCGATCACCAGGACGTCGACGACCTCGTCCGCCAGCCGGGCGCGATCGGCGCGCCGGCGTTCCGGCGACAGCAGCGTGCGGTCGGTCTCCCCCGGGTGCATGACTCCTCCTGTCCGACCCGCCCCCGTCGTCAGTGGGCGTCGGCCGGCTTCTTGCGGCGGTGCACCGTGAGGGTGATGACGAGGACGATGAGCGCGCCGACGACCAGCCCGAGGACCGCGCTGCCGAGGGTGTTGACCAGCCAGCCCACGACACCGCCGACGGCGCCGGTGGCCTCCTTCGCCGCCTCCTCGAGGTGGTGGACGAACTCGTAGATCGGGTGGAAGCCCAGCTCGTCGGTGCCCAGCAGGATGATGTGCCCGCCGACCCACAGCATCGCGGCGGTACCGATGACGGTCAGGGCGGTCAGCAGCTTCGGCATGCCCTTGACGAGCCCGCGGCCGAAACCGGCCACCGCCTTGCCCGGCCGCTGGGACAGGCTCAGACCGACGTCGTCCATCTTCACGATCACGCCCACGACGCCGTACACCAGCACGGTGATGCCGAGCGCGACGACCACCAGGATGATCGCCCGCGCCCAGAAGCCCTCGTCGGCGACCTCGTTGAGCGAGATGACCATGATCTCCGCCGACAGGATGAAGTCGGTGCGCACGGCCCCGGTCACGATGGTCTTCTCGTCCGGGAGCGCGTCCTCCACCGCCGCGTGTGCCTCGGCATGCCCGGTGATCCGGTGCCAGATCTTCTCCGCGCCCTCGTAGCAGAGGTAGGCGCCGCCGATCATGAGTATCGGGGTCAGCAGCCACGGCAGGAACTGGCTGAGCAGCAGGATCGCCGGCAGGATGATGAGCAGCTTGTTGCGCAGCGAGCCGACCGCGATCTTGCGGATGATCGGCAGCTCGCGCTCGGCGTTCAGCCCGTGCACGTACTGCGGCGTGACGGCGGTGTCGTCGACGACGACGCCGGCGGCCTTGACGCTGGCCCGGCCGGCGGCGGCCCCGATGTCGTCGATCGACGCGGCGGCGGCGCGCGCCAGCACCGCCACGTCGTCCAGCAGCGCTACCAGTCCACCCGCCACGGCACGTCCTTCCGATCGGTCAGCACCCGCGTGCCTGTCTCATGATGCTGGTTCGTCGGCCTGCCCGCGCACGGACGCCCTGATCGGCGCCGCCCGCGGCCGGCCCTCACCGGCGCTGCGCCCGCTCGTTGTCCAGCGCCAGCGCCAGGTAGACGGCGGTGAAGTCGGCCACGGCCAGCTGCCTGGCCAGGCGCGGTAACCGCGCGAACCGGCCGGGCTCGCCGTGCTCGGCCAGCCGGCTGACCGGGACGGTGTGCGCGGCCGCGGTGGCCAGCACCTCGTCCATGGCGGCGGGCGCCGAGCGCGGCTCGCGCTCGTCCCCGCCGTCGTGGCCGGCCGCGTCGGTGTCGCGGATGGTGAGCAGCCGCAGCCGGCGCCCCGGGTCGTCGGCGCGGTCGCGGAAGAAGTCCTCGGAGTCCCGGGGGGCCAGCGGCCCGCCGAGGACGGCGCGAGCCGCGACGCGCTGGTCGGGCAGCCGGAAGGCGCTCGCGGGCAGGCCGGCCAGCGTGGCGAGCTGATCGACGATGCGGGTGGCCGCCGCGCCGGCCAGGGCACCCTCGGCGGCGATCACCGGCAGCGCGTCCAGCAGCTCGAGCGCCAGCGTCTTGGCCGGGTTCACGAACGACTCCTGGGCGGGGCCGCACTCCGCCGCGACCTCGTCGAGCGCGGCCGCGACCGCCTCGGGGTCGGCGGTCTCGGCCGGGACGAGGCCGAGCTCGCGCGCCAGGAGCAGCAGCGGCGTGAGCAGGGACCACAGCGTGGTGTGCTGCACCCTCGACGAGGGCAGCGCCACGTAGGGCGCCCGGGCCGCCGAGCAGGCCGCGCGCAGCGGCGCGTCCTCGGCACCGATGCCCACCAGGGACACCCCGCGGCGGGCGGCTTCGTAGGCGGGGGCCACCGCGTAGGCGCCGGCCCCGGTGCGCGTGGCCACGACGGCGATGTCGCTGGGTCCGGTCCACACCGGCAACGTCGGCCCCGGGACGACGTCGACGGTGACCGGGCTGGACGGTCCCAGCAGCGCCCGCAGGACCGACGCCGCGACCGCGCCCTCCCGGCGGGCGACGATCACCAGGCCGCGCGGCCGGCCACCCCCGGTGACCCGCTCCAGGCCCGCCTCGGCCGTGAGCCGCGCGGTCTCCCGCACCTGGGCGCCGGCGCCGGCGACCGCCGGCAGCAGACCGCGCGGGTCCCGCGCGCGCAGCACCTCGGGGTCGGCGAAGATCTCCTCGGCGAACTCCGGTGACGTCATCTGCCGGTCATGCGCCGCGGTGCCGCGCCTCGTCCAGCAGCAGGACGGGGATGCCGTCGCGCACCGGGAAGGCGCAGTCGCAGGTGCTGCACACGAGCTCGCTCGCCTCCTCGTCCACGGTCAGCGGACTGTGGTGGGTGTCCGGGCAGGCCAGGATCGACAGGAGCTCGGGATCGAGCCCCAGGGGGCCGCTCGGGGTGCCCTTCGGCGTCTCGCTCATGCGCGCACCATCTCCAGGACCCTGTTCCGGACGTCGGTCATCCGCGCCTCGTCCGGGGCTTCGACGTTGAGCCGCAGCAGCGGCTCGGTGTTGCTGGCCCGCAGGTTGAACCACGCTCCGTCGGCCAGCTGCACGGTGAGACCGTCCAGCTCGTCGACCGAGACGCCCTCCTGCTCGGCGTAGGTCGACCGTACTTCGGCCATCTTCGCCGGTGCGTCGGCGACCGTGGAGTTGATCTCCCCGGACGCGGCGTAGCGGCTGTAGGCGGCGGTCAGCTCCGACAGCGGGCGGGACTGCTCGCCCAGTGCGGCGAGGACGTGCATGGCGGCCAGCATGCCGGTGTCGGCCCGCCAGAAGTCACGGAAGTAGTAGTGCGCGGAGTGCTCGCCGCCGAAGATCGCGTCGGTGCGGGCCATCTCGGCCTTGATGAACGAGTGCCCCACCCGCGTCCGCACCGGCTCGCCGCCGTGCTCGCGCACGATCTCGGGGACCGCCTTCGAGGTGATCAGGTTGTGGATGATCGTCGTCCCGTGGCCCTTGGCCAGCTCGCGGACGGCCACCAGCGCGGTGACGGCCGACGGGCTGACCGCGTCACCGTTCTCGTCGACGACGAAGACCCGGTCGGCGTCGCCGTCGAAGGCCAGGCCGATGTCGGCGCCGTGCTCGCGGACGGCGGCCTGCAGGTCGACCAGGTTCGCCGGGTCCAGCGGGTTGGCCTCGTGGTTGGGGAAGCTGCCGTCGAGCTCGAAGTACAGCGGGACGATCTCCAGCGGCAGCCCGGCGAGGACCACCGGCACGGTGTGGCCGCCCATGCCGTTGCCGGCGTCGACGACGACCTTCAGCGGCCGGACGCCGGAGAGGTCCACCAGCGAGTGCAGGTGCGCCGCGTAGCCCGCGAGCAGGTCCTGGGAGGTGACCGCGCCCACCCGGCCGGGGTCCCGGTCGTAGCAGTCGCGTTCGGCCCACTCGCGGATGGTGACCAGCCCGGAGTCCTGGCCGATCGGTGCGGCGCCGGCGCGGCAGAGCTTGATGCCGTTGTACTGCGCCGGGTTGTGGCTGGCCGTGAACATGGCGCCCGGCAGGTCCAGGGAGCCGGCCGCGAAGTACAGCAGGTCGGTGGAGCCCAGGCCCGCCTCGACGACGTCGAGGCCCCGGCTGATCACGCCCTCGGCGAAGGCCCGCGAGAGCGGCACCGACGAATCGCGCATGTCGTGCGCCGTGACGACGGCCGTGGCACCGGTCTCCGCGGCGACGAATTCGGCGAACGCCGCCCCGATGGCACGGCTGGTCTCCTCGTTCCACTGATCCGGGACGACGCCGCGCACGTCGTAGGCCTTGATGATCGTCGACAGATCCGGCAACGCAACTCACCCTTGCAGTAGGGGCACCGCCGGACGGACGACCTGCGGCGTCGCCGACCCTAACGGCGAGCCGGCCTCCGAGCGCGGCCGGCCGGACGCCCGCACGAACGTCAGGTGAGGTCGGGGAGCACCCGGAGATGACCGCGGCGGGTGCCGCTGCCGTCGTCGGCCGGGTTGCGCGGCGGCTCCGGACGAGCGGCCTCACGGACGGCGTCGGCGAGCGCGAGCAGGTCGTCGCCGGTCGGGCCGGCGTCGTCGAGGTCGATCTCGTGACGGACGACGTCCCAGCCCCGGGGGACGGTCAGCCGGCCGGCGTGGAACTCGCACAGGTCGTAGCTGTGCGGCTCCGAATAAGTCGCCAACGGGCCGACAACGGCCGTCGACTCCGCGTACACGTAGGTCAAAGTCGCCGCTGCCGGTTGCGCGCAGCCGCTGCGCGAGCAGCGACGTGACTGCCTCACCACCGGTTCCTCACGCATCGCACAGTAATCGCGCGGAGCGGTCCATGGGAGCAGGCACACCGGAAATCTGGTCGCCGCCGACCGACCCACCCCATCCTGCACGATGACCCCGTGGGCACCGACAGCGGTCCCGCTCGATCCCGCGGCCGTAGGCTCGCACCGCCATGACGCCGCCCGCACCCCCTCCTCACCGCCGTCGCTCCAGCTCGCGCCGGGACCGGCACGGCCGGGGGCTGCGCGGTCGCCTGGTGCCCGCCGAGGTGCCGCTGGCCCGCACCCGGGCCGAGCAGTTCGACGATCTGGTCCTCGACGCCGTCGAGGACATCGAGCGTCGCTGGGAGCGGGAACTGGCCGGCGTCGAGTTCGCGGTCGAGGACGTGCCCTGGGTGGAGCACACCAGCCCCGACGACGTCGTCCTGGACGCCGACGTGCTGGACGACGGGTCGGTCCCCCTGGCGCGGGTGCTGCCCGCGCACCGCGAGGACGGCCGGGAGGTGCCGCCGCGGATCGTCGTCTACCGGCGGCCGCTGGAGATCCGGGCGCACGACCGCGAGGACCTCGCCGACCTCGTCCGCGACGTCGTCGTCGACCAGGTGGCGGTCCTCCTCGGCCGCGACCCGGAGGAGATCGACCCCACGGGCTGACGGAGCCCCCCGTCCTCTCCCTGGACCGGGTCCGCTCCGGCACGGCGCGAGGCGTCGACCCGGGTCCTGGGATGCTGACCGCGATGGAGATCCCCGGAACGGCCGGCGCGTGGCTCGTGCTGGGTGTGGTCCTGGGTCTCCTGGCGTCCATGGGCGTCGCCCTCGCCGTCGCCGCCGTGCGTGGCCGGGCCGCGCCGCCGCAGCCGGCTGCCCGTGCCGACGCCCCGGCGCAGGACGACCTGCCGGGCTTCCTGGAGTTCCCACCTGGCTCAGTCCCCGTCCCGGCCGCCCCGGTGACCGCCTGGCCGGCGCTCAGCAGCCCGCCCGCGGCGCCCCAGGAACGGGCCGCACCGCCCCGGCGGGCAGGCGCGCACGGGTTGCGGGCCGTCGCCGCACTGGCCGTCACCGTCCTGGTCCTGGTGGGCGCGGCCGCCGCGGTCGCCACGGCCGGCTCGTCCGACCCGACC
>CADCTN010000023.1 GCA_902805535.1 uncultured Blastococcus sp. | reverse complement strand
CCGCCGGCCGAGGTCGCGGCGCACCACCCGACGGTCAGCGCGGCCTGGGCCGCGCTGGCCGAGGCGGCGGTCGACCGGCCCGAGCGGCAGCTCACCGACACCGTGGCGGCCTACGCGTACGCCCGCACCGGCTACCACCGGGGCCTGGACGCGCTGCGCCGCAACGGCTGGAAGGGCTTCGGCCCCGTGCCGTGGTCGCACGAGCCCAACCGGGGCTTCCTGCGCTGCGTGATGGTGCTGGCGAGGGCGGCCGAGGCGATCGGCGAGCACGACGAGCACGAGCGCTGCATCCAGCTGCTGCGTGACTGCGACCCCTCGCTCGCCCCCTGACCTCACATTCGGTAATCCGCAGTCCGCACCGACCGCGCCGCTGACCTGGTCGTTCCATGGCCGACGTTTGATCATCTGCCGCGTCGGTCATCACCGTCCGTGCACGGCGCCGCTCCGGCGCCCGCACGAAACGGAGACACCGCATGGAAACCCTCTTGTGGATCATCGCCGTCATCCTGGTGGTCGCCGGCATCTTCGCGATCGTTCGCAGGCAGCTGGTCTGGGGGATCGTGCTGATCGTCGTGGGCCTGCTCGTGGGGCCGGGCGGGGTCAGCATCCTGAGTTGACAGCGCCCCGGGCCCCCGTTCGCGGGGCCCGGGGCCCGGCTGTTCTCGAGTTCAGCGGTCCCCGAGCTCAGCGGTCCCCGAGCTCGGAGTGCAGCGCGGTCAGGGCGGCGGTGAGGGCGCTGAACTCCTCGCCGCCGGCCATGAGCCGCATCAGATCGGCCGCGTCGACGTCGTCCCGGGTCAGGCAGCCGGCCACCGCACCGTGCGCCAGCAGCAGGAACCGGTCGCCCACCAGGTGGGCGTAGCGCGGATTGTTGGTCACCAGTACCACCGCCAGGCCCTGGGTGCGGGCCTCGACGATCGCCTGCAGCAGGAGCGTCTGCTGGGCGACGGTCAGCGGCGCCGTCGGCTCGTCCACCACCAGCGCCCGGGCGCCGAAGTGCAGGGCCCGCGCGACGGCGAGGCTCTGGCGGGCACCGGCCTGCAGCGTGCTGGCCGGCTGGTCGGGGTCCACCTGGGTGACGCCCACGCGGGCCAGGGCCCGGACCGTCGTCTCCCGCGCCCGGTCGACGTCCAGCCGGCGCAGCGGCCAGACGCCCCGGGTCGGCTCGGCACCGAGGAAGAAGTTGCGCCAGATCGACAGCAGTGGCGCGACCGCCAGGTCCTGCCACACCGTCGCGATCCCGGCCGACCGCGCCTGCAGGGGGGACCGGAAGCGCACCGGCTCGCCACTGAGCAGCAACTGCCCCTCGTCGTGCGGCCGCAGCCCGGAGAGCACCGCCACGAGGGTGGACTTGCCGGATCCGTTCTCACCCAGCACGCAGGTGATCTCCCCGGCGGGCAGGGTCACGCTCACCCGGCACAGCGCGGCCACGCTGCCGTAGTGGACGCTGAGCCGCCGCAGCTCCAGCAGCGGCAGGGACGGCGCCGGCGGCACGGCGTCGGCGGACGTGCTCACGACCGCGGCACCGCCTTGAGCCGCCGGCGCACGACACCGTTGGCCAGCAGGGCCACCAGCAGCAGCCCGCCGAGCAACGCCTGGAACCAGCGGGGATCCCAGCCGGCCAGCACGATGCCCTGGCGCGCGACGGCGTAGAGCAGAGCGCCGATCGCCGCCCCGGCGGCCGAGCCGTAGCCGCCGGTGAGCAGGCACCCGCCGATGACGGCCACCACGATGTAGTCGATGCCGGTGCCGAGGCCGGCGTTGGTCACCAGCACGCTCTCCAGCCGCAGCAGGGCCAGCGTGCCGATGAGCCAGCCCGCGGTGGCGGTGAGGCAGAACAACGTGATCGTCGTCCGCCGCACGGGGACCCCGAGTTCCCTGGCGGCGGTGCGGGCTCCGCCGCTGGCGAAGACGGCGTTGCCGAACTTCGTGCGCCACAGCGCCCAGCTGGCCAACGCCGCCGCGGCCACCCACCACAGCACCGAGACCTGGAACCGCCCGCCGGCGATCTCCGCGGAGGAGCCGAAGACCGCCGCGGCGGACCGCCAGCCCGCGGCCTGGTCCAGGCCGGTCACCTGGGTGGACCCGGCGACCGCCTCGAAGCCGGCGAGCGCGGTGCCCTGCAGGATGAGGAACGTCGCGATGGTGACCAGGAAGCTGGGCAGCCCGGTGTTGACGACGAGGACGCCGTTGACGACGCCCACCGCGAGGGACGCCGCCAGCGAGGCGGCCAGCGCCGGCCAGGTCGGCCAGCCCGCCAGCCCGATGAGCACGGCCGAGAGCAGCGAGCCCGCCACGGCCACGACGCCGATCGAGAGGTCGAACTGCCCGGCGACGAGCAGCAGGGCGACGGCGACCGCCCCGATGCCGAGGCTCGCGGCGACGTCCAGGACCCCGGCCGCTCCGCCGGCGCTGAGCAGCCCCGGGGCCTCGAGGCCGAAGAACAGCACCACGACCACGAGCCCGACCAGTGCCGGGAGGCTCGGCCGGTCCAGGGCACGGGCGAGGAGCCCGCGGTCGCCCGGCGCCCCGACGGAGACGGCGCCGAAGGTGGGCGGACCCTCGGCGATCACGGGCGCGTCGTCCCGAGCGACGGGAAGGATGGCGGCAGCGGGTCCTCCTCGACGGGCCGGGTGCCGCCCAGTGTCCACGACGCCCGCGCTCCCTCGCCGGGGTCCTCGCCGGGGTCCTCGCGTCAGGGCTGGAGTCGTCAGGGCTGGAGCCGCCAGCGCACGCGGTCGTCGGCGTACCAGGTCCACCGGTGGACCTGGCGCGGGTAGGCGACCCCGTCCCGGACGATCCGGGCGGGGTCGGAGGCGATCTGGAGGGCCCGCCCGCTCGTGTGCCGGGTGGGCCGCAGGGGCTGCACCATGACGGTGACGCCGATGGTGTCCACGGCGCGCCAGTCGGGGCGCACGTCGATCCGGGTGATCTCGCCGTCGGCGACCTGGATGTCGTCGTGGTGGGCCTGCAGGCCGATCCGCCGGCTGAGCGAGCGGCGACCGTCGCCGGCGGCCTCCACCCGGCCGTGGTGCAGGAGGACCCCGCCGTGGTCGTCGCGCACCAGGCAGAGGTCGCGCGGCTCCCCCGTCCCGACCCCGATGTCACGGGCCAGGGCGCGCGAGGCCTTGTCGCCGGACGGCTCCCAGGCGACCGGGACGAGCGCGGTCCGTTCGCCCTTCAGCAGCAGGGCGAGGACCGCGGCCAGCCCCGCGACCGGCCCGCGCACGCGCAGGGAGTCCGCATCGGCGGCGGGTGCGACGGTCTCCGGTCGGGGGGCCTGGCCCGGCTCCAGACGGCGGAGATCCAGCTGCACGTCGGGCATGCGGATACCCTGCCATCTGCCACCCGGGAAGCTCCGGTTCCGTAGCCCGCCCCGCGCACCACCCGACGACCGAGGAGAACCAGGACCCGATGCCGGCTGTCGTGCTGATCGGTGCCCAGTGGGGCGACGAGGGGAAGGGCAAGGCCACCGACCTCCTCGGCGGCCGCGTCCCCTACGTCGTCCGCTACCAGGGCGGCAACAACGCCGGCCACACGGTGATCACCCCGGACGGCGAGAAGTACGCCCTCCACCTGATCCCGTCCGGCATCCTCACGCCCGGCTGCACGCCGGTGATCGGCAACGGCGTCGTCATCGACCCCGAGGTGCTGATCGGTGAGCTGGCCGGCCTGGAGGAGCGCGGGGTGGACACCTCGCGGCTGGTCATCTCCTCCGACGCGCACCTGATCATGCCGCACCACCGGGCCCTCGACAAAGTCACCGAGCGCTTCCTCGGCAAGCGGAAGATCGGCACCACCGGACGCGGCATCGGCCCCGCCTACGGCGACAAGGTGGCCCGCGTCGGCATCCGGGTGCAGGACCTGCTCGACCTGTCCATCCTCCGCCAGAAGCTCGAGGGCACGCTCCAGGAGAAGAACCAGATCCTGGTCAAGGTCTACAACCGCAAGGCCATCGACGTCGACGAGGTGGTCGCCGAGTACGCGGCCTACGCGGACGTCCTCAAGCACCGCATCGTGGACACCCGCCTGCTGCTCGGTCGCGCCCTCGACGACGGGAACTGGGTGCTGCTGGAGGGCTCGCAGGGCACGCTGCTCGACGTCGACCACGGCACGTATCCGTTCGTGACGTCGTCCAACCCGACCGCGGGCGGCGCCGCGACCGGCGGCGGCGTCGGTCCGACCCGCATCACCCGGGTCGTCGGCATCCTGAAGGCCTACACGACGCGGGTGGGTGCCGGTCCCTTCCCGACCGAGCTGTTCGACGCCGACGGCGAGTACCTCCGCACGACGGGCGGCGAGGTCGGCGTGACCACCGGCCGCGACCGCCGCTGCGGCTGGTTCGACGCGGTCATCGCCCGGTACGCCAGCCGGGTCAACGGGATCACGGACTTCTTCCTCACCAAGCTCGACGTCCTCTCCAGCCTGGAGACGGTGCCGATCTGCGTGGCCTACGACGTCGACGGTGTCCGGCACGACGAGATGCCGATGACGCAGACGGACTTCCACCACGCGACGCCGGTCTACGAGCGACTGCCGGGCTGGTCGGAGGACATCCGGCACTGCCGGACGTTCGACGAGCTGCCGGCCAATGCGCAGGCCTACGTGCGGCGGCTCGAGGAGCTCTCCGGCGCCCGCATCAGCGTCATCGGCGTCGGCCCCGGCCGGGACGAGAACGTCGTCGTGCACGACCTCCTCGGGTAGAGGCCTGGGCGGGGTGCTGCTCAGACCAGGGACGCCTGCAGCTCCCGGACCGCCGTCGCAGCGTGGTCGGGGGAGTCGGTGATCAGGCCGTCGACGCCCAGCTCGAGCAGCAGCCGCGCCTCGCCGATGGCGTCGCCGAGCGCCTCGGGCGCCTCGCCCACGCGCAGGTGGGCGGGGAGGAACGCGTTCTCCGCGCGCAGCGTCCAGCAGAACACCGTGAGGGCAGCCCGATGCGCCTCCTCGACCAGCGGCGACCGCGGCCCGGCCGCGCCGGTGCCGAGGTCGCGCAGGATCCGCCCCACGCTGGGGGCTATCCCCTGGGCGTAGGTCGAGATCTCGCGCAGGCCGGCCGGCGTGACCATGCGGTGCCCTGCGGCGAAGTCGTCGACGAGCTGGATGATCTGCGGCCCGTGCTCGCCCAGGCGCGCGCGCAGGTCGCGGAGGACGGCGGCGTCGAAGGACTGCAGCATCACCGGGCCGTGCTCGTCGGTGGCACCCAGCCGGCGCAGCTCGTCGGCGACCAGCTCGGCCATGGGCAGCCCCTGCCCGGCCGACCAGGCGTGGTGCTTGAGCTCGGCCAGCACGCGGATCGGGCGCTCGGCGGTCGACCGCGTGCGCGCCAGGTCGACGACCTCGGCGAGGGTCAGGATGCCGAAGCGGCCGTCGTAGGCGGAGTTCAGCGGTCGGTACTCGGGCATCCGCTCGACCGCGCGCAGCGTGCGCAGCTCGGCCAGGGTGAAGTCCTCGGCGAACCAGCCGGTGCAGGGCTGGTCGCCGACGACCTTGGTGGTCCGGCGGTCGGCGAAGCCGGGACGGCTGCCCACGTCGGTGGACCAGGAGAGCTCGCTCTCGTGGCGGACGACGAGGACGCCGTCGCGGGACACCACGACGTCGGGCTCGATGACCTCGGCGCCGAGCTCGATCGCCAGCTCGAAGCTCGCGGTGGTGTGCTCGGGGCGGTAGGCGGGGGCACCGCGGTGCCCGATGACGAGTGGACGGGGAAGGCGGGTCGCAGGGCACAGAGTCAGCGACTCGGTCGCGCGCATGTCCTTCACAGAACCTTGATCGGATGGCCGGGGAGTGAACTGGAGCGAACGCGTCGCACACAATTCACGAGACACAACGCTGAGCTGCCGTGCACCATGCGCCACGTGACCGATCTCTCCTGTGCCGGGCGTGGCGGCAGGGACGAACCGCCAATCGGAACGGTTCCGGCCCGCGTCGCGCGCGTGGACCGCGGCCGGCTCACCGTGCTGACGGAGGCCGGCTACCAGCGGGTCGTCCCGGCGGCCGCGCTGTACGGCCTCGGCGCCACGGGGCCGGCCGTCGGCGACTGGGTCGTGCTGCGCGGCGAGCTGGCCGTCGAGATCCTGCCGCGGACGAGCGCCTTCGTCCGCACCGTCGCCGGCCGCACGTCGGTGCCGCAGGTCGTGGCCGCCAACCTCGACGTCGTCCTGGTCGTCGAGGCGTCGACCGGCGGCGCCCGGTCGCGCCGGATCGAGCGCTACCTCGCCGTGGCCTGGAGCAGCGGGGCGACTCCGGTCGTCGTCCTCACCAAGACCGACCTGTGCGACGACGTCGCCGCCGTGGTCGCAGCCGTCCGGGAGGACGCCGTCGGCGTCGAGGTCCTGCCGGTCAGCTCCGTGACCGGTGCGGGCGTGGCGGAGCTGCGCGCGCTGCTCGGCCCGGGCCGGACGGCGGCCATGGTCGGCCCCTCCGGGGTGGGCAAGTCCAGTCTGGTCAACGTGCTGGCCGGCCGGGCCGTGGCGGCCACGCGCGACATCCGCGACGACGGGCGCGGGCGGCACACCACGACCGCGCGCGAGCTGCACCAGCTCCCTGGCGGCGCGTTCCTCGTCGACACCCCGGGGATGCGCGAGCTGGCGCTCTACGACGACGCCGACGGGGTGGACACCGCCTACGCCGACGTCACCGAGCTGGCGGCCGGCTGCCGGTTCCGCGACTGCGGGCACCGCGGCGAGCCCGGCTGCGGGGTGGCCGCGGCCATCGACACCGGCCGGCTCGATCCCGCCCGGTTCACCGCCTGGCGGAAGCTGCAGGCGGAGCTGCACCGCCAGGCGCTGCGCGTCGACGCCCGCGCCCGGGCCGAGGAGCGCGCCCGGCTGCGCTCCTTCCACCGCGCGCTGAAGGACCAGCCGAACCGGCCGCGCGCGGGTCGGTGACGCCCGCTCGGTAGCGTCGCGAGCCGTGCGCGTACTGGTGATCGGCTCCGGTGCCCGGGAGCACGCCCTGTGCGTGGCTCTGTCCGCCGACCCCGCGGTGGGTGCGCTCGCCTGCGCGCCCGGCAACGCCGGCACGCGCGCCATCGCCGAACCGCACCCGGTCGACGTCGCCGATCCGGCGGCGATCGCCGCGCTCGCGACGGCGTGGTCGGCACATCTGGTCGTCATCGGCCCCGAGGTGCCCCTGGTCGCCGGTGCGGCCGACGCCGTCCGGGACGCCGGCATCGCCTGCTTCGGCCCGTCGGCGCAGGCAGCCCGGCTGGAGGGCAGCAAGTCCTTCGCCAAGCACGTCATGGCGGCCGCCGGCGTGCCCACGGCCCGGGCCTGGCCCGTCGGAGGCCCCGCCGAGCTGGAGACCGTGCTGGACGAGGTCGGGGCACCGTTCGTCGTCAAGGACGACGGTCTGGCCGCCGGGAAGGGCGTCCTGGTCACCGACGACCGCGACGCCGCGCGAGCGCACGGCCTCGGGGTGCTGGCCGGCGGCGGGGCGGTGCTGGTCGAGGAGTACCTCGACGGCCCCGAGGTGTCCCTGTTCGCCGTCACCGACGGGACGACGGTGCTGCCGCTGGTCCCCGCGCAGGACCACAAGCGCCGCGACGACGGCGACGGCGGCCCCAACACCGGCGGGATGGGCGCCTACGCGCCGCTGCCGTGGGCTCCGCCCGGCCTCGTCGAGGAGGTGCTGGCGACGGTGCTGCAGCCGACGGTCGCCGAGATGGCCCGCCGCGGCGAGACCTTCAGCGGGCTGCTCTACGCCGGGCTCGCGCTCACCTCGCGCGGGGTCCGCGTCGTGGAGTTCAACGCCCGCTTCGGGGACCCGGAGACGCAGGTGGTCCTCCCGCTGCTGGAGACGCCGCTGGCCGGGCTCCTGCTCGCCGCCGCGGCGGGCACGCTCGCCGCGCACCCGCCGCTGCGCTGGCGTCCCGGTGCCGCGGTCAGCGTCGTCGTCGCGGCGCCGGGCTACCCGGAGCGGCCCCGCACCGGGGACCCGGTCACCGGCGCCGACGGCGAGGCGGTGCTGCACGCCGGCACCGCCGTGGCCGCCGACGGCAGCGTGGTGTCCGCCGGCGGACGGGTGCTCGCGGTGACCGCGGTGGGCCAGGACCTGGCCGCCGCCCGGCGGACCGCCTACGAGCGGGTCGCGGGCGTCGGCCTCGCCGATGCCCACTGGCGCACCGACATCGCGCTGGCCGCCGTCGAGGGGCGCATCACCCTGCCGTGACCGCCGGGCGGGCCCGCTCCGGCCGCGGCTCGGGCGGCCGCGGGCCCTCGTGCCGCCGGCTGAGGTAGGTGCCGGCCACGTTCAGGCAGGCCATCGCGGGGACGGCGATCAGGGCGCCGAAGATGCCGCCGATGAACAGGCCCGCGGCGATGGCCAGCACGACCGCCAGCGGGTGTACCCGCACGGCCCGCCCCAGCAGGAGGGGCTGGAGCACGTGCCCTTCCAGCTGCATGACGGCGACGACGATGCCCAACGCGATCAGCGCGGTGATCGGCCCGTCGGACACCAGCGCGACCAGGACCGCCACCGTCCCGGCCAGGAAGGACCCGATGATCGGGATGAAGGCGCCGAGGAAGACCAGAGCCGACAGCGGGATCACCAACGGAACGCCGAGGATCGCCAGGCCGATGCCGATGCCGACGGCGTCGACCAGGGCCACCGCGACCGTCGCCCGCACGTAGGAGATCAGCGTCCGCCACGACCGGCGCGCGGCCTCGTCGAGGTAGGCCCGCGACGCGGCCGGGAAGAGGCCGACCAGCCACAGCCAGATGGACCGGCCGTCCTTGAGGAAGAAGAACAGGGTGAACAGCGCCAGCACGATGCCGGCGAAGACCTCGCCGACGGTGGCCGCCGTGGTCAGCGCGCCGGAGGCGATGGAGTCCTGGTTGTCGACCAGCGTGTCCTGGAACTGGGCGACGGCGTCCTCCAGTTGCCCGCGGGTGATCGGGAACGTGCGGACGACGAACGTCTGCACCTGCCCGATGCCCTCGCTGACCTGCTCCGCGAGGTCGCCGAAGCCGGCGCTGACCTGTTGCACGACCAGCGTGATGATCCCGGAGACGATGCCCAGCCCGACGACGAGCATCGTGAACGCGGCCAGTGACGGCGGCCAGCCCCGCTTCGCCAGGCCCGCGGCACCCGGCTGCAGCAGCGCGGCCAGCAGCAGCGCGACGATCACCGGGACGATCACGACCGCGAGGTAGGCGGCTGCGTAGAGGAGCACGTAGAAGCCGGCGAGCACCACGATGATCCGCCACGACCACGCGGCCGCCGTCCGCAGGCCGAACGGGACGTCGTCCTCGGCGGCCGCCCGGTGCGGCGGCGCGGGCCGCGCCCGGCGGGGGGTGGCGCCTTCGGGCG
>CADCTN010000022.1:8519-9453 GCA_902805535.1 uncultured Blastococcus sp. | reverse complement strand
GCGACCGTGCCGATCAGCGCGTCCTCGCCGTAGGCGGCGGCCGCGCCGAGCAGCGCGTCGAGGAACCGGGGGTGGTCGGCGGTCGGCACCGTCACCGCGACCTGGGCCAGCGCTCCCCCGGCGGCCGAACCGTCGGCGTCGGCGGCGACGACCCGGTGCCCCAGGGCGATCAGCCGCCGGATGACCGCGATGCCCGCGGGACCACCGGAGCCGGTGACCAGGACCGAGCCGGAGGAGGTCCGGTCGCGCGGCGGGATCCGCGCGTCGAGCGCGGACCGCGGCACCGGGGGCAGGGCGAAGGGCGGGCGGGTCATCGGACGTCCTCGGTGTGGGTGCCGCCCGGTGCGGGGCGGGCGAAGCTGCGGGGGTGGCCCGGACGATCGGTCCGCGGTGCCCAGCCGGCGACCGGGCGGGCTGCTGTGGGGCCGGGTGCTGTGGGGCCAGGTGCTGTGGAACGCGGCGCCGGTACGGGCGGGATCGCCCGCACGGTGCGGACCAGCGTCACGTCGTCGTCCTGCCGGACCTGGGCGTGCTCGATCTCCGCATTGAGGGCCTCGGTCTCCCGCACGCTGCGCCGGCCGAACAGCCAGCCGCGCGCCCACAGGCGGACCGCGGCGATGCGGTCGTTGGTCACCGGCTCCCACTGGCGGGCGGCGATCGCGTCGGCCAGGGCGTCGAGGACGCTGACGTCCTGCTCGTAGGTGGCGACCGCCAGCAGCGAGGCGATGTGGGCTCCCAGGCCGTCGGCGACGAGGGCCCGCACCGTCGCGGCGCGCTCCTCCGGCGGGAGGTGGCCGATCCGGTAGTCGATGCGCCCGGCCTCGCGGCGGGCGGCCAGGCGCCGGGACACCCGGCGGGGCAGCACGTAGCGGTGCAGGAGTCCGGTCAGCGAACGGCGACGGGCGTAGGGCCCGGCCTCCTGTTCCTCGGCCCG
>CADCTN010000022.1:0-8509 GCA_902805535.1 uncultured Blastococcus sp. | reverse complement strand
GTTCACGCCGGCCAGCGTGGAGGCGATCAGCCGGAGGTCGTTGGCCGCGATGACCGCGACGAGCCCGACGGTCAGGCCGTAGACGGCGTGCCAGCGGCGCTTGCGCAGCACCGAGACCGTCAGCGCGGTCAGCCCGATGACGGTCAGGATGGACGAGCAGGACGTCGTCACCGCGCCGTCGAGCACGTCGCCGCTGTCGCGGAACATCAGGATGTGGCCCGGGACGACCGCGGACACCCGGTCCTCGCCGAAGAAGCGCAGGATCGCGACGGTCCAGCGGGCCTCGTGCTCCTTGAACCAGGTGGCGGCGTAGCGGTAGCCGAGCAGGCAGATGCCGACGGCGACGAGCAGCTCGACGAGCACGACCATGCGCCGTCGGGCACCGCCCCGGACGACGACGCGCCCGCGGATCTGCCGCGGGACGGGGTGGGTGGCCGAGCTCATCGGGAGCCCGCGGGCACTGCCACGGTGGAGGTCGACCCCGACCGGGCGGTCTTGATCCAGGTGTAGGGGCGCCCGAGCATGCCGTCGAGGTAGGCGCGCGTGGTGATCCAGATGGACAGCGCGAACGCGGGCAGGAACCCGAGCAGCGACCAGGCCGCGCGGCGCTCGACCCGGCCGACGAGGAGACCCACCGTCAGCTCGGCCAGCGGCCCGACGAACAGCAGCATGGACAGCGGCAGCAGGCCGATGATCGGCTGGTCGCCGATCTCGAAGGCCCGCAGGACGGTGAGCAGCACGCCGATGCCGCTGAGCACGGGGACGTGGTAGCCGAGCAGGAAGAGCAGCGACTCGCCCTTCTCGGTCACCGTGAGGTGCGGCGAGCGCAGCATCGGCCAGCAGTAGTCGCGGAAGCACTTCTGGTGCCCGCGCGCCCAGCGGTAGCGCTGGGTCCAGAAGCGCCGGGCGGTGACCACCGCCTCCTCGTAGTCGATGGCCGAGACGTCGTAGCGCACGCGCTGGCCGGAGAGCAGCACCCGCAGGGTGAGGTCGGTGTCCTCGGTGACGGTCTCGATGTTCCAGCCGCCCAGGGCGCGCAGGGTCGACATCCGCACCGCGCAGTTGGCCCCGCCGTAGGCCGGCAGCTCGAACAGCGCCTGGCGTCCGTACTCGTTGACCAGGTAGCCGGACAGGAAGTCGACGAAGACCGTGGTGGCCATCGTCGACTCCTTGCCGTTGCGGATGACGCAACGGCCCATGACCGCGCCGACGCTCGGGTCGCGGAAGTGGCGGACCAGGCGGCGCAGGGCGTTGGGTTCCGGCTCGTGGTCGGCGTCGAACACCAGGACGACCTCGGCGGCGATCGTCGCCAGGGCCTCGTTGAGCGCGCCGGACTTGCCGCCGCCGGCGTTCGGGGGCCGGTGCAGCACCCGCAGGCGCGGCTCGACCGCCGCCCACGCGTCCAGGACGGCGCCGGTGCCGTCGTCCGAGCCGTCGTTCACCACGACGAGGGTCAGCCGGTCGGCGGGGTACTCCAGCGCCAGCAGCGCGGTGATCATGCCGTCGACGACGAGTTCCTCGTTCTTGCAGCCGACCAGGACGGCGACCGAGGGGGTGTAGCCGTCCAGGTCGACGTCGGCGGCGAGCAGATCGGCCTCGGCCCAGCGCGCGGCCGCGACCGCGAAGGCCAGGTGCCGGAAGAAGTAGACGGCGAACACGATGTTGAGCGCGCCGGCGATCCACCCGAGCACCGGGTCGACGCCGAAGGCCGCCAGCGTGGCGGCGAGCACGACGACGTAGGCCACCAGGACCGTACGGCGGCCGTCGGGCCGGCCCTCGTGCGCCGATCGGGTCGCCGGAGCTGGGTTCATCGACCGGCGGCAGCCGGACGACGCGGCGCGGGCACGACCCGGCTCCCCGACCGCCGGCGGTCCGCGGGGCGGGCCGGCACGGGGGCGAGGTCGAGGACCATGCGGGTGGGCGCGAACGCCTCCGCGTAACCGATGCGGGCCTGGGCTCCCCAGTGCCGCGCCGACGCCTGCACGGCGTCGGGCTCGACCATGGCGGAGAACTCCACCTGCGAGCCGTGCGCACCCAGGGCGGCGAGCTTGCCGGAGAGGAAGGCGGTGATGTCGACGAAGACGGTCGGGGCGAAGGCCAGCGTCGAGGGGCTCTGGTAGTGCAGGACGCGGGAGAGGCGACGGGCGGCCGACAGGGTCGCCGCGGCGGTGGCCCGGTGGTCCTGGTGGCTGTCCTCGGGGGCGTGCACGTAGACCAGGTCGGCCTGGGTCTGGGTGAGGACCGCCTCGACGACGTCGATGGTGGTGGTGTCGGCGACGACGGCGCAGTCGCGCAGTCCGCCCCAGCGCAGGGTGGCGCCGAGGGTGCGGGCGGCGGCCCGCTGCTCGGAGTGCCGCTTCCCCGGGCCCGGGCCGCTCTCGCCGCCGGTCATCACCAGCATGGTGACGACGTCACCGGCGGCGGCGTGCGCGAGGAGCGACGCGCCACACCCCAGCTCGATGTCGTCGGGGTGCGCCCCGACCGCCAGCACAGACTTCCCGGCCATGGTCTCTTCCTGTCGGCTGCGCGGGTCTCGGGTGATGCCCCGTCCCTCACTCGGCCGGATGATCGGCACGTCGGCGCGGTTCCTGTAGCGCGCCCTGCGGTCCGTGGTCAGCTCAGCGCCGTGACGAGCGAGCCGCCCGTCGCGCCCCGCGGCTCGACGACGAAGCCCAGGTTGCCCAGGACGTCGGCGATCGCGGCGTTCATCGACTGCTGCACGGTGGCGTCGGCAGCAGCCCCCCGCACGTGGTGCACGCTCATCCGGTCGTGGCTCCGCCAGGTGACGACGACGCCGCGGAAGCCGCTCTCGGGCACCAGGCAGACGCCACCGGCGGGGGAACCCTGCGTGGCGTCGTGCAGCGGCAGGCCGGCCTCGACCAGCGCCGCCGCGATCTCCACGACCAGCGTCGTCAGCGGGTCGGTGTCGGTGAGCAGCTCGTCCCAGTCGCGGGGCAACCGGTCGAGCTGGTCGCCGAGGTCGCTGAGCCAGGCCCGCTCCTCCGGCGAGGGCCGGGGCGCCACGGTGCCGTCGGCGTGCCGGGCGCCGTAGACCGAGATCGCCGGCAGGTCCCCGGCCAGGGCCGCCCAGTCGGCGTCGATCCGCTCGGTGAACGGACCGGCCACGGCCTGCGCGGAGTCGTCGACCAGCCACCAGCCTGGCCCGCGGGTCACCGGAGCGGGGCCGGGTCGGACGGCGACGTCGACGGCCTGCGGACGCAGCTGGGCCTCGGTGGCGCCCGCCTCCCGGGCCGGCAGCCGGCTGCCGGCGGGATGCGCCCCGGAGTGCCGCGCGGCCGAGCGCTGCTGCTCGCGTGCCCCGTTGCGCTCGAACTCGTAGCGGGCCGTCGAGCTGGTCCCCAGGACCACCACCAGACCGGTCAGCACGAGGAAACCCACGACCGCCGCCGCCGGCCATCCCACCGTCATACCCATGTCCACGCGCGGACTCCTCAGTACCGTCGCCGCGGCGGGGAAGTGCCGCGGACAAGGGGAAAGGTAGGTCGGCGCGCGCCGCGATCGGCGTGCTGCGAACCGCCCCTGGACGGCCGTCACCGGATCGTTGCGGGCGCCGTCGGGGGCGGTCGGTGACCCGTCCCCCGGGTCGCCGCCTTGTCGACAAACCGCCCGTTCACCAGCGCGGATGCGGGAAACGGCGTGCAGTCATCCGCGGGGCGCCCCCGCGCGGCGTGTCGGGCGCTCCCCTCCCCATCGGCGGCCGCCGGGAGGATGCCGACGTCGCCGCCGCAGCGCGCCCCGCGGCTCGACCGCACGAACTCTTGCCAGATGTGAGAGAACAAGGCTCAGAGAACAAAGCGTCGAGGACTACCTGACGGAGACCAGCCATGAGCACCCTGCCCGTGATCGACCACTCGAGTGCCGACGGCGTCACGGCGGCCCGCGAGGCCGATGCGGCGGATCCCATCCCCGTCGTCGCGGTCTCAGCGGCATGACCGTCCAGCGACCGCCGCTGCCCCCGTTCGACGAGGCCTCCGCGCGGGCGAAGGTGCAGGCCGCCGAGGACGCCTGGAACAGCCGCGACCCGCAGCGGGTCGCCGCGGCGTACACGGAGGATTCGCGGTGGCGCAACCGGTCCGAGTTCATCACGGGCCGAGCCGAGATCGTCGCGTTCCTGACGGCAAAGTGGGCGCGCGAGCAGGACTACGCGCTGCGCAAGAGCCTGTGGGCGTTCACCGACGACCGGATCGCCGTCCGCTTCCAGTACGAGTGGCGCGATGCGGCCGGGCAGTGGTGGCGCAGCTACGGCAACGAGAACTGGCAGTTCGACGCGGACGGCTACATGAGCCGCCGCGAGGCCAGCATCGACGACGTGCCGATCAGCGAGCGCGACCGGCGCATCGTCGGGACCCGACCGGCCGACGAGCACGACGAGCAGCTCCCCCTGCAGTAGCCGGATCGCTGGGCGGTGAGCCGCTGCGGACCGCGCGGCTCACCGCCACCTGGCGGCCACGACCTCAGGTCGCCGCCGGATCGCGCAGCCGCCCGTGCGGAGGGCGTGGGATTCGAACCCACGATGGGTGTTACCCCATAGCGGTTTTCAAGCCTGGCACGTGAGGTGAGGGAGACCTGCGCCTCGAGCGGTTCAGCCTGGTCACAGGCTTACCGTCGTTGGCCTCTGTCGACCCTCCGACCACCATCCGTGCCCGTGCTACGGGCACGCAGCGGGCACGCAGCGGGCACGGACACTGACGAGACCGGCCCAGCCCACATGCCGCGTGATCACCGTAGGCATACGGGAGCACGCGCGTTCACGCGTGGCGTCCACCAGACTGGTGGCCCCTACCTCCCTGGCTCGATTGCGGCCCCGGGCAACACCGCCCGCGACTTCCTCGTGTGATTCGCCACGGCGGCCGAACAGCACAGGCGTGGTCAATCCGTCTTCCGAGAACGCTTGAGACGCTCCGGCGGCATCACGAGCTCGGGCATGGCACGCAGCATGAACTTGTCGAAGTGCGGCACCGTGAACGCGGCGTAACCGTGCTCGGGCGTGTAGAGCAGCCCCATGTTGATCAACTGTGCGCGAGTTGGGCCCATCTGCGTCGACTTGCGCCCGATCACGGCCGCCACGTCCTGGGCCTTCTGCGCTTCGGGACCGAGCTCGGCCATCGCACGCAGGTAGATGCGCTCCATCTCGGTCGCCCGATCCAGCCGCACCCGGAAGAACGACTCGTCCAGCTTTGCCTCGTAGGTGGGGAGGGCCAAGGCGATGTCCTCCCGAGTGATCGTGGGGCCGTCGGCGACGCCCCACACGGCGTAACCGAGCTCTTGTAAGAAGTACGGGTAGCCGCCGGTGACCCCGATCGCCAGGTCCAGCGCCTCGTCGCTGTAATCGGCGTCCTCAGCTTGAGCGGGCTCAGCCAGCGCGGCGCGGGCGTCCTTGTCGTCGAGGTTTCCGATCCGGGAAAACTTGAACAGTCGCTCCGAGTAGGACTTCGCGTCCCCGGCGAGTTCTGCGATCTGCGGCAGGCCGGCACCCACCATCGTGACGGGGAGTCCTCGCTGCACGGTCTTGTGAAGCGCTGAGATCAGCGCCTCCAACTGCGTGGTAGACAGGAACTGCACCTCGTCGAAGAGCAGCACGAGGCCCCTGCCCGTGTCCTTGGCGGCCTCTCCCACCGCCACGAGAAGGTCGGTGAGGTCAGCTTGAAGCTCCTGCTGGTCGGCGAAGCCCTGCGCAGCGTCGACGTCAATTCCGCCGGTCAACGTTCCGGTCGGGTCGACCGAGACGCTGAAAGACTTCAGTACAGCCGCAGCGCGCTGCATACGCTCACCCCAGCGTGCCTTCGGTGACATCTCGAACAACGAGGTGCGGATCGCACTCACCATCTGCCGTCGGAACTGCGCGTCGTCGTGCTTGGACGCCTCGCGCTCGACCACCACCCAGTTGAGTTCCTGCGCCTTGCCTCGGAACCGACCAAGCAGCACGGTCTTGCCGACGCCGCGAAGGCCCGTGATGATCATGGACTGCTCAGTGCGCCCTGCGCTCATGCGACGCAGCAGCAGGTCGAAGGTCTGGAGCTGCACGTCGCGGCCCAGTACAGCGGGTGGTTGCGCACCGGCGTTCGGCGTGTAGGGGTTCCGGATCGGGTCCACGCGGCGATCTCACTCGTCTTATCTGGTTTATCGACTTGAGATAAACCTGCCTAAACTTCATAAGACGTCCTCCGCTACGTCAGCGGCGGCGACGCTCCGGCGCATCCACGCGCTGACCGTCGCGCGGGACGCGCGCGCGAATGCCACTGCGGTCTCGTTTCGGGCAACTGGGCGGACCAACAGCGGGCGAGTGTCTCGCAAGGGGATCCCTGATCGGGGACGGTCAAAGGCCTCCGGCGATGCGAATGCTGGCACCGGTGACGTAGTTGGCTTCGGGACCGAGCAGCCAGGCGATGGCCGGCGCAATCTCCTCGGGCTCTCCGACGCGCCCCAGGGGGACGCGCGGTACGACCCGTTCCAGGCGTTCGGGATCTCCGGCGGCGGCGTGGATGCCGGTACGGACGATCCCTGGGGCCACCGCGTTGACGCGTACCCCTTGGCCCGCCAGCTCCTTAGCCAAGCCCACGGTCAGCGCCTCGACGCCGGCCTTCGCGGCCGCGTAGTGCACGTACTCGTGCGCCGAGCCGAGTGTGGCCGCGGCCGAAGAAACGTTGACTATCGCTCCGCCTCGCCCGCCCCGGGTCGTGGACATCAGTTGGGCGGCGCGGCGGGCACACAGCAGGACCCCAGTCAGGTTGACCTCGACCACCCGGCGGACCACCTCGACCGGGGTGTCGGCGAGGTCACCGACATGTGCGGTCAGCCCAGCGTTGTTCACCAGCCCAGTCACCGGTCCGAACGGGACAGCAGCGTCGAACAGCGCGTCGACGGCCTCTGCGTCCGCAACATCACCAGGCACGGCGAGTGCACGCCCCCCGCCGGCTCGGATAGCGGCCACGACCCCCTCGGCCGCAGCGTGATCCTGAAGGTAGCTGAGCACCACAGCGTGCCCTAGGTCCGCCAGATGCAGGGCGGCAGCAGCCCCGATGCCGCGGCCGCCGCCGCTGATGACCGTGACAGGGCGAGGCGAGGAGGTCATCCGCAGATCCTCCAGCACGTGGCCGTTTGCTGATCTGGCAGCACGAGGCGGCCGTTACGATGTGGCCGCATGGGGAGCCCCACGTCGAACGACACCTTCACCGCGCCACACTTCGCGTCCTCGGCGCTCCTGGTGATCGACACGCAGGTCGACTTCCTGGACGGAGGAGCCAGCCCCATCTCAGGCACCTCGGACCGGCTGCCTGAGATGACCCAGTTAGTTGAGGCGTACCGGTCGACCGGCCGGCCGATCGTCCACGTGATCCGCCTGTACGACGGAGACGACGTCGACCTGGTCCGCCGCGCTGCCATCCAGAACGGAGCCCCGATCGTGCGGCCCCGCTCGGCAGGCGCGCAGATAGCACCAGGCCTCCTGCCCGACATCGAGCTTGACAGCGACGCCCTCCTCGCGGGGGAGCTGCAACAGGTCACGAACCATGAGGTCGTGATGTGGAAGCCACGGTGGAGTGCCTTTCACCGCACCTCGCTCGACAGCCACCTGCACGACCTCGAGGTCGACACCGTCGTCGTGGCCGGCTGCAACTTCCCGAACTGTCCACGGGCGACGATCTTTGACGCCAGCGAGCGCGACTACCGAGTCGTCATCGCCCATGACGCAACGTCTCAGGTCACGCCTGAGCGCCTTGCAGAGGCTGTGCGGCTCGGTGTCTACGCCATGTCGACCGAGGATGTGGTCCGTGAAGTGATCGCGAAGCCAGCGCTACGGAGCTAGCCCGTCCCGTGAGCCGATGGAAGACCGCCAACGCATCACTCGCTTGACCGACCTGTCCGGGCGGAGCGGCCAGCGGCTTTCCGGTATCGAGTCGCCAGCCGGCCCCGTGGAGAGCCCACCGAAAGCGGGTAGCCAGCGCGTCGTCCACCTCCCCCCGCAGGGCGTCTCAGCCCTGGCCGAGCACCTGCAGACCCGCTCCCCAGCGCTACCGACTGCTCGGCTGTTCGTACGAAGGGACGGCAGGGCTCTCCGCGCCCACCACGTTCACGCCGCCTGGAGCACGGCCCGGCGAGCGGCCGACCTGCCCAGCGTCCATCTGCACGACCTGCGGCATGCGGGACTCACCCTGGCGGCGCAGAGCGGGGCGACCCTGGCCGAGGTCATGCGACGTGCCGGCCACTCGTCGTCCCGCGCGGCGATGATCTACCAGCACGCGGCCGAGCGGCGCGACGCCGAGGTCGCGGCCCGCCTCGGACGCCTCGCAGCGGGCACGACCTCGAACCGCACGGGCACGTAGCGGGCACGCGAGCGGACAACGGCGCCGGGCATACGTCGCCGGAGCCCCTCGGGCAGCGCAAAACCGCTGATCAGAGCGGAGGGCGTGGGATTCGAACCCACGATGGGTGTTACCCCATAGCGGTTTTCAAGACCGCCGCCATCGGCCACTAGGCGAGCCCTCCTGGC
>CADCTN010000021.1 GCA_902805535.1 uncultured Blastococcus sp. | reverse complement strand
GCAGCCGGGCGCTGACCGTCGCGGAGCCGATATGGACCACGGGCTCCGCGGGCAACCGCTCGGCCGGCTCGTCGGCGAGGGTCACGTCGACGACCTCGGTCCGGCGGAACGCCGCGGGGGTCAGGAGGACGTCGCCACGGGACAGGTCGTCGACGGCGACGTCCCGGAGGTTGAGCGCCACCCGGGCCGTGGCGGCCGCCCGCTCCACCGGGGCGCCCAGTGACTGGACCCGCCGGACCACGACCTCCCGATCGCCCAGGAGCAGCCGGTCACCGGTGGCCACGCTGCCGGCCGCAAGGGTTCCGGTCACCACGGTGCCGGCCCCCCTGATGGTGAAGGCGCGGTCGATCCAGAGCCGCACGGCGGCGTCCGGGTCAGCCGGTGGCAGCCCCGCGAGCAGGGCCTCGAGCGCCGCCCCGAGCTCACCGATGCCTTCGCCGGTCACCGCGCACGCCGCCACGGCGGGCACCACGCCCATCGAGGTCGCGGCCAGGCGCTCCCGGACGTCGGCCATCACCGGCGCCGGGTCGGCGAGGTCGGACTTGGTCACCGCCAGCACGGCGTGCCGCACCCCGAGCGCATCCAGCACCGCGACGTGCTCGGCGGTCTGCGCCGACCAGCCGTCGTCGGCGGCCACGACCAGCAGCGCGGCGGGGACCGACCCGACCCCGGCCAGCATGTTGCCGACGAACTTCTCGTGCCCGGGCACGTCGACGACCGCGATCCGGCGACCCGAGCGCAGCGTCGTCCAGGCGAATCCGAGGTCGATGGTCAGCCCGCGGCGGCGCTCCTCGGCCCAGCGGTCGGGCTCCATGCCGGTCAGCGCACGGACCAGCGCCGACTTGCCGTGGTCCACGTGCCCGGCGGTCGCGATGACGTCCATGTGGTTCACATCGGGTCCGGTCATCCCGCGGCGACCGCCAGCACCGCGTCCGCGAGCTGCTCGTCCTCCGACGAGGGCACGCTGCGCAGGTTCAGCAGGGTCCGGTCGCCCTCGACGTAGCCGACGACCGGCGGGCTGCCCAGGCGCAGCCGCTCGGCGAAGGACGACGGCAGCGACACCGCGGCGCTGGGCAACGGGTGCTCGGGCGCCCCTCCCCCGCCCACGCGGGCCTCCGCGTCCACGGCGACCGCGTCGATCCCGGCCCCGGTCAGGCGCGCGGCCAGGGCGCGGGCGCGGGCGCGCAGCCCGTCGAGGTCGGCCACGAGCATCTCCTGCACCGGCGGCAGCGGCCCGCGCAGCGTGGCCTCCAGCGCCGCGAGCGTCGTCTTGTCCACCCGCAGCGCCCGGTACAGCGGATGCCGGCGCAACCGCTGCACGAGGTCGGCGCGGCCCAGGACGAGGCCGGCCTGCGGGCCGCCCAGCAGCTTGTCGCCGCTGGCCAGCACGAGGTCGGCCCCAGCGGCGAGCGTGCTCTGCAGGTCCGGCTCGTCGGGCAGCAGCGGGTGCGGCCGGAACAGCCCCGACCCGACGTCGGCGACCAGTGGCACGCCCTCGAGCGCCCTGTCCTGGAGCGCCGCGTCGTCCAGGCACCGGGCCAGCTCGGCCACCTCCACGGCCCGGATGAACCCGCGGACGACGAAGTTCGACGGGTGCACCTTGAGCACCGCCCCGGTGTCGGGTCCGAGGGCGCCGCGGTAGTCGGCCAGGGTCACCCGGTTCGTCGTCCCCACCTCGCGGAGGCGGGCGCCGGTGGAGGTCAGCAGGTCCGGGATGCGGAAGCCGTCGCCGATCTCGACCAGCTCGCCGCGGGCCAGGACCAGCTCGCGGCCCTGCCCGAGAGCCGTGGCCACCAGGGCCAGCGCGGCGGCGCAGTTGTTGACCACGATCGCCGCCTCGGCGGCCGCCACGGCGGCGAGCAGGGCGGCGATGGCGGCCTCGCCCCGGGGCCCGCGGCGGCCGGTGGCCAGGTCCAGCTCGACGTCGGTCGTGCCGGCGGCGGCGGTGACGGCCGCGACGGCGGCCGGGGACAGCGGCGAGCGACCCAGGTTGGTGTGCACCAGGACGCCGGTGGCGTTGAGGACCGGCCGCAGGCTGCTCGCCGTCCCGGGGAGCGCCGCGAGCACCGCCGCGACCGCCGCCGCCGGCGCGACCTCGCCGTCCCGGATCCGCTGCTGCACGCGCTGCACCGCGCCCTTGACCAGGCCGCGGCCGAGCCGGTCGCCGGCCGCGGCGAGGCGTGGGTCGGCCAGGAGGGTGTCGGTGCGCGGCACCTGCCGGCGCGGATCGGCGCTCATCGCCTCGCAGCGTAGGTGCGCGTTGGCGGAGGCGGACGGGAATCGAACCCGCCTGACCGAGGTACTCGGCCACGTCGGCTTTAGAGGCCGCGGGGGTCACCAGACACCCTGACGCCTCCGCCGCCGACCTTACGTGCCCGCCCGCGCCGGCGAATTGTCAGTGGCCCCTGCCAGCATCCGACACGTGAACCGCACCGAGCCCCGCCGCCCCACCGCTTCGCTGCCGCCGGTCACCCTCACGCCGGAGGAGGCCGCCGCCGTCGCGGTCGCGCTGGCCGCCCAGCCCCCGGGTCCCTACGCCGCCGACGGGCACGCGGCGCTGCAGAAGGTGCTCGACGTGCTGGAGCCCGATCCGGGCCGCCGCGGCGAGCTGCTGGCCACCAGCATGGGCGTGAGCGCCGAGGCGGGCCGCTCCGCCGGCATCCGGGCGGTCGTCGAGGAGGCGGTCACCCGCTCGCGCGTGCTCCTGCTCGACTACCGGGACGGCCGGGGCAGCGTCACCCGGCGCGAGGTCGAGCCGCAGCTGCTGGCCCGGAGCGGGCGGCACTGGTTCCTGGTGGCGTGGTGCCGCGAGCGCGAGGCGGTGCGCTGGTTCCGCGAGGACCGCATCGAGGGCGTCGCGCCGACCGGCGGGACGGCGCCGCGGCGTGACCTCGCCGATCTGGGCGTGCCGCCGGTCGACCGGCACCCCGCCGGGCGGGCGCTGGGCAGGAACCCCGCTCCGGCGGCTCCCCGGCTCGTCGTGCTCCCCGGGGGCCGCGCCTGACTCCGGCCTCCGTCGCGGTGTCGGTCGCGGGCGCGGCGGTTACCGTCGGACAGGTGACCAGCGCGCCCGCGACGATCCGGCTCACCCAGTACGCGCACGGCGGCGGCTGCGCGTGCAAGATCCCACCGGGCGAGCTCGAGGCGGTCGTCGCGGGACTCACCGCCACCGGTCCCGCCTCGCCCAACGCGGAGCTGGTCGTCGGCCTCGACGACGGTGACGACGCCGCCGTCGTCCGGATCGCCGGTGGCCAGGGGCTGGTGCTGACCACCGACTTCTTCACCCCGGTCGTGGACGACGCGTACACGTTCGGCCGGATCGCCGCGGCCAACGCGCTGTCCGACGTCTACGCGATGGGCGGCACGCCGGTCGTCGCCGTCAACCTGCTCGGCTGGCCGCGCGACGTGCTGCCCGCCGAGCTCGCCGCCGAGGTGCTGCGCGGCGGCCTCGACGTCGCCCAGGAAGCCGGCTGCCACGTGGGGGGCGGGCACTCGATCGACGATCCGGAACCCAAGTACGGCATGGCGGTGACCGGCCTGGTCGACCTCGACCGGATCATCCGCAACGACGCCGCGGTCCCCGGAACGGCGCTCTCCCTGACCAAGCCGCTGGGCGTCGGGGTGCTCAACAGCCGGATGAAGGCCACCGGCGAGGTCTCCGCGGCAGCGGTCGACTCCATGACGGCGCTCAACCGGGAGGCCGGCCAGGCCGCCGTCGGCGCCGGGATCCGGGCCGGCACCGACGTCACCGGTTTCGGGCTGCTGGGGCACCTCTACAAGATGGCCCGGGCAAGCGGCGTGACGGCCGTGGTCGACGCCGCCGCCGTCCCTTACCTGACCGGTGCGCGCCAGGCGCTGGCCGACGGCTTCGTCTCCGGCGGGACGCGCCGCAACCTCGACTGGGTGCGCCCGCACAGCGACCTGTCCGCGGTGTCCGAGGACGAGGCGCTGCTGCTGGCCGACGCCCAGACGTCGGGCGGCCTGCTCCTCGGCGGCGAGGTCCCCGGAGCGCCGGTGATCGGTGAGTTCGTGCCACGCGGGGAGTTCGTCGTCGTCGTCCGCTGACCGGGCCCCCCGGCCGCCGGTGGCCGTACCCGCGTCCGGCGGCCCGTCCGCGACTCGGTTAGCGTCCGATCATGCTCGCTGCCTTCGTCGCCACGCCCGCCCCCCAGGACCCGCTGTCCGTGCTGGAGGTCGGGGACCGCCCGGAGCCGGAGGCGCGCGAGGGCTGGACGACGATCCAGGTGAAGGCCGCGTCGCTGAACCACCACGACCTGTTCAGCCTGCGCGGGGTCGGGCTGCCGGCGGAGAAGATGCCGATGATCCTGGGCTGCGACGCGGCCGGCATCGACGAGGACGGCAACGAGGTCGTCGTCCACGCGGTGATCTCCAGCCCCGACTGGCGGGGCGACGAGACGCTGGACCCCAAGCGCTCGCTGCTCTCGGAGGTCCATCAGGGAACGCTCGCCGAGCGGGTCGCCGTCCCGAAGCGGAACCTGCTGCCCAAGCCGGCCGACCTCTCCTTCGCCGAGGCCGCCTGCCTGCCCACCGCCTGGCTCACCGCCTACCGGATGCTCTTCGTCCGGTCCGGCCTCCGGCCGGGTCAGACGGTGCTGGTGCAGGGCGCGAGCGGTGGCGTGGCGACGGCGCTGATCGTGCTCGGCCGGGCCGGTGGCTACCGGATGTGGGTGACCGGGCGCAGCGAGGACAAGCGCGCCGCTGCCCTCGCGCTCGGCGCGGACCAGGCGTTCGAGACCGGCGCGCGGCTGCCCGAGCGGGTGGACGGCGTCATGGAGACCGTCGGCGAGGCGACCTGGTCCCACAGCGTCAAGTCGCTCAAGCCCGGCGGCGTGCTGGTCACGTCAGGGGCGACCACCGGCTTCAACCCCGGCGCCGAGCTCAACCGGATCTTCTTCACCCAGCTGTCGGTCGTCGGCTCCACGATGGGCACCCGGGCGGAGCTCGAGTCGCTGATCCAGCTCTGCAGCGTCACCGGCGTCCGCCCGCTGATCGACGTCGAGCTGCCGCTCAGCGAGGCCCGCGAGGGCTTCGAGCGCATGCTCGAGGGCCGTACGGCCGGGAAGATCGTCTTCACCGTCTGACGAGGTGGCGCCGCGAGCACACGGATGTGGCGCGGTCGGCGGTCTCACACCTCGGGGCGTGGACTCCTGGTGATCCGGCGCTCCCGCAGCAGGAGCACCGCCGCCACCGCGGCCAGCCCGGCCGCGACCGCCGCCCCCGCGAAGACGGTGTGCAGCTGGGTCAGGATCGCCGCCTCGGTGGCGGCGTCGTACACCGCGCAGTCGGCGGGGGTCTCCGGGCAGAGCTCGAACGGCGTGCCGATGGCGTCGATCTCGGCGGTGAACCGGCGCAGGGCGACGGCGGTCAGCAGCGACAGGCCGGCGAGCATGCCGACCGTCCGCGCCACGACCGCCAGCGCGCTCGCGCTGCCGTGCACCTCCGCCCGGGTCACCGCCAGGAGGACGGCGTTGACCGGCGCGATCGCCAGCCCGAACCCCAGGCCGGCGGCGACCAGGACCACGGTCGACAGCGCACCGTCGAGGGACTGGGCGTCCCAGCGGGTCATCGCGACGAAGGCGGCCGCGGTGAGCGCCATGCCGCCGGCCGCGACGAACCGCGCCGGGACGGTGCGGCACAGCCAGCCACCGGCGACCGCCCCGACCGGAACGGCGACCAGTAGCCGCAGCAGCACGAGGGCGGCGCCGAGCTGGTCGCCGGGCGTCGTGGTGTTGCGGGCGAAGAGCGGGATGTCCACCAGCGCCGCGACCAGCGCGGCACCGACCAGCAGGTTGACCAGCAGCGCGCCCCAGGCGCCCACCGGCCGCAGCGCCGACAGCGGCAGCACCGGTGCCGGGGTCCGCCGCTCGTGCCAGACGAAGGCGGCCCCGGCGAGGACGGCCAACGGCAGCAGCACCGGGCCGTGCGCGACGACCTGGGTGGCGGGGTCGGCCGCGGCGAACGCCCAGACGAGGCTGCCGAGGGCCACGACGGCCAGCGCCGAGCCGAGCACGTCGACCTCGCCGGCCAGTCGCCGCAGACCGCGCAGCGGCAGCACCGCGCCGGCGGGCCTGGCGAGGCTGCGGGCGACGAGGGCGGCGCCGGCCAGGACCGCCACCAGGGCCAGCGGCGAGGTCCAGCCGAGCGCGTCGACGACGGGCACGTAGGCGAGCCCGAGCGTGACGTCCTCGGCCAGCGCGGCGGGGGCGGCGAGCTGCAGTCCCACGGCGGCCGACGTCAGCGCCCCGAGGGCAAGGCCGACCGGGTCGGGCCTGCGGACGTCCCCGGTGACGACGGCGCCGGCGGCGAGCGCCAGCCCGAGCAGCAGGTTGAGCCAGAAGATGGCCCGCCAATCAGCGACGGCGAGCACCGCCGCACCCGCCAGCGGGCCGAGGACCGCGCCCGTCTCCTGCACGGCGCCGACGACCCCCAGCGGGAGCGCCCGCCGTTCGGGCGGCCAGCGGTCGGCGACCAGGGCGAGGGTCGCCGGCACCAGTCCCCCGGCGCCGATGCCCTGCAGCCCGCGGCCGAGGACGGCGGGACCGAGGGCGTCGGCCGTGGCGGTGAGCAGAGAGCCGAGCGCGAACAGCAGCAGGCAGCCCACGAGAACCGGCACGCGGCCGCGCAGGTCGGCCAGCCGGCCCAGCAGCGGCAGGGTCGCGGTGTAGCCGAGCAGGAAGCCACCGACGATCGGCGTCGCCCGCTGCAGCTCGTCCAGCCCGACGCCGACCCCGGTGAGGATGTCCGGGAGCGCGAGGACGACGACGTAGGTGTCGGCCGCCGTGACGAGGACGGCCAGGGTGGCGAGGACGACGAGCGGGCGCCCTGGCATCGGGGGCGCAGCCCCGGGCCCCGGACGCGGAGCCCCGGGCGCCGGGCGCTCAGCCGGTCGCCGGTGCGGTGATCTCGACATCGGCCCCGAATTCGCTCAGCTCGAGGGTGTAGGTCGCCTCGTCCGTCGCGGTGAAGAACGGGCCGGTCAGCTCGGCGCGCAGCAGCTCACCGCTCTCCACGGCGACGGAGAAGCGGGCCCGCACCGCCTGCGTGGGGTCCTCGCTGGTCAGGATCTGCTCCACCAGGTCACCGGGGAGCTCCGCGGTCACCTCGCGGACGACCTCGCCGTCCACCCGCCGCTCCTCCCCCAGCTCGGCGGACTCCGCCGACCCGAGCAGTCGGGAGATGCCGGTCTCGGGGTCGATGAGCGCGCCGGGGTCGCCGAAGCCGAACTGGGCGGGGTCGACCACGCTGTACCCCGAGGCGAAGGGCAGCTGGGCGTAGACGGTGCCGTCGACGGAGATCACCGCGAGGTCGAGCGTGGACCCCATGGCCAGCACCTGGAGCGTCCCCTCGAAGGACGCCGGCCGGGCGATGTCGCCCTCGCCGCCGACGAGCTCGGTCCCGGTGTCCGGGGCGTTCTCGCTGGTGAGCACGAAGTGCAGGCTGTCGGTCCCGTCCAGGGTCTCCCTGGCCTGCGCCAGCAGCTCCGCGGCGGCCTCGGGGTCGCCGGCGTCGTCCCCACCGCCGCAGGCGGCCAGCACCGGGACGGCGAGCAGCGCGAGGGCCAGCAGCGGTGCGGCCGTGCGGCGCATGGAGTCCTCCCGTGGGCCGGGCGGGTCCCCGGCGTACCGCGGCGGACAGTAGCGCGCCGCCTGGATCAGGCGCTGGCGGCGATCCGCGCGTCGATCGTGGCGCGGAGCTTCGGCTGGGCCTTGACCGGCAGGTACTGCAGCGCGGGGGCCAGCTCGGGCAGCCGGGACTTCTGGGTCATGACGATCCGGAACGCGGTCTCCACGGTGATCCCGTGAGCCGGGCGGACCACGACCTCGACCGCATCGCCCGCGCCGACCTCTCCGGTCTCGAGCACGCGCAGATAGGCCCCGGTGGCACCGTGCGCGGCGAACCGCTTGACCAGGTCGGGGACGTCCCAGAAGCGGGCGAAGTTCGCGCACGGCGTGCGCCACGCGCTCACCTCGAACAGCGCCGTCCCGACCTGCCACCGTTCGCCGAGGACGGCGTTGCGCAGGTCCAGCCCGGTGGTGCGCAGGTTCTCGCCGAACCGGCCGGGCGGCAGGTCCCGGTCCAGCTCGGCGGCCCACCAGTCGGCGTCCTCCTCTGCGTAGGCGTACACCGCCTGCCCCTCCCCGCCGTGGTGCTTGCGGTTGACCTGGACGTCGCCGTCCAGACCGAGCTCGTGCACCGCCACCCGGCCGGTGACCGGCTTCTTGTCGATGCCCGAGCGGCTGGGACGGCGGCCGGGCAGCGGCAGCAGGTCGCTGCCGGAGACGCAGACCGCCTCGATCCGGCCGCTCACTTCTTGGAAGCGGTCGACTCGTTCGTGGAGAGCGCGGCGACGAACGCCTCCTGGGGGACCTCGACGCGGCCGACCATCTTCATCCGCTTCTTGCCCTCCTTCTGCTTCTCCAGCAGCTTGCGCTTACGGGTGATGTCACCGCCGTAGCACTTGGCGAGGACGTCCTTGCGGATGGCGCGCACGGTCTCGCGGGCGATGACCCGCGAGCCGACGGCGGCCTGGATCGGCACCTCGAACTGCTGGCGCGGGATGAGCTCGCGGAGCTTGCCGGCCATCATCACGCCGTAGCTGTAGGCCTTGTCCTTGTGCACGATCGCGCTGAAGGCGTCGACGGCCTCGCCCTGCAGCAGGATGTCCACCTTGACCAGCCCCGACACCTGCTCGCCGGACGCGGAGTAGTCCAGGGAGGCGTAGCCGCGGGTGCGCGACTTCAGGGCGTCGAAGAAGTCGAAGATGATCTCGCCGAGCGGCAGGGTGTAGCGCAGCTCGACGCGGGACTCGCTCAGGTAGTCCATGCCTCCGAGCTGGCCGCGGCGGCCCTGGCACAGCTCCATGATCGCGCCGGTGTAGTCGCTGGGCGCGATGATCGTGGCGTTGACGATCGGCTCGTGGATCGCGGAGATCTTGCCTGCCGGCCAGTCGCTGGGGTTGGTCACGGTGACCTCGGTGCCGTCCTCCATGACCACCCGGTAGACGACGTTCGGCGCGGTGGAGATGAGGCTGATGCCGGCCTCGCGCTCGAGCCGCTCGCGGACGATCTCCAGGTGGAGCAGGCCGAGGAAGCCGACCCGGAAGCCGAAGCCCAGCGCCGCCGACGTCTCCGGCTCGTAGGTCAGGGCGGCGTCGTTGAGCAGCAGCTTGTCCAGCGCCTCGCGCAGCAGCGGGTACTCGCTGCCGTCGATGGGATAGAGGCCGGAGTAGACCATCGGCTTGGGGTCGCGGTAGCCGCCGATGGACTCGGTGGCCGGCTTGTGCTGCAGCGTGACGGTGTCGCCGACGCGGGACTGGCGGACGTCCTTCACCCCGGTGATGAAGTAGCCGACCTCGCCGACGCCCAGGCTCTGCACGGGCTTGGGCTCCGGTGAGATGACGCCGATCTCGAGCAGCTCGTGGGTGGCTCCTGTCGACATCATCTTGATCTTGTCGCGGGCGGA
>CADCTN010000020.1 GCA_902805535.1 uncultured Blastococcus sp. | reverse complement strand
CGGGAGATGCCCGGCGCGGAGTGGTTCCCCGGCACGACCGTGAACTACGCCGAGCAGGTGTTCCGGCAGAGCACCCCGGACCACCCGGCGGTCATCGCCACGGCCGAGGACACCGAGCCGGTCGAGCTCTCCTGGGAGGAGCTGCGAGGGCAGGTGGGCGCGTTCGCCGCCACCCTGCGCGGGCTCGGCGTCGGCCCCGGCGACCGGGTGGCCGGCTACCTGCCCAACGTGCCGGAGGCGGTGGTCGCCTTCCTCGGCGCGGCCGCGGTGGGTGCGGTGTGGTCGGCCTGCGCGCCGGACTTCGGCACCCGCGCCGTCCTCGACCGCTTCGCCCAGATCGAGCCCACCGTGCTGGTCGCCGTCGACGGCTACCGCTTCAACGGCAAGGACTACGACCGCCGGGACGTCGTCGCCGAGCTGCGCGCGGCCATGCCCAGCGTTCGGACGACGATCACCGTCCCGCGGCTGTTCCCGGCGGAGCTGCCGCCGGACACGCTGGCCTGGGCCGAGGCGGTGCGCGAGGAGCAGGAGCCGGAGTTCGCGTCCCTGGCCTTCGACCACCCGCTGTGGATCGTCTACTCGTCGGGAACGACGGGGCTGCCCAAGGGGATCGTGCACGGGCACGGCGGCGTGGTGCTGGAGCAGCACAAGCAGTCGTCCCTGCACATGGACATCCGCGCCGGCGACCGGTTCTTCTGGTACGCCTCGACCGCCTGGATCATGTGGAACATCTCGACGTGCGCGCTGCTGACCGGTGCCACGGTCGTGGTCTACGACGGCGCGCCCACGTATCCGACGGTCGACGCTCTGTTCGGGCTGGCAGCCCGCACCGCTCTCACGTACTTCGGCACGAGCCCGGGATACCTCGGCGCCTGCGAGAAGGCCGGGGAGCGGCCGGGGGAGCGGCACGACCTGTCGGCGGTGCGGATGATCGGGGTGACGGGCTCCCCGCTGCCGTCATCGACGTTCCGCTGGGTCTACGACGCGGTGAAGGCCGACGTCTTCCTCGGGTCGCTGTCCGGCGGCACCGACGTCGCCACCGGGTTCATCGGCAGCACGCCGCTGCTGCCGGTCACGGTCGGCGAGCTGCAGCGGCCGATGCTCGCCGTCGCGGCGGCCGCCTGGAACGAGGACGGCGAGCCGGTGATCGGCGAGCTGGGCGAGCTGGTCATCACCGAGCCGATGCCCTCGATGCCGCTGTACTTCTGGAACGACCCGTCCGGACAGCGATACCGGGAGGCGTACTTCGAGCCGTGGCCCGGGGTCTGGCGGCACGGCGACTGGCTGGAGATCACCGAGCGCGGCACCTGCGTCATCACCGGCCGCTCGGACTCGACGCTCAACCGCGGCGGGGTGCGGATGGGCACCGCCGACATCTATGCCGCGGTGGAGTCCGTTCCCGCCGTCCTGGACTCCGTCGTCCTGGGCGTCGAGCAGCCCGACGGCGGCTACTGGATGCCGCTGTTCGTGCAGCTCGCGCCGGGTGAGGAGCTGACCGAGGAGCTGCGGGGCCAGCTGAAGGCGGCGATCCGGGAGCAGGCGTCCCCGCGGCACGTGCCCGACGAGATCATCGCCGTCCCCGGAGTGCCGCACACCCGCACCGGGAAGCGGCTGGAGGTGCCGCTGAAGCGGCTGTTTCAGGGGGTCGACCCGGCCCGCGCGGTCAACACCGGCGCCGTCGACGACGCCGCCCTGGTCGACCACTACGTCCGCCTGGCGCAGCAGCGCGGCTGGAGCCGCACCCGCTGACGTCCGGCCGCGCCACGGCTCGGCCACACGTCAGGCGGCCCGGCTCAAGCGGCCCGCGGGTGAGGCCGGTCACCCCACGGGTGGCGACGGCGGACGGAGGGCACCAGCCGCAGAGGTGTCCGTGATCATCCGCCCGCACGAGTGGAGACGACCGACGATGACGTCGAGGGACAAGACCTGGCAGCCCGAGCCGCCGGTGCTGCTGCCGCCGTGGCACACGCCCGGGCGGGAGAAGCTGCAGGAGCAGGCCCGCCGGTTCGCGATGGACGAGGTGCTGCCGGTCGCCGACGAGCTCGACCCGCACAAGGGCGAGATCCCGGCGTCCCTGCTCGCCCGGCTGGCCGACCTCGGCTGGTTCGGCATCACGGTGCCCGCCGAGCAGGGCGGCCTGGGCCTCGGCGTCTTCGAGTACTGCATGGTCAGCGAGGAGCTGGCCCGGGCGTGGATGTCGACGGCGAGCATCCTGGCCCGTTCCCAGGGCCTGGGCACCGCCGTGCCCGACGCCGCCCGCCGCCACGAGCTGCTGGCCCGCAGCGCCCGCGGCGACTGGATCGGCGCCATCGCGCTGTCCGAGCCGGACGCGGGCAGTGACCTGGCCGGTGTCTCCACCCGCGCGGTCCTCGACGGCGACGAGTGGGTGGTCACCGGGCGCAAGCGCTGGTGCGGCAACGCGAAGGCCGCGGACTTCATCCAGGTCCTGGTGCGGGAGCGGGAGCCGGAGGAGGGGGAACGCCGCTCGGCCGGGCTGCTGAACCTGCTGCTGGAGAAGGAGCGCGGCCGGTTCCCCGAGGGGCTGTCCGGCTCCCCGATCGACAAGATCGGCTACCACGGCTTCCTGACCTGGGATCTCACCTTCAAGGGCGTCCGGATCCCGAAGGACAACGTCATCGACCAGGCCCGGGCCGCGCGCGAGGACAGCGACGCCGAGGGCCAGGCCGCCGAGCAGGCCGGCTTCGCCGAGGCGCAGAAGTTCCTCGACACCGCCCGGGTGCACACCGCCGCCCGCGCCGTCGGCCTGGCCCGCGCGGCGCTCGAGGACTCGATCCTCTACCTGCAGGAGCGTGAGCAGTTCGGTCACCCGATCGGCGACTTCCAGGCGCTGCGGTTCGCCGTCGCCGAGATGGCGGCGCAGATCGAGCAGTCGCGTGCCTTCTACCGGCAGGTCGCCCACCTGCTCGACCTCGGCCTGCCGGTCGCCAAGGAGGCCTCGATGGTGAAGCTGGAGGCCACCGAGATGTCGGTGCGGGTGACCAACCAGGCCATGCAGCTGCACGGCGGCAACGGCTACACCACCGAACGGCAGGTCGAGCGGCACTGGCGCGACGCCCGGCTCACGACGATCTTCGAGGGCACCAGCGAGATCCAGAAGCGGATCATCAGCGACCGGCTGCTGCCCCGGAGCCCGCTCGGATAGGGCGCTGGGAAGCCGATCGGGAGACGACGACGGCGGTCTCGCCGGACGCGCCGAGGGCGCGGCGGTGGTCGTTGACGTCGGGTTCCAGCCACGGCGCCGACGGCGGCCATCGAGTCGGGGATGCTGTGCGCCGTCCCGGCGAGGTGGGCGGTGTCGCGGACCTCGTGGGCAGCGACGCGATGGCCGCGGCCGGGGCGTCGGTGTTGGCCTGCACGAAGCCGGGGTGTCGAAGGAGCGGCGGCTTCTCTGCCGTCGGGCCGACTCCGTGGAAGACGCGACCCCGCGAGGTGGTGCTGCCGGCAGCCGGATAAGGAGGCTTCGGCCGACGTCGGGAAGGCGCGCACACGTGCCCGATTCCGGCCGCCGCGAGTTCCTCTCCACCGGGGACCAGCGCGTTGTCCTGATCGTGATCGGTTGACTGGGTTGTCGCGTTCGTTGCTAAAATCGACTACGCTATTCGGTGCGGTGAGATGCGGAAACTCGGAGCCGGGAAAACTGCGTATTGGTACGACGGTATGGTCGTAGTCCACAACCCAAGGGACCCAGATGGCGGGTCGGCCTACAAGCCCACTGATGGCTATGAGTACTTTATGGAGATGGATTGATAAGGCGACACGCATGCGATGCAGACGACTCGAGCTTCGCTATCCAGCTCGACGAGGAAGATGTCATGGTGATGCTCAACTGCATAAATGAAGCCTTGGGAGCGGTTGCCGACTGGGAGTTCGACACCCGGGTTGGCGTCGACAAGTCGGCAGCGAAGAAACTTCGCACCCAGTTGCGTCAGGCGCGAACCGATTTCCACCAGGCCCGCGAGTGCCCTGAAACAAGCCAGCACGACTAGCGACGGGGCTGTCAGCATATGACGACATCCAGCGACCATTCCTCGCTCGCGCTAAAGGACAGCGCCTTGTCGGAGCGAGGGCCCCTTCCTCGCCGACCCATTGTAGTCCGCAATCCATTCTTGTCATAGGTGCTGTCCCAGAATCGGTTTTCATCGGACGCACCGCCGCTGACCTCCCAAGCGCGCCGGCGACCTGCGGTGGCGAGTCCGGCGACGCCCTGATCACGACGACCTACAAGGTTGCAGTGGTGGCCGACGCGCAGGCCTGCGCCGCGCAACCCATTGGCCACCAGTGGGCTGTGTCAAGGATCGTGGACAGGGCCCTCGGATGATCACGCTGCGACGGTTGCCGCAGCGCGGTAGTCGGTGAGCGCTTCAAGCGGAGTGCGGTAGCCCAGTGTCAAGTGCGGCCGTCGACGGTTGTAAAACACCTCGATGTATTCGGCGACAGCGAATGGGGCACGCCGGGAACCGCACCAGCCAGACACTGCCCGACGGTGCCAAGACCACCTGGACTGGTGGACACACGGGACTGGTGCGCGAGTAGGTGACAGGTTGGGTCAGGCGACGTGAACGCTTTGTGTGTGGGTGAATCGTCCCCTGCGCTCTAGACCATCATTCCTTGCGCTCCGTCGATCTTCACGTAGCTGAGCGTGTCGGTCAGGGTCACGCCTGCGAGGGCAGGCATTAGAAGTGCGAGTTCCCGAGGTATCTGATAGGTCCGCGACTGTTTCTGAGAACTGCATGGTCGTCCGATGGGGCGAGCTGGACGATCTCGCTGACGGTCGAACCGCGTACTGGTGCGACAGGTAGTTCTGTACTAGCCGCGGACGCTGGCGACACCATTCTCCCAGCAAGTCGTTCCGCATCCTCGAGGACATCTGCATCGATGGCGTCGTCATTGATCAAGGCGGGATGGGCCGACCGTTTCAGAGACGTCCCGGAACGGTGATTGCAGTGCTGGCGAGCGACCTCCGAGAGGCCGGGCGCTACGCTCCGCGGAACCCGAGGCCCGGAGGTGCGTCGTCGAGTCCGCCCGCGGGGTGCGATGGGGGCTGGCGGGAGCCAGCGAGATCGCCGCCACCTCCATCATCCAAGGCATCCGGGCCCAGGCCGGCAGCCGCGTCGTCGCCGTCCACAGCCGTTCGGCGCAGCGCGGCGCCGACTACGCGCGGCGGCACGGGATCGAGCACAGCTACGACTCCCTGGCCGGGCTCCTGGACCACCCGGGGATCGACGCTGTCTACGTCAGCACGACCAACGACCGGCACGCCGCCGAGGCGATCGCCGCGCTGCGAGCCGGCAAGCACGTGCTGTGCGAGAAGCCGCTCGCACTCGAACTGGCCGACGCCGAGGCGATGGTCGCCACTGCCGCGGCAGCGGGAGTGGTCCTGGCCACCAATCACGGCCGCCGCAACGACCCGGCCGTGCGGGCGGCCCGCGACCTCATCAGCGCGGGGACCCTGGGCACCCCCCTGGCCGCGCACACCTCCGCCGCCTTCCTGCTGCCCGAGCAGCTCCGCACCTGGCGGCTCAGCGGCGCGGCCGGCGGGGGAGCGGCGCTGGACCTGCTGGTCCACGACGCGGACACGCTGCGCTTCGTCCTCGCCGACGAGATCGTGTCGGTGCAGGCCGCGACGCCCTCCCGTGGGGAGGAGGACGGCGACCGGTCGGAGGAGGTGATCGCGGGGACGCTGTCGATGGCCCGCGGACCGGTCGCGTCGTTCCTGTGCTCCTTCGCCACACCGCACGGCGGGAGCAACCTGGACGTGTTCGGTGAGTCGGCCGCGCTCCGCGCATCCCGGGCGCCGGGTCGGCCCTCGACGCTCGTGCTCCGCACCACTGCCGGGGAGGAACCGGTTCTGCTGCCCGACGCGCCACCGATCGGCGTCGCGACGATCGCGGCGTTCGAGGCGGCACTGCGCGGCCACGGCCGGCCCACCGCCGACGGGGAGGACGGCGTCGCCTCTCTCGCCGTGGCGCTCGCCGCTCGGGAGTCCGCGCGGACCGGTGTGCGGGTACCGCTCCCGGCGGCTCAGGGCACCGGGCGCCCGGCCAGCTCCTGACGGGCGGCGAGGGCGGCGTCCACCGCCTCGGGGGAGAGGACCTCCTCGAGGGCCAAACGGGCGGCCCCGACCACACCGGCGCGGTCACCCAGCCTGCTCGTGACCACCTGCAGCCCGCGCGCCGCCTGCGGCTGGGTGCGCTGGTACAGCCGCTCCCGGACGGCGCCGAGGAAGTGGTCCTGCACCAGCACGAGGTCGCCGCCCAGCGCCAGGATGCGCGGGTTCAGCAGGCTCACGGCGGTCGCCAGGACGTCCCCGATCATCAGCCCGGCCTCCCGCACCAGCCGGGTGGCCTCGGCGTGGCCGGTCAGGGCCAGCTGGACGACCGATCGGCTGTCCGAGACGTCCACGCCCCCTTCGCGGAGCACCCGGGCCAGGGCCCGCCCGCTCGCCGACGCCGCCAGGCAGCCCCGCGCCCCGCACACGCAGAGGGGGCCGTCCTCGGCGCTGGTGATCCGTACGTGCCCGATGTCGCCCTCGCCGTTGTCGGCACCCCGGACGACGTGGCCGTCCACCACCAGGCCGGCGCCGATGCCCGTGGCCACCTTGACGAACAGCAGCGGTGAGGACGAGGGCCAGTGGGTGTGGTACTCGCCGAAGGCCATGGCGTTGGCGTCGTTGTCGACCACGCACACCGCCTCGAACCGCTGCTGGAGGTGGTCCCGGAACGGGTAGTCGTGCCACCCGGGCATGACGGATGTGTGGTGCACGATCCGCCCGGTGCGCACGTCCACCGGTCCCGGCACGCTGACCCCGACGCCGAGCACGCGTTCGGGGGACACCCCCGCGGCCGTCAGCATGCCGCGCCAACGGTCCTCCAACCAGCGCAGGACCGGCTCGGGACCGTCGGCGATGCGCAGGTCGTGCACGCTCTCCATCAAGGCATGCCCGGACAGGTCGCAGACGGCGACGGTCGCGTGCGCGGCGCCGAGGTCGGCGGCCAGCACCACGCCGCCGGACCCGTCGAGGGTGAGGACGTTCGAGGGGCGGCCGCGGGCCGAGGCCATCCGGCCCGACTCCCACAGGTAGCCGGCGCCGATGAGGAGATCGACCCGGGCGGCCACGGTGGAGCGCGACAGCCCGGTGAGCTCGATCAGCTCCCCGCGCGTACGTGCCCGACCCCGGCGGATGAGGTCGAGCAGCTGTCCCGCGTGCTCGCCCAGCTCCTCACCCCTTCTCGGCCCCGGCGGTCAGCCCCCCGGTGAGCAGTCGCTCGCTGGCAAAGAACAGTACGACGATGGGCAGCGTCAGGATGACCGATCCGGCCATCAGCACGGTCGTCGGGATCTCGATGCTGCCCGCGAGCTGCGACAGGCCCAGCGAGACCGTCCACCGGGGGCGGTTCTCCACCAGGAACAGCAGGGCGAACAGGAACTCGTTCCAGGCGATCATGAGGACGAAGAGGCCGTTGGCCAGGATCGCCGGCATGGCCAGCGGGAGCGTGACCTTCCGCATGATCGTCAACCGGGTGGCGCCGTCGACGGCGGCGGCTTCCTCGATGCTGGCCGGCACGGTCTGGAAGTAGTTGCGCAGCATGTAGATGGACACCGCCACCGTCTGCGACACGTACACCAGGAGCAGGGCGACCAGGGATCCGCGCAGCCCCACGCGGGTGAAGAAGACGAACAGCGGGACCGCCAGCAGGATGCTCGGGAACAGGTACACCGACAGGAACAGCACGCTGACCTGCCGTTGCCCGGGGAACTTCAACCGCGCGACGGCATACGCGCCAGGGATGGCGAAGGCCAGCGTCAGCACCACGGTGCCGAGGGCGATCAGCCCGCTGTTGGCCATGAACCGCAGGAAGCCCTGGCCGCCGGACTCGGTCGAGGCCAGCACGTTGCGGTAGGTCTCGGCCGTGAACTCCGCGAGCGTCGGCAGCAGCCGTCCCGGGTCCTGCACCAGCGAGCTCAGGTCACGGAAGGAGAGCAGGACCATGTAGTAGAAGGGGAAGAGCGTGAAGAGCATCAGCCCGGCGATCACCACCCACCGCAGGACGCCGAGCACCCGGATCTCGACCGTGTTGCGGTTCCAGCGCCGCCCGCCGGTGGGGCCCTTCGCCGGCGTGGGCGGGGCGGCCGGGGAGTCGGTGGGCAGCGTCACCATGCCGGCCATCAGGCCACCTCGTCCTTCGCCGCGAACCGGTAGTACACGGTGACCAGCACCAGCAGCACGGTGGCCAGCACCAGCGCCTGCGCCGATGCGGCACCGATGTCGCCCCGGCTGATCAGGTACTCGAACACCCGCACGCTGATCACCTCGGTCCCCGCCCCTCCGCCGGTGAGCAGGTAGATGTCGTCGAAGTTGTTGAAGGTCCAGATGAACCGCAACAGCGAGAGCACCGCGATCGTCGGGAGCAGCTGGGGCAGCGTGATGTGGCGGAAGAGCTGCGTCGGCGTGGCACCGTCCACCCGGGCCGCCTCCTCCAGCGTCCCCGGCACCGCCTGCAGGCGGGCGGTGATGAAGAGGAAGGCGAAGGGGAACGATCGCCACATCTCGAAGACGATCACGGTCAGCAGCGCGGTGGGGACCGGGATGGTCAGCCCGAACAGCGACAGCTCGTTCGACCGCTCGGACAGGAAGGCGATCGGCTCGTCCCAGCCGAGCAGGTTCGTGCCCACCTCGTTCACGATGCCGAACTGGGGGTTGAGCATGACGCCCCACACGAACGTGGCCGCCACGACCGGGGCGACGTAGGGCAGCAGCAGGGAGGCCCGCACCAGCGTGCGCCCCCGGAAGCTGCGCCGCAGCGCCAGCGCCGCGACGAGGCCCAGCCCGATGGAGGACGCCGTCCCCAGGACGGAGTAGATCAGTGTGGTGCGCAGGGAGGTCCAGAAACCGGGGGACGTGAGCACCTGGGAGAAGTTGGACAGCGTGTAGTCACCCAGCAGGCCGGCGGTGCGCAGCTGGATCAGCCGCAGCTCCTGGAAGGACAGCGCCACCGTCCAGATGATCGGCAGCACCACCAGCGTGACCACGATGGCCACGGTCGGGGAGATCAGCGTCAGCCCCGCCCGCGCCTCGCGCCGCCGCAGGGTCCCGCGGCCGCGAGGTCCTGCCCCGCGGCCGCGGTCCCGTCGACGCTCGGACAGCGCCGGGCCCTCGGTCATTCCAGGGAGTCGGCAATCTCCTGGACGGCGGCGGACGCCTGTTGCGCCGCCTCGCCCGGGTCCACCTCGCCACTGGTCATGGCCGAGATCGCCTGCGGCACCGGCAGCTCACCGAGGGAGGCGCCGACCAGCGCGCCCTGCCCCTGCGTGATGCCCCACGGGGAGAAGGTGTCCGGGCTGGTCCGCAGGGCGTCGAGGACGTCCTGCGGGTAGAAGTCCGCGAGCGGTGCCTTCGTGTCCACGCCCGCGGGGAGGGTGGCCCAGGCGTCGATGAACCTGGTCGCCTCGTCCGCTGTGCCCTGCCGGGTCGGCACCTTCCCTTCGGGGGAGAAGCCGATCCACTGCTCGTAGCCGTCCTCCATCATGTAGCTGACGAACTCCGTCGCGGCGTCCGTCTGGGACTCGACGGTGATCGCCCAGGAGACGATCTCGCCGAACTGCGCACCGCCTTCGCCGTCCGGTCCCTCGATCGCCGTGACCACGCCGGTGTTCTTGGCCAGATAGGCGGGGTCGGCGGTGCACTCGGGGCAGGTCGGCAGGGCGTCGGCACGCAGCCCGGCCATCTCGTCCAGGATGAAGGAGGACCACACCACCATGGCGGCCTGGCCGGCGAAGTAGGCGGCGCGCGTGGTGTCGACGTCCTGGGCGCCCGACAGCGAGTAGTTGGTCATCAGGTCGTTGTAGAACTCGAAGGCGGCGACGCACTCGTCGCTCTCGAGCGTCACCTCGCCGTCCTCGCTCACCAGCTGGCAGTTGTTCCCCAGCGCGAACTGCTCGAAGGTCTGCTGGGTGAACGCGTCGTTCCCGACGTTGGCGCCGGTGAAACCGGCCACCTCCGGGCTGTCCAGGGTCTCCGCCGCGGTCAGGATGTCCTCGTAGGTCTCCGGCGCCTCCAGGCCGGCCGCGTCGAAGAGGTCCTGGCGGTAGAGCAGGAGCTGTGCCCAGCCGTCGCTCGGCACGGCCAGCTGCGTGTCGCCGTCCCGGGTCAGCTCCAGCGACTGCTCGGAGAACGTGTCGGCGCCCAGGTCCTCCACGACGGCGGCGGCGGCCTCGGAGTCGACCAGTTCGTTGGCGGCCAGGGCCTGGACACCGGACAACGGCAGCGCGCCGACGACGTCGGGGAGCTCGCCGGCCGCGGCCGACGACGTGAGCAGCTGGTTGAACTGGTCCTCGTCGATGGCGACCAGCTCGACCTCGATCCCGCTGGCCTCGGTGAAGGCGGCGGCGATCTCCTCCTGCGCCGCCACGCGGTCGGGCAGGTTCTCCAGGGTCCAGACCACCAGCGCGCCGCCGTCCTCGCCGCCGCCTCCGCCACCGGAGTCGTCGGAGCCGCAGGCCGCGACCAGCGCCGTCGCCCCGATCGCGGCAACAGCCAGCCGGACCCGTCGATTCGTGCTCCGCATGCGCTTCTCCTTCGTCGCCTGCCGCAGTGAGCCCGGACGATAGCCGGTGCGGCGGTGGGGTGGGTCACTCATATTTATGCCAATACGTACGCATAAAATGCGCGTTCGCTACGTGTAAAGTGCTGACACGTAGCGCCGATATGACCTTCATGCGGCGGAATGCGAGAGGGATCCCAGCGTGACGACCTCGGTCGACCCGGCCACGAGCCCGGCGACAGTCCTGCCATCCCTGACCATCACCGGAACGACTCCTTCCGGCGGGCGTTCCGGGCTCCGGTCCAGCGTTGCGGGCCCACCCCCCAGGGCGGTGAGTTTCACCGGTCCGCGCAGCGTGAGCCTGGTGGAGGAGGCGGTCGCTCCGCTCCTGCCGGGGACGGTGCGGGTGCGGACCCTCTACTCCGGCATCTCGGCCGGCACGGAGATGACCGCCTACCGCGGCTCGAACGTCTACCTGACCAAGCACTGGGACGTCGCTTCGCGGCTGTTCACCGCCGGCGGGGCCAGCTTCGACTACCCGGTCACCGGCTGGGGCTACAGCGAGGTCGGCTGCGTCGTCGAGATCGCCCCGGACCTCGAGGAGACGCCGGGCCTCCGGCCGGGGGACGTCGTCTACGGCATCTGGGGACACCGCAGCGAGGCGGTCCTGCCCGCGGCGTCGCTGTGCGGCCGTCAGCTGCCGACCGGTGTCGACCCGGTGGCCGGGGTGTTCGCCCGCGTGGGGGCCATCGCGCTGAACGCCGTCCTGGCGGCCGACCTGCACCTCGGCGAGACGGTGGCCGTCTTCGGCCAGGGCGTGATCGGGCTCCTGGCCACCCGGCTGGCGGCGCTGTCGGGCGCCCGCGTGGTCGCCGTCGACACCATCGCTCCGCGGCTGGAGCTGGCCGGCCGGCTGGGCGCCTCGCTGACCCTGGACGCGGCCGACGAGGAGACCACGGTCGCCGAGCGGATCAGGCGCACCGCGGCCGAGGGCGCCGACGTCACCATCGAGCTCAGTGGCTCCTACCGGGCGCTGCACGAGGCGGTCCGCTCCACGGCGCCGGGCGGCCGGGTCGTCGCCGCCGGCTTCTACCAGGGGGACGGCGCCGGGCTGCACCTCGGCGAGGAGTTCCACCACAACCGCATCCAGATCATCGCCTCCCAGATCGGTGGCGTGCCGACCGGGCTGGCGGGCCGGTGGACGACCGAGCGGCTGCACCAGGTGTTCATGGGCCTGGTCGCCGACGGCTCGATCGACGTCGCCCCCCTGATCTCCCACCTCGTGCCCTGCGACGACGTCGTCGAGGCCTACCGGCTGCTGGACGAGCACCCGGCCGAGACCCTGCAGATGGTGCTCGACTTCCGGCCGGTCCCGTCCCAGGACGAGGAGGCCGCCTCGTGAGGCTCGCCGTGCAGGAGCAGGTGCTCCCCGGAGACACGATGCAGGCCAAGTGGGCGACGGCGCTGGACTGGGGCTTCGACGCCGTCGAGCTGCGCGGGCGCGGCGGTCACGCGCTCCGGGAGCGGTTGCCGGAGCTGCGCGCCGCGCAGCGCGACGGCCTCGTGATGCCGACGGTCTGCGTGGAGATGGACCACTTCATCGGCGACTTCGACCCGGCCCGCCGCGCCGACGCGCTGGCCAACATGGCCAGCCAGCTCGACGTCATCGGCGAGCTGGGCGGGGTGGGCGCGATGACCCCGGCGTCCTGGGGCATGTTCTCGCGGCGACTGCCCCCCTTCACCCCGCCCCGGTCGCCCGAGGGCGACCGCGAGGTGCTGCTCGACGCGCTGGGCCGGCTCGGCGACGTCGCGGCCCGGGCCGGCACCGCCCTGCTCCTGGAGCCGCTGAACCGCTACGAGGACCACATGGTCAACACGCTCGGGCAGGCCGCCGAGCTCGCGGCGGCGACCGGCCTGAGCAGCGTGCAGGTGGGCGCGGACACCTATCACATGAACATCGAGGAGGCCGATCCGCTGGCGGCGCTGCGCGAGCACGCCGGCCGGATCGGCCACGTGCAGCTCTCCGACAGCAACCGCCTCGAACCCGGCGCCGGCCACCTGGACTGGGCGGCCCTGCTGAGGTGCCTGGACGACATCGGCTACGACGGCTGGCTCGCGTTCGAGTCCCGGCTGTCCGGCCCCGCGGACGAGGTGCTGCCCCGCGCCACGGCGATGCTCCGTTCCGCTCGGGGGGTGCCGGCATGAGCACCACCGACGACCTGACCGTGGCCAGGGGCATCCGCGGCGCCGAGCTGACGGCCCGCGCCGCCTACGCCCTGCGCGCCAACAGCGCCGGCCCGATGACCCGTGCCGCCCCCGATCTCTACCCGCACCAGTGGAGCTGGGACGCCGCGTTCGTGTCGGTGGGCATCGCCCACCTCGACCCGCGCCGGGCGTGCGCGGAGCTGGACCACCTGTTCAGCGGGCAGTGGCGCACCGGGATGCTGCCGCACATCGTGTTCGACCCCGACGAGCACAGCTACTTCCCCGGGCCCGACCGGTGGGCCTGCGACGAGGTGAGCGAGGACCCCCCTCGGGCGCCTCGGACCAGTGGCATCTGCCAGCCCCCCGTGCACGCGCTGGCGGTCGAGCGCATCGTCGCCATCGCCGATCAGCAGGGCGCGGCGACGTCGGCCCACGTCCGGGAGTGGCTGCCGGGGGCCTACCGGCGCCTGCTGGCCTGGCACCGGTACCTCGCCCGTGAGCGCGACCCGTTCGGCACCGGCCTGATCACCGTGTACCACGGGTGGGAGGGCGGCATGGACAACTCCCCTCGCTGGGACGGGCCGTACTCGCGGCTGGCCGTCCCCGCCGACCTCCCCCCGTACCAGCGCCGGGACACCCGGATCGTCACCGACACCAGCCAGCGCCCGACCCGGCTGGAGTACGACCGCTACCTGACCAGCGTCGAGGAGCTCAAGGCCGCCGGTTACGACGACGCCCGCATCCGTGCGACGGTCGGCTACCTGACCACCGACGTCTTCATGTCAGCGGTCTTCGCCGCGGCCAGCGACGCGCTGGCCCGGATCGGCCGGGCGCTGGGCGCGGACGAGGTGGACGAGCTGGAGGAGCACGCCGCGCGCTTCCGGGCCGGCGTCGCGGCCAGCGTGGACGCCGGCCTGGGCCTCGCGCTGGACACCGACCTGCGCGCCGGTGGGACGCTGCCGGTGGAGACGGTGGCCGGTTTCGCGCCTCTCCTGTGCGGTGGCCTGGACCCGGCCGCGGAGCAGGCGATGATCGAGCTGCTGGGGTCGGAGCGCTGGGCCGGCCATCCCGGCCTCCGGTACGCCGTGCTGCCCACCACGAGTCCCGCATCGCCGGACTTCCGCCCCCGGGCGTACTGGCGTGGCCCGAGCTGGCCGGTGATCAACTGGCTGTTCGTGTGGATGCTGGAGCGGCGCGGGCGTGCGGACGTGGCGGCGCCGTTGCGCGCGGCCTCGCTGGCCCAGCTGGCCGAGGGGTCGCTCGCGGAGTACTACGAGCCCCTCACCGGTGAGCCGCTGGGCAGCGCCGCGCAGTCCTGGACCGCTGCCGCGGCCCTGGACCTGCTGCTGACCTCCCCGGGCACCCCCGCGGAGGCGAACGCCGACGGCCGCCGGGGCGTGGACGCGCTGCCCTGAGGCGCGGGACCGGCCCCAGCTGCCCGGGTGCACGCTGAACGGCCGGCGGCTGGGTCGTCACGGGGCTCTCCTGGTCGAGTAGGGCTCGGGCGTGGAAGAACTCACGGCGGGCGTCGGCCAGACCGTCCTCCAGGCGCGTCAGGTGCGCCCCGAGGATCTGCTCGACCGCCGAGGGGTCCCGGCGGTGCGCGAGCAGTCGGCCGACGTCGGCGAGCGGCAGGCCGACCCGCCGCAGCCGGGCGATCAGCCGGGCGGTGACGACCTGGTCGTCGCTGTACCACCGGTAGCTGCTCCGCGGGTCCACTCGGGCCGGCACGAGGATGCCGGCGCCGTCGTAGAACAGCAGGGCGCTGACCGACAGCCCGGACTCCCGGGCCAGCTTCCCGATCCCCCGCACGTGTTCCTCCACGTCGACGACCGTCTGCCTCGACCAGGTCGAGAGTCATGCACCCGCGGCGAGAGCGGCTTCGTCGGCGTGGGCGATGTGCGCGAGCTGCCGCCAGATGAGGGCCAGGATGACGGCGGAGCCCACGAAGGCGAACCAGAACGGGCCGGTCAGGCCCCAGATCCGGGCGATGACCCCGCCCAGCGCCTGGCCCGCGACGATCCCGCCGAAGACGCCGATCGAGTAGAGGCTGCCCACGCGTCCCTGCAGCTGGTTCGGGACCGCGCGCATGCGCACGGTTCGTGACGTCGTCCCCCAGACGAAGGCGTGCACGCCGAAGACGAACATGATCGTCATCGCCACCCAGGGGGTGGTGGTCAGGGCCAGGCCGAGGTGGGTGAGCGTCTCCACGACCAGCCCGACGCGCATGATCGCCGCCAGGCTGGCGTGCCGCTCCAGCCAGTCGTAGCCGGCGGTCCCGACGATCCCGCCCGCCGCGGCGACCGTGGTGAGCAGGCCGAAGCCGACCGGGCCCAGACCGAGCCGGTCGGTGGCGTAGAGCACCAGCACCGACCACGCGGCGCCCCACGTGACGTTGAACGTGACGATGGCCAGCGTCAGCGTCCGGACGGCCGGGTTGCCCCAGGTCCACCGGAAGCCCTCGGCGATGTCGCGTCGGACGTGTCGCGGACCCTCCCGCGCCACCAGGGGTGGCACCGCCATGCGCGAGATCAGCAGGGCGCCGAGGAGCAGGCACACGATCTGGACGGCGAACGGCCAGGCCATGCCGAGGGCGAAGAGCGCAGCGCCCACCGCCGGCCCGATGAGCTCGTTCATCGTGATCCGGCTGGTCATCAGCCGGGCGTTGCCGATGCCGAGGTCCGCCCGCCCGACCACCATCGGCAGCAGGGTGGCGCTGGTGGTGTCGACGAAGACCTCGGCGGTGCCCAGCAGGAACATCGCGACCAGGACCACGGTGGTGTCCACGGCACCGGTGACCAGCGCCGCGACGAGGACCGCGAGCACGGACGCGCGCAGCAGGTCGACCACGATCACCACCAGACGGCGGTCGACCCGGTCGGCGAGGACGCCGGCGTGCAGCCCGAACAGCAGCCACGGCAGGCGCTGGAGCAGGCCGGCGAGCGCGACCAGCAACGGGTCGGAGGTCTGCGACGCGACCAGCAGTGGTCCCGCGGCGAGCGCGATGCCGTCGCCGAGGTTGCCGGCGAGCGCGGAGCCGACCAGCCAGCGGAACGGCGTCCCCATCCGGGTCGGGAACACTGCTTCCACGATCCGGCCCACGAGGAGGAGACCCTAGGCGCCCGGTGAGCGGAGGGCGACGACATTTGGGTGGGGTGCCAGTGCTGCCGACGGTGCGATCGTGCGCATCACGGCGTATCAGAGCCACGGAAAGGCCCACGTGCGCACAATGATCATGAAGCGGCGCTGAGCTCAGCGGAGGCGCAGCACGCGCGCCTCCCAGGGGCGGAGCGTCGGACCGGCGTCGGGCAGGTTGCCCAGCACCAGCGGGGTGTCCATGGCCTGGGAGAGCAGGTCGGCCAGCCGGTACGGGGTCCGGCTGACGTTGCAGACCACCAGCAGCACCTCGTCGTCGAGGGCGCGGGTGAACGCGTAGACGTCGTCGTGCTCGGGCAGCAGCAGCGTGAAGTCGCCCAGTGCGACCACCGGGTCCTCGTGCCGCAGCGCGATCAGCCGCTTGTAGTGGGCGAGCACCGACGCGGGGTCGGAGCGCTGCGCCTCGGCGTTCCACTCGACGTGGTCGGGGTTGACCGGCAGCCACGGCGTCCCGGTGGTGAACCCGGCATGCGGGGAGGCGTCCCACTGCACCGGGGTGCGGGCGTTGTCCCGGCTCATGACCCGGAGCGCAGCCAGGACGGCGTCCGGGTCCTGGCCGTCCACCATCGCCGTCCCGAAGTGGTTGACCGACTCCAGGTCCTGGAAATCGTCCACCCCGCCGAACGGGTAGTTCGCCATCCCGAGCTCCTGGCCCTGGTAGACGTAGGGCGTCCCGCGGTGCAGGTGCAGCAGCGTGGCCAGGCAGGTCGCCGAGTCGCGGCGGTAGCGGGGCGAGTCGTCGCCGAAGCGGGACACCGCGCGCGGCTGGTCGTGGTTGTCCCAGTACAGCGAGTTCCAGCCGACGTCGGCGAGGCCGGCCTGCCAGCGCCCGAAGGAGGCCTTCAGGTCGCGCATCCGCAGCGGCCGCACGTCCCACTTCGACGCCCCGTGGTCCAGGCCGACGTGCTCGAACTGGAACACCATGTCCACCTCGGCCCGCGCCGGGTCGGTGAACAGCCGGGCCTCCTCGATCGTGACGCCGGGCATCTCGCCGACGGTGAGGAGCGGTCCGTTCCGTCCGGCGAAGACCTCGCGGTGCATCTCGGCGAGGAACTCGTGGACCCGCGGGCCACACAGGTAGGACGCCGAGCCGTCACCCAGCGATGAACCGGGCAGCGGGGGGCCGTCGTGCAGGTGCCCGTGCCCGGCCCCGTCCCTGCCCCGGAGGTCCTTGCTGATCATGTTGATGACGTCCATGCGGAAGCCGTCGACCCCGCGGTCGAGCCACCACCGCATCATCGCGTGGACCGCCTGCCGGACGGCGGGGTTCTCCCAGTTCAGGTCCGGCTGCTTCCGGTCGAACAGGTGCAGGTAGTACTCGCCACTGGCCTCGTCGAGGGTCCATGCGGGGCCCGAGAAGGCCGACTGCCAGTTGGTCGGCTCGGCACCGGGGGCGCCCGGCGCCATGCCGGCACGTGGCGGCCGCCACCAGTACCAGTCGCGCTTGGCCGACGTCGGGGACGACCGGCTCTCCACGAACCAGGGGTGCTCGTCGCTGGTGTGGTTGACGACCAGGTCCATCAGCAGCTTCATCCCGCGCCCGTGCAGGGCGGCGATCAGCTCGTCGAGCTGATCGAGCGTGCCGAACAGCGGGTCGATGCCCTGGTAGTCGCTGATGTCGTAGCCGTTGTCGGCCTGCGGCGAGGGGTAGACCGGCGACAGCCACAGGACGTCGACTCCCAGGTCGGTCAGGTGGTCCAGGCGCCGCAGCACGCCGCCGAGGTCGCCGATGCCGTCGCCGTCGGAGTCCTGGAAGGAGCGCGGGTACACCTGGTAGGCGACCGCGCGGGTCCACCACGGCGCGTCCTCCGGCTCCGCCACGGCGCCGACGTCGGTGCAGTGGAGGGCCAGGTGAGCGAGCATCTCCCGACGCTATCGGCGGGTGGGGACGACGGCCCCCCGGGCGCTGTGCCCGCCGCGAAATCGAGTGCGCCCTGTCATACCCGTCGTCGACGATGACCGGGCCGACCACCGAGGAGACCGATGACCACCCTGCCGCGGGCGCTGTCGCCGCTGCGGCACCGCCCCTACCGCCTGCTCGCCGCCGCGCTGGCGCTGTCGCTGCTGAGCCACGGCCTGTGGGCGATCGCGGTGGTCTGGCAGGTCGTCGCCCTGGGTGGTGGCCCGGCCGCCCTGTCCCTGGTGACCGCGCTCGGAGCCGGCGGCATGCTGGCCAGCACCCTGCTGGGCGGGGCGCTGGCCGACCGGGTCCGGCAACGCGGCATCCTGCTGGCGGTGGCGCTGATCGAGGCGGGCACCGTCGCCGCCGTCGCCGTCCTCTCGCTGACCGGGGTCCTGGCCTTGTGGCACCTCGCCGCCGTCTCCCTCGCCGGTGGCCTGGCGATGGGGATGTACTACCCCGCCTACTCCGCGCTGGTCCCGGCGCTGGTGCCGCAGGGCGACCTCCTGGCCGCCAACGGGCTGGAGGGCGTGGTCCGGCCGCTGCTGGCCCAGGCTGCCGGCCCCGCGACGGCCGGGTTCCTGGTCGCCGCCTACTCGCCGGGCGTCGCGATGGGGGCGGCGGCGGCCGCCTCGCTGCTCGCGGCGATCTGCGTGGCCGCACTGCCCGACACGCCCTTGCGTCGGGACCTGGGGGAGCGCGGCGGGTCGCCCGTCCGCGCGCTGCTGGCCGATGTGCACGAGGGCGTGCGGTACATGGCCGGCACGCCGTGGCTGCTGGGGACCCTGCTGTTCGCCGCCACCATGTTGCTGGTCTTCATCGGGCCCTTCGAGGTGCTGGTGCCGTTCGCGATCAAGGACGCCGGCGGTGGCCCGTCGCAGCACGCCCTGGTGCTGGCGGCGTTCGGCATCGGCGGTGCCGCGGGGTCGCTCCTCGTGGCGTCGTGGCGGCTTCCCCGGCGCTATCTGACGGTGATGAACCTGCTGTGGGGGGCCGGGTGCGTCCCGCTCGTCGTCTTCGGGTTCACCACCCGGTTGTGGGTGATGCTGGCCGCCGGCGCGGTCATGGGCGCGACGTTCCAGGCCGGGATGGTCATCTGGGGGACGCTGCTGCAGCGCCGCGTGCCGGGGGCGCTGCTGGGGCGCATCTCGAGCCTGGACTTCTTCCTCTCCCTCTCCCTGATGCCCCTGTCGATGGCGCTGGCGGGACCGGTCAGCGAGCTGATCGGGCTGACGGCGACGTTCGTCGTCGGCGGTGTCGCCCCGGCGGTGCTGGCCGTCATCGCCATCGTCGCCGCCCGCATGCCGGCCGACGAGATCGCCCACCCGCTGGACGTCGTGCCGGAGGGGCTGCTCCGGCCGCAGCCCGAGGAGCGGCTCGACCGGGTCTGAGCGGGGCCCGGCACCCGCTGCTTGGATGGGTGCGGCGCCGGGAGAGCCTCGGTGCAGGAGGGAGAACCGTGGCCGAGCTGAGCCGACCGGACGTCGAGCCCCCCACCGGGCCGGCCCCGCAGGACCTCGTGATGGAGGACATCGTCGTCGGCGACGGACCCGAGGCGACCGCGGGCAGCCTGGTGAGTGCCCACTACGTCGGCGTCACCCACGAGGGCGGCGAGCAGTTCGACGCCTCCTGGGACCGCGGCGACCCGCTGGAGTTCCGGTTGGGCGTCGGCATGGTCATCCAGGGCTGGGACGAGGGCATCGCCGGGATGAAGGTCGGCGGCCGCCGCCGGCTGACCATCCCGGCCCACAAGGCCTACGGCGAGCGCGGCGCGGGCGGCGTCATCAAGCCCGGCGCCACCCTGGTCTTCGTCGTCGACCTCGTCGGCGTCCGCTGACGTAAGGGACCCGCTGCCCCGCTTCCGGAGCGGGGCAGCGGGGTCCGGCCGGACCCGGCTCAGGCCGCCGGCTGGCTGTAGAACTGGTTGGGGTCGGCGGCCAGGGACGCCTTGACGTGCCGGCTCCAGTCATCGACCAGCACCTCCCAGGCGCCGGTCTGGACGCCGTCCAGCGCCGCCCGCACGACGTCGGCGGGGGGGACCTTCGGCCCCGCGTAGTCGGCCGACATGTCGGTGTCGGCGGCCCCCAGAACGACGCCGGTGACGAGCGTGCCCTGCCCCGTGAGCTCCAGGCGGACGCCGTTGGTCAGGCTCCACTCCGCGGCCTTGGCCGCTGCGTAGGCGTTCGAGCCGTCGTAGGAGAACCAGGACAGCGCCGAGAGCACGTTGACGATCGCGCCCCCGCCGTTGCCGGCCAGCACGGGCGCGAACGCCCGCACGACGCTCAGCGTGCCGTAGAAGTGCGTCTCCATCTCCAGCCGGATGTCGGCCAGGTCGCCGGTCACCAGGTTGGCTCCGGTGGAGAGACCGGCGTTGTTGACCAGCAGCGTCACGTCGCCGGCGGCGGCCGCCGCGGCGGCGACCGAGTCCGGGTCGGTGACGTCCACGCGCAGCAGCTCGACGCCGGGGACGTCGACGAGCTCGGGACGGCGGGAGGTGGCGTAGACCTTGGTGGCGCCCCGCTCCAGCAGCTGCTCGGCGAAGTGGCGGCCCAGGCCGCGGTTGGCGCCGGTGACGAGGGCGACGGATCCGGTGATGTCCATGAGGTCTCCTTGCGTGGTGAGCGGTCGAGGAGGACGCTAAGAGCTGACGTCGACGTCAGGTGCAAGCGAGAGTGCGTGGGATCACAGGAGGCGATGTGCGGATCGGTGAGGTCGCGTCCCGGGCCGGCGTGAGCGTGCGTGCCCTGCGCTACTACGAGGAGCAGCGGCTGCTGGCCGCCGAGCGGTCGGCCGGCGGTCAGCGGCACTATCCGGACAGCGCCGTGGACCGGGTGCGCCTCATCCAGCAGCTGTACGCCGCGGGTCTGGCCAGCAGGGCGATCGTGGAACTCCTGCCGTGCGTCCACACGCACATCGCCACGCCCGCCATGCTCGCCCGGCTGGCGGAGGAGCGTGAGCGCATCGACCGGCGGATCGGCGAGCTCACCCACGCGCGGGATCGGCTCGACGCCGTCATCACCGTCGCCGGGAACCACGCGGAGCCGGGCGCGCCGGACGTCGCCGAGGTCGCCTGAGAGCTCGGGGTCGCCTGCCGGCCCGGAATGCGGGCGGCCGCGTGCCGGTTGGGCCGGGCATGCAGGTAGAGGTCTGGTCCGACGTCGTGTGTCCGTGGTGCTACATCGGCAAGCGCCGGTTGGAGAGCGCCCTCGAGCAGTTCCCCCAGCGGGACCAGGTCGAGGTGGTCTGGCGGTCCTTCCAGCTCGACCCGTCCGTCCCGGAGGGCCAGACGCACCCGACCCTGCCCGCGCTGGCCGCCAAGTACGGCCGCACCGAGGACGAGATGCAGGACATGCAGCGGCACGTCACCGAGGTCGCCGCCGGCGAGGGCCTGGACTACCGGCTGACCAGCCAGCTGAGCGGCAACACGCTCCTCGCCCACGAGCTGTTGCACCTGGCCGCCGAGCACGGGAAGCGCAACGAGCTCAAGGAACTCCTCCTGCATGCCTACTTCGAGGAGGGGCGCCCGGTCTTCGACCTGGAGTCGCTCGTCCCGTTCGCCGTCCAGGTGGGCCTCGAGGAGGCCGAGGTGCGAGCGGCCCTGACCGACCGCCGACACCTGTCCGCCGTGCGTGCAGAGGGGGAGACCGCCCAGGCGCTGGGCGCGACCGGCGTCCCGTTCTTCGTCGTCGACCGCAAGTACGGCGCAGCGGGTGCTCAGCCGGCCGAGCTGCTCCTGCAGCTCCTCGAGCGGGCCTGGGCCGACGCCAACCCGCTGCTCACGGTCCCGGCCGCCGAGGGCTGCGCGGACGGCTCCTGCGCCGTCTGAGTCAGCCGAGCAGGCGGGGGACCGCCCGCAGCGCCTTCTCCGCCCCGGCGTCCAGCTCCCGGACGACGTCCGTGGCCGACCGCTCGCTGGTCACCAGACCCACCGACTCCCCGGCGTAGACCGGCGCGTTCGCCGGATCGCCGGCCCGGCGGCCCTCGACGACCCGTTGACGGGCGTCGGGGGTCTCGCGCAGCTCGTCCTCGCGGCCGTGCCACTCGCGGCTGAAGTCGTTGACCAGCGCCCGGCCGGGCCAGCGCTCCGGCCAGGCGGCGCCCTCCGCGACATCGAACGCGCGGGTGAGCACGGTCTCCTCGCCCGAGGCGGCGCGGACCCGTTCCCGCAGGGCCGGCGCGTTGAGGCCTTCGGTGCAGGACAGCAGCGGCGTCCCGATCCACACGCCGGCCGCACCGGCGACGAGGGCGGCCGCCATCCCCCTCCCGGTGGCGATGCCCCCGGCCGCGATCACCGGCCGGTCGGTCAGGGTCAGCACCTCCTGCAGCAGCGGCAGGGTGGCCCGGTGGCCGGTGTGCCCGCCGGCCTCCGTCCCCTGCGCGACGAGGACGTCCACGCCGGCGTCCACGGCGCGGTGCACGTCCGCGGTCGTGTTCACCTGGGCGGCCACCGCGATGCCGGCGTCGTGCAGTGGCCCGACGTAGGGCCCCGGGTCACCGAAGGAGACCGAGACGAGCCCGGGTTGCGCGGCGATCGTCGCCTCGAGCAGGTCGGGCCGCTCCGGCAGCACCCACGCCATGAGGCCCACGCCGAAGGGCAGGAGTTCCGCGGCCGGGACGGCGCACTGCTCGGTCACGAACTCCGCGGAGTGCGACCCGCCCACCCCGATCATCCCGAGGCCGCCGGCGCGCGAGACGGCCCTGGCCAGCGCACCGCCGGCGACGCCGGCCATCGGCGCACCGATGACCGGCGTCGTCAGGTCGAACCAGCGGGTCAGCGCGGTCTTGATCACGTGCCCATCGTGCCGTCGCCCGAGCTGATCCGCTGATGCGCGGGGTTCCTCGTGACGGCCGACCGCAGCATCACCGGGACGATCCGGCGGTGGAAGGGCCGGATGAGAGCGAAGTAGAGCCGTCCGAGCGCGCCATGGAAGGTCACGGTGGTCGTGAGCAGCAGGGAGTCAGCTGCCTGGTCGGACTGCAGCAGACGCAGGCTGACGCGGAAGTCCAGGTGCCGGTCGTCGAGACCCATGAGCACCTCACGATCGCGACGGCCCAGCACCGGGAAGCCCTCGGGCAGGTCGTCTTCGAAAGCCTCGCGCAGCCCCAGCGGGCGCACCAGGAGGTCGCGTAGCCGCAGCAGCCGTCGGATGGTCACCGGTGGAGAGGCGAAGACGTTCCGACGCCAGGCGTCCAGGTCGGTGGACGCGCCGGGAGGCAGCGCGACGGTGAAGGCGTCGGCGACGTCCGGCATGGATCCGGCGAGCAGTCCGTCGGTGGGCGGCTGCGCGGCCCGCACGCTGCCGGTCCGGTGGGTCAGCCTGGCCATCCGGCGGAGCAGCCGGACGTAGGGCGACCAGGCCGTGCGCCGGCGGCCGGGCACGAACCGCTCGTGCACGCGGTCGAAGGCGTCCTCGACGACGGCGTCGTGGATCGAGCGGATCACCAGTGGCCACAGCAGGCGGGTGGGGCCGAGTGCCCGAGCGGTGAGGTCGTGGCGCAGCACCGCACCGGCCGGCCGGGGCTGCACGTCGAACGTGTGGGTCCCTGCGAGACCGCAGGAGGGGTCGAACCGGAACACGACCCGGCGACCGGGCTCGTACGTCTCGACGGCGTAGCGGATGTCGCTGTGTCCGCCGACAGCCCCTTCTCCTACCTGACGGTCGAGCTCCATCGGCCACCAGTCGTCGCGCGGCCAGACCGCGTCGTCAGCACCCCCGAGGGTGGCGAGGAGGGCTCCTACGGCTTCGGGCGCAGCCGGGACGAAGCGCTCGTGGACATTGTGGACGTGCACGGCGACCACCTTCCGTACGGGACCGTATGGTTTTTCCGTACGGTACCGTACGGAAGGTGGCACGGGAACAGCGGCTCGGCCGGGACACCTGGACCCGAGCGGCACTGGAGGTCCTCGGTGAGCGCGGCGTGGCGGGGTTGGCCATCGAGCCGCTGGCGAGGTCGCTCGGCACCACCAAAGGCAGCTTCTACTGGCACTTCCGCAACCGCGAGGAACTCATCAGGGCAGCCCTCGAGCGGTGGGAGAACGAGGAGACCGACGCCGTCATCGCCATGCTGGGGCCGCTGGCCGACGGTCGTTCCCGCCTGCGGGAACTCCTCACGGCGATCTTCCTGACGCATGCGGATGTGCCCGACCGCAGTGTCGGGTTGGCGGCCGACGTCGGTCATCCGGCGGTGGAGGAAGTCCTCGCCAGGGTGAGCCGCCGTCGCATCGACTACGTGGCCGAGCAGCTGGTGGCCGCAGGCATCGACGAAGGGGAAGCCCGGCATCGTGCCGTCCTGGCGTACACGTCCTACCTCGGCTACTCGACGATGATGCGGAGCACTCCTGGCGCGCTTCCCCGGGGAGAGCAGGCCGCAGCGTTCGTCGACTCCATGATGCGTCTGCTCGCCAGCTGAGCGGACCGGGCCGTCGGCTGGCCAACTCTGGGCGGTGCTCCGGATGTCGCTCGTGCGGCATCCGGAGCGCGCGCCCTACTGCGTCGCCGGGCCTCCCTGTTCGGTGCCCTGGAGCCGGCCCAGGAACTCGTGGCAGCGCTTGGCCCGCGCGGAATCCTGCTCCATGACCTCGCGGAAGAATCCCGCGATGTCGTCCAGGCCCGCGTTGTCGGCGTCCCGGACGTACTGGCCGTAGTCGTGCCCGGCCTTGAGCGAGTGGTACTGGACGGAGATGAGGTCGTAGAAGACGTCCTCGAAGCCGGTCTCCCCGGTGGCCATCGGTCCTCCTCGGTTCGGCGTGGATGGAACGGCTCCGCAGTACCCGGACGAACCGACCCGTCACACCGGATCAGGGTTCCGAGATCGCGCCACCCGTGACGTCGCCGCCGCCGGCCTCGTCGGGCAGGTTCTGGCTGCTGGCCAGCTCCTCCTCGCCCGCCACCTCCGGGTCGTCGGCGGCCGAGGCGAGGTCGTCGCCCTGGCCGTGCGCGCCCGGGTCGGCCTGCAGCGTGCGCGGATCGTTGAGCGGATCGGGGACGTCGGGATCGGTGACGGTCATGGCGGTCGGATGCCCCGGGTCCGTCCGGGAGGAAACCTCTGGTAAACGCGTAACCGATGTGTTACGCATTGCGGCATGGAGGCACTGGCGGCGCTCGCGGACCCGGTCCGGCGGGAGCTGGTCGCGCTGCTGGCGCGCGGCGAGCTGCCGGCGGGGGAGCTGGCCGGCCGGTTCCCGGTGAGCCGGCCGGCCATCAGCCGCCACCTGCGGGTGCTGCGGGAGGCCGGGCTGGTGACCGCCCGCACGCAGGGGCGCCGACGGCTCTACGCCCTGGAGACCCGGCCGCTGCGCGAGCTCGACGACTGGCTGGAGCCCTACCGCGACCTGTGGGCCCGCCGGCTGGACGCACTGGACACCGAGATCGCCCGCGGCAGGCGGGCCCGACGAGCAGGCGAGGACGCATGACCACACCCGAGACCGGTACGGACCCGGCGACCCGCCGCGGTGTCGTGACCCGGGAGGACGACGGGCGGCAGCGCCTGGAGTTCCGGCGCTCGTGGCCGGACCCGATCGAGGACGTCTGGGGCGCGCTCACCGAGCCCGACCGCCTGGCCCGCTGGATCGGCGTCTACGACGGCGCGCGGGGTCCCGGCGGCGCGGGCAGGTTCACCATGACCCACGAGGAGGGCGAGCACGCCGGAGAGCCCATGACGATCGTCGAGTGCGACCCGCCCCGGCGGCTGGTGGTCGAGTGGGCGCAGCAGGAGGGCGCGGCCTGGCGGGTCGACCTGGACCTGTGGAGCGCGGACGGCCGGACCCACCTGAGCTTCGCCCAGCTCTTCCCGGCCGAGGCCGACGTGGCCGACTTCGCGATGGGCTGGCACTGGTACCTGGCCAAGCTCGAGGCCGAGCTCGGCGGTGGCCCGGCACCGGGCAACTGGGACACGTTCTCCGCCGAGGTCGGGCCGTCCTACGGTCGCCCGCCCTCCTGACCGTGGCTCACGGGCGGCCGAGCAGCGCCATCGCCACCGTTCCGCCGAGCCCGAAGGCCACGATCGGCGTCTCCACCGGGTCGAGGCCGCGGAGCGTGAGGCGCTCCCGGCAGAGGCGTTCGGACAGGTAGCCGCCGACCATCCCGGTGCCGAGCAGCCGGAGCACCTGGCGCGCCCGGTCGTCGGCCGGGTCGCGCCGGAGGCGCAGGATGCCCCACGCCTGGGCGGCGAGCATGTAGGACGGCGCACTGATCGCCGATCCGAACCACCAGGAGTCCCGGGCGACGTGGTCCGGGCTGCCCGTCATGAACGGGATGTCGTAGTGGCGTCGCCGGCGGAGGGCGACGACCTGGCCGGCCAGGCCGGCGGCGAGCTGGATCGTGGCGGCGCGCGCGAGCGCAGGTGTCTCTGGCACGGCGCTGCACCGTAGGCCCCTCGCCGCCCGCCCGGGGCCCTCCGGTGCGCCGCCCGCCGACCCCAGGACCAGACGTCCTAGACGTAACATCTCTCACGGTTACATCGGGGCGAACCGCCGGTAACCTCACGTGATCCGGAGCGTTGCACCAGCAGCGACGCCGGGTCGACCGCACCACGTGCCGGTGCCCGCCCCGCCCGGCTAGCCAGAGGATGGAGACGCCGTGACTTCAGTGGCCACCCCCGGTCTCGACAACGCACCCACCACCCATGCCCGTCTGCTGGCATGGGTCCGGGAGATGGCCGAGCTGACGACGCCGGACCGGGTGGTCTGGGTCGACGGCAGCGACGAGGAGTGGGAGCGGCTCACGACCAAGCTGGTCGACGCCGGCACCTTCACCCGGCTGGAGAAGAAGCCCAACTCCTTCTGGTGCGCGTCGGACCCCAGTGACGTGGCCCGGGTCGAGGACCGCACCTACATCTGCTCGGTCGACGAGGCCGACGCCGGTCCCACGAACAACTGGATGGACCCGGCCGAGATGAAGTCGGTCATGACCGAGCTGTACCGCGGCTCGATGCGCGGCCGGACGATGTACGTGATCCCGTTCTGCATGGGCCCGGTCGAGGCCGAGAACCCGATGTTCGGCGTCGAGCTCACCGACTCCGAGTACGTCGTGGTGTCCATGCGCGTCATGGCCCGCATCGGCCAGTACGTGCTGGACGCGATGGGTGAGGACCGCCCCTTCGTGCCGGCGATGCACTCGCTGGGCGCCCCGCTCGACGAGGGCCAGGCCGACGTGCCGTGGCCCTGCAGCGACACCAAGTACATCGTGCACTTCCCCGAGGAGCGGGCCATCTGGTCCTACGGCTCGGGCTACGGCGGCAACGCCCTGCTGGGCAAGAAGTGCTACTCGCTGCGCATCGCCTCGGTGATGGCCCGCGACGAGGGCTGGCTGGCCGAGCACATGCTGATCCTCAAGCTCACCAGCCCGCAGCAGAAGGTCTACTACGTCGCCGCAGCCTTCCCGTCGGCCTGCGGCAAGACGAACCTGGCCATGCTGGAGCCCACCATCCCGGGCTGGAAGGTCGAGACCCTCGGCGACGACATCGCCTGGATGCGCTTCGGCGAGGACGGCCGGCTCTACGCCCTCAACCCCGAGTTCGGGCTGTTCGGCGTCGCGCCGGGCACCGGCTGGGACACCAATCCCAACGCCATGCGCACGATCGACAAGGGCAACTCGGTCTTCACCAACGTCGCGCTCACCGACGACGGCGACATCTGGTGGGAGGGCATGACCGACGACGCCCCCGCACACCTGACCGACTGGAAGGGCCGGGAGTGGACGCCGGAGTCCGACGAGCTCTCCAGCCACCCGAACAGCCGCTTCTGCACCCCGATCACCCAGTGCCCCATCCTGGCGCCGGAGTACGACGACCCGAAGGGCGTGCCGATCTCGGCGATCCTGTTCGGTGGCCGCCGCAAGACCACGATCCCGCTGGTCAGCGAGGCCCGGGACTGGAACCACGGCGTGTTCATGGGGGCGACGCTCTCCTCGGAGACCACCGCCGCCGCCACGGGCGCGGTCGGCATCGTCCGCCGCGACCCCTTCGCCATGCTGCCCTTCATCGGTTACAACGCCGGTGACTACGTCTCCCACTGGGTCGACACCGGCAAGCAGCACGACTCCACCAAGCTGCCCCGGATCTTCTACGTGAACTGGTTCCGCCGCGACGAGGACGGCGGCTTCCTGTGGCCGGGCTTCGGCGAGAACAGCCGGGTCCTCAAGTGGGTCGTCGAGCGCCTCGAGGGGACGGCGGCCGCCGTCGAGACCCCGGTCGGGCACGTCCCCACCGTCGACTCGCTCGACGTCTCCGGGTTGGACATGACGCCCGAGCAGGTGGCGCAGGCCCTCGCGGTCAAGCCCGAGGAGTGGCGCGAGGAGATCCCGCAGATCACCGAGTGGTTCGAGAAGTTCGGCGACAAGCTGCCCAGCACCATGTGGGACGAGCTGGAGATCCTCAAGAGCCGCCTCGCCTAGCCGGCTCCTGGAGGGTGGCCCCTCCAGGACGTAGCCAGGGCCCGGACCGCAGCGTGGCGGTCCGGGCCCTGCGTCGTCGGTGGCGCTCGGGGCGGGCGGGCACGGTGTCGGCTAGCGTGGCCGTGCCCACTACGTGTGACGGAGGCTTCCCCGCCCGTGGCGAATCCCTACCTGCAGGTGCTGCGGACCCCGCATGCCCTGCCCATGGTGCTCGCCGCCTTCGTCGGTCGGCTGCCGCTGTCCATGGTCGGGCTCGGCTGCGTCCTCCTCGTCGCCGACGAGACCGGCTCCTACGGGCTGGGCGGCGCGGTCGCCGCCGCCGGGGCGGTCACCACGGCCATCTCCGGGCCGGTCCTGGGTCGGTGGGCCGACGGGCACGGCCAGCGCAAGGTGCTGTTGCCGGTCCTGGCCGTCTTCATCGTGGCCGGCGGCTGCTTCCTCGCCGCCGTGAAGGGCGACTGGCCGCTGTGGACGGTCTTCGCCTCGGCCGGCGTCGCGGGGGCGTGCATCCCGCCGGTCTCCTCCATGATCCGCGTGCGCTGGACCCACCTGCTGCGGGGCAGCCACCGCCTGCCGACGGCGCTGGCGATGGAGTCCGTCGTCGACGAGTTCGTCTTCATCGTCGGCCCGGTCCTGGTCACCTTCCTGTCCACGACCGGCCACGCCACCAGCGGCGTGGTCACCGCCTTCACCCTCGCCGCCGTCGGCAGTCTGCTGTTCGCCGCCCAGAAGCGGACCGAGCCCCCGCCGCTCCCGCACGAGCACCGCAACGGCCCGTCGGCGATCCGCACTCCCGGGCTCCGGGTGCTGTTCGTCGTGGGGGCCGCGGTGGGCGCCATCCTCGGCACGCTCGAGATCGCGCTGGTCGCCTTCGCCGACCAGGAGGGCGCGAAGTCCCTGTCGGGTGTCCTCATCGCCGGTCTGGCCGTCGGCTCCATGGCCAGCGGCATCGGCTGGGGCACCGTGCACTGGCGGATGCCGCTGCGGCGCCGGCTGGCATGGGTGCTCGCGCTGCTGACCGTCTGCAGCGTCCCGCTGCTCCTGGTCACCCAGGTGTGGGTGATGGTGCCGTTCGTCGTCATCGCCGGGGTGGCCGTCTCGCCGTCGCTGATCAGCTCGTTCACCCTCGCCGAGCTGCTCGTCCCCCGGGCGGCGGTGACCGAGGCCTTCACCTGGATCGGTACCGCGCTGGGCTTCGGGGTGGCGCTGGGCGCGTCGATCGCGGGCAAGATCGTCGACGTGCACGGCGCCAACGCGGCGTTCCTCGTGGCGACGGTCGCCGCCGCGATCGCCGCGGTGGTCGTCGCGGCGTGCCAGAAGCTGCTGCACATCCCGGCGGAGCACGCCTCGGCCCCGGCCATGGTCGGCTGATGGGACGCGGCGGCCCGCACGGACGCAACCCCGCCGGATGACCCGGCCCCGCCCCGCCGCCGGGGGCGGCCGCATCCTCGGCGTCGCGCCCGAGCGGCTGGGGAAGTGGCTGGACGGCGTCGCCGAGCGGCACGGCAGCTTCACCGACGTCGTCCGGGACGGCGGCACCCTGCACATCACCTGCGCCGACACCACGGCCGTGTCCCTGGGGGCGCCGTTCGGCTGGACCCCGGCGGCGCCGTTGCTCGGCACCTTCACCGCCGCGGCCCGCGAGCCGCACCGCGCCGCGGTGCTCCTCGTCCGTCGCGGGCGATGGGCCGTCGGCGTCTTCGACGGGCCGGACCTCGTGGTCTCCAAGGTCGACGCGCGCCAGGTGCAGGGCCGGACGGCCGCCGGTGGCTGGTCGCAGCAGCGCTTCGCCCGCCGGCGCGGGCACCAGACCGACGCGGTGGTGAGCCACGCCGTCGAGACGGCCGTCCGCGTCCTGCTTCCCCACGCGGGCTCCGTGGCGGCGCTCTTCACCGGCGGCGACCGCGGCCTGGTCGACGAGGTGCTGACCGAGGCCCGGCTGGCGCCGTTCGCCGCCCTCCGGCGCGAGCCCGCGCTGGAGGTCGGCGAGCCCACCAAGGCGGTCCTGCTGGAGACCCCGAAGCAGTTCCGCGCGGTCCAGGTGCACATCACCGAACCGCAGGAGGCCCGGTGACGGCGACCCTGCCGGGGCGTAACGTGCCACGACTGTGTCTCCTCCACCTGCCGCAGAGACCGCCGTCCCCGATCCCGTCCTGACCGCCGAGCGCGCCCACCTGGCACGCGCCGGCGAGTGCCTCACCCAGATGCGGACCGCAGCGTCCGCCGTGATCGACGCGGGTGTCGACGCCTGGGCGTCCGAGCGCCTGGGCGCCGCCCGCGCGGAGCGGCTGCGGGCGCTCGCCGCCGACCCGGGTGTCCCGCCGTTCTTCGGCCGCACCGACACCGCGCCGGCGGACACCGGCGCCGAGACCTTCCACATCGGCCGCCGGCACGTCCGCGACACCGCCGGCGACCCCGTCGTCATCGACTGGCGGGCGCCGATGAGCAGGCCGTTCTACCAGGCGAGCGCCGCCGATCCGCAGGGGTTGCGCCGCCGCCGCCGCTTCGGCTTCTCCGGTGGCGAGCTCACCGGCTACGAGGACGAGGACCTTGCCTCCGGAGAGGGGGACGGCGGGTTCCTGGAGGCCGAGATCGGGCGCCCCCGGAGCGGGCCGATGCGCGACATCGTCGCCACCATCCAGCCCGACCAGGACGACATCGTGCGGGCGCCGCTGGCCGAGTCGATCTGCGTCCAGGGTGGGCCGGGCACCGGTAAGACGGCCGTCGGCCTGCACCGGGCGGCCTATCTCCTCTACACCCACGGTGGGCAGCTGGCCCGGACCGGCGTCCTCGTCGTCGGGCCCAACCGGGCGTTCCTGCGCTACATCGACCAGGTGCTCCCCACCCTCGGGGAGGTCGACGTCGAGCAGACCACCGTCGCCGAGCTCACCGCCCGGGTCCCGGTGCGCGCCGTCGACCGGCCCGACGTCGCCGTGCTCAAGGGCGACGCGCGGATGGCCGAGCTGCTGCGCCGCGCGCTCTGGGGCGAGATCGGCAGGCCGGCGGACTCCGTGCAGGTGCCGCTGGCCGGCCGCAAGTACCGCATCCCGGTGGAACGGCTCAAGCGCTACGCCGACGACCTGCGCCGACGGGGCCGCGCCGACGACGACCAGCAGCTCCTGCACTACGCGGCCGGCCGGGAGCGGCTGATGATGATGCTGGCGGAGGACGCCCGGCGGCAGAAGGAGCGGGCCGGCGGCAGCCCGAGCGACGCGGAGACCCGACGCGCCGCCCGGAGCAAGGAGGTCCGCGCGTTCTGCGACGAGGTGTGGCCCGCCCGCGACGCCGCCGGGCTGCTCTGCGGCCTGTGGAGCGACGCCGGCCGCCTCGCCCGTGCCGCCCGCGGCCTCCTGGACGACGACGAGCAGGCCCTGCTGGGCTGGGCGACACCGCCGCGGTCGGTGCGCTCCGCCCCGTGGACCGACGCCGACGCCGTCCTGGCCGACGAGCTGGCGGGCCTGATCGAGCGCACCCCCGGCTACGGGCACGTCGTCGTCGACGAGGCGCAGGACCTCTCGCCCATGCAGTGCCGGGCCGTCGCCCGCAGGCTGGCCGCCGGGTCGCTCACCGTCCTCGGTGACCTGGCCCAGGCCACCAGCCCGTGGTCGCCGTCGGACTGGCAGGAGACGCTGACCGGCCTGGGGCGCCCGGACACCGTGGTCCGGCCGCTGACCCGGGGCTACCGGGTGCCCGGCGAGGTCCTCGGCTTCGCCAACCGGCTGCTGCCGTTCATCGCGCCGGGCCTGCCGGCGGCGACGGCGGTCCGCAGCGATCCCGGCGCTCTCCGGGTCCGGCCGGTCGCTTCCCTCGCCGGCCCGCTCGCCGACGTGGTGGGCGATCTGCGGCAGCACCCGGGCTCCATCGGGGTCGTCTGCGCGGACGCGGCGGTGACCGAGGTCGTCGGGCTGCTCGTCGGCGCCGGGCTGCCGGCGGCGGTGCTCACCGACGACGGCGGGGGGGCGGCGCCGGTGGCCGTCGTCCCGGCGGGCCTGGCGAAGGGACTGGAGTTCGACGCCGTCGTCGTGGTCGACCCGGCGGCGATCGTGGCCGCCGAGCCGCGGGGGCTGCACCGGCTCTACGTCGTCCTCACCCGGGCGGTCAGCACCCTCGTCGTCCTCCACCGGGACGATCTCCCGGACGCCCTCCGCGAGTCCCGGGAGGACCACGCGGCGCTCTGACCACGGCATTCCCAGCCGTCCGTCGCGCCGCGTCACGGCGTGGCCACGGACGGCGCGGAGGATTGTGGACCGCCCCGCTCTCTGTTGTGGTGATGCCCGCAGCCGAGGGAGGAGGGCCATGGACCAGCGCAGGGGCACGTCCGCCACGCTCGGCGCACTGGTCCTCGGGGTCGTGCTCGCCGGCGCGCTCCTCGCCGGACTGCTGCTGCCGTGGATCGGCGGGCCGGCGCTGGCCGCGCAGCAGTCCACCAGCCTGCTCGGCGACCCGCCCGACGAGCTGACCGACCGCCCCCCGGCCGGCAACACCACCATGCTGGCCGCCAACGGCGAGCTGATCACGTCCTTCTACCGGGAGAACCGGGCGCCGGTGGCCGGCGAGCAGATCGCCGAGGTCATGAAGCAGGCGATGGTGGCCATCGAGGACGCCCGCTTCTACGAGCACGGCGGGCTGGACGTGCAGGGCACGGTGCGCGCGCTGGTGATGAACGTCGCCGCGGGCGAGGTGATGGAGGGCGGGTCGACCATCACCCAGCAGCTGGTCAAGCAGACCCTGCTGCAGTCGACCGACGACCCGGTCGAGCGCGCCGCCGCCATCGAGGAGAGCGTCGGCCGCAAACTCCGCGAGGCCCGGCTGGCACTGGCGCTGGAGGACCGGTACAGCAAGGACGAGCTGCTCACCCGGTACCTCAACATCGTGTACTTCGGGCAGAACGCCTACGGCGTGCAGCCCGCGGCCCGCGCTTACTTCGGGGTGGACGCCGCCGCGCTGACCCTCCCGCAGGCCGCGCTGCTGGCCGGCCTCGTCCAGAGTCCGTCCGACGACGACCCGTTCGTCGATCCCGAGGCGGCGACCGCCCGGCGCGACCAGGTGCTGGGCCGGATGGCCGCGCAGGGCCTCGTCACGCCGGCGCAGGCGGCGCAGGCCGTGCAGTCCCCGCTGGGCCTCTCCCCGGCCCCTGCGCCGCGGCGGGGCTGCGCCGAGGCCACGGTCGGCCCCTACGTCTGCGACTTCGTGCAGAAGTACGTGACGCAGGAGCTCGGCATCAGCCAGCACGAGCTCGAGACCGGCGGCCTGGTCATCCGGACGACGCTGGACGTGGAGCTGCAGCGCTCCGGTGACGCCGCCGTCCTCGCGACGCTGCCGATCGACGACTCCCGCGTGGCGACCTTCAGCGCTGTGCAACCGGGCACCGGCCACCTGCTCGCGCTCAGCGTGAACCGCACCTTCGGCTACGACCGCGCCGACACCACGCAGGAGTCGTTCAACCTCAACGTCGCCGCCAGTCGCGGCGCCGGGTCGACCTTCAAGGTGTTCGTGGCCGCCGCGGCGCTGGCCCGCGGCTTCTCCGACTCCTACACGCTGACGGCGCCGAGCCCCTACCGGTCCCGGGTCTACCGGGAGGCCGGCGGGCCGTACACCGTCGAGAACGCCGGCACCTACCGGCCGACGCTGGACCTGACGACGGCTCTCTACCAGTCCTCCAACACCTACTTCCTCGCGCTCGAGGACGCGCTCGGCAGCGTCGAGGAGCCGGTGCGGATGGCCGAGCGGATGGGCCTCTACCAGTTCGACGGCACGGGGCTGGCCCAGCGGACGATCGAGGAGAACAACGGGTCGTTCACCTTCGGTCCGGAGGCGACCAGTCCGCTGGCGCTCACCAGCGCCTACTCGACGCTGGCCGCGAACGGCACGCAGTGCGACGTGCTGCCGGTGACGGCCGTCCTCGACCGCACCGGCGGTCCGCTGCTCGGCGAGGACGGCCGACCGGTGCTGACGACGGACAACTGCACGCCCGAGGCCATCCCGGCCGGGGTCGCGACCACGCTGAACCAGATGCTGCGCAAGGACGTGGAGCCCGGCTACGCCGGTCAGACCGCGCCGCGCGCCTACGTCCCCGGTCACCAGATCGCGGGCAAGACCGGGACCACCCAGAGCAACCTCTCCGTCGCCTTCGTCGGCTACACGCCCGAGATCGCCGCGGGCGTCGTGGTGTTCAACCCGAAGGAGGCGGAGAACGTGGGGGGCTTCGGTGGCGGCAAGGGCGCCACCGTGTGGCGCGACGCGATGGCGCCGATCCTGGCGGCCCGCGGCAGCAGCGACTTCCCGCCGGCGGACCCGAGGGTGGCCCAGGGCAACACCGTCCCGGTGCCCGGCTGCTCGTCGGTGGACGACTGCGTGCGCGTCCTGGCCGCGGCCGGCTTCCAGAGCACCACCCTGCGCGTGGACAGCAGCAGCGCCGAGGGCGAGCTCGTGGGGACCAGTCCGCGACGTGGTGGCCGTGCGGTGCTCGGGCAGGTGGTGTCGATCCTGGTGAGCAACGGCGCCGGCTACGTGCCGCCCGCCCCGGTGACGGCGACGCCGACCCCGTCCCGGAGCCCGAGCCCGCCGCCGGTGGAGCCACCGCCGGTCGTCCCCCCGGTGCCATCGCCGGACCCCGACCCGGACCCGGACCCGGACCCGGAACCGCCCGGCGGCCCCCCGCAGGCGGACGGCCGGCCGGGCGGGGCGCGGCTACCGGGCGGCTGAGCGCCGGGCCAGCACCTCGTCCAGGGACTGCGTCGCCAGCCATCCCAGGATGACCACCAGGTGCAGCAGGAACAGCCACAGGCCGAGGGCGACCACGCCGCCGACGACGTCCAGCCCGCCGAACGGTGCGCCGAGGTCCAGCGGCAGGGCGAGGAAGAGCACGAACCCCTGCAGGAAGCCGCTCAAGCAGGCCGCGGTGAACAGCGCGCCGGGGACGAGGGCCGGCCAGCGCAACCGCCCGGCGGCCACGACGCGGAATCCCCAGGCGAGCGGGATCGTCAGCGCCGCCAGGACGGAGTAGAAGCCCAGCGCCACCCGGCCCACCGTCGCGCCCAGCCCGCCGGCCCCGGCCAGCTCGGACATCACCGGCACGGTGAGCAGCAGGGGATAGAGCAGCAGCGGCGTCACGAGCACGACCGGCAGCGCGCCCAGCCGCCCCTTCCAGCCGGTCATCCCCTCGCGCCGGCCGCTGAACCGCAGCAGTGCCCGGCGCAGCCCCTCGCCGTAGAAGGACATGGGGAGCAGAGCCAGCAGACCGCCGAGCAGCGACAGGCCCACGCCGGCGGCGACCAGCCGCTCGACGGCGTCGGGTGCGCCGATCTCCGACGGCAGCAGGGCGGCCAGCTCCCTGCCGAGGTCGGCCACCTCCTCCCGCGAGGTCAGCCAGGCGGTCATGGCGAAGGCGAGCACCAGCACGGGGACGACGGCGATTCCCGCGTAGAAGGTGAGCCCGGCGGCGATCAACGCCAGGTCCCGGCCCACCAGCCGGTGGCGGACACCGGCCACCAGCTCCCGGGCGCCGCGCCGCAGGCCGGGGGAGCGGTCCTGCCGGGCCGGCGCCGTCAGCGGGCGTCCAGCAGGTGCCGGGCGGCCGCGTAGCCCCCGAGGCCGCTGACGGCGCCGCCCCGGACCGTGCCGCCCGAGGACGCCGCCACGATCCGCGGGTGCGCCGTCGCCACGCCCCAGGTGCCGGCCTCCTCGGGCGCCGTGGCCACCGGCCAGGACAGGTCGCCGTGGAAGATGTGCCCGCCCGGCATGGCCAGGGACTCCTCGACGTCCAGCGGGGACGCCGCCTGCAGGCACGGCTCCCCGGCTGCGTCGAGGGCCAGGCAGTCCAGCAGCGGCTCCTCCAGGTGGGCGTCGAGCTGCGCGACCACCCGGCGGACCGCCTCCCGGCGAGTGCCGACCGGGTCCTCGCGGAACAGCTCGGCCGGGGTGTGCAGGCCGAACAGCGTGAGCGTGTGGTGCCCGGTGGCGCGCTCGACCGGCCCCAGGATCGACGGGTCGCTCAGCGAGTGGCAGTACACCTCGAAGGGGATGACGTCGGGCAGCCGGCCGGCGGCGGCCTGCGCGAACGCCGCGTCGAGCTGGCCCGCGGCCTCGTCGACGTGGAACGTCCCGGCGAAGGCGGTCGCGGCGTCGGCGCCCGAGCGGAGCCGCGGCAGCCGGGACAGGACCATGTTGATCTTCAGCTGGGAGCCCGAGGGCCGCGGGCCGGGGACGGCCCCGGTGAGCTCGGCGAGCATGCTCGGCGCCGCGCCGAAGACCACGTGCCCGGCCTCGACGGCGACCGCCTGCCCGTCGTCGTCGGTCCAGTGCACCGTGACCGCGTCGTCGGCCGTCTCCAGGGCGGTGACCGTGGCCCGGGTGAGCAGCTCGGCCCCCGCCCGCCGGGCGGCAGCGGCCATGGCGCCGGAGATCGCGCCCATGCCGCCGACGGGGACCCGCCAGCGGCCGGTCCCGTTGCCGATCAGGTGGTAGAGGAAGCAGCGTCCGGCCAGTCCGTCGTCGGCGTGCACGTCGGCGAAGGTCCCGATCAGCCCGTCGGTGAGCGCCACGCCCTTGACGAGGTCGTCGGCGAGGTGGTCGGCGACGACGTCGGCGAGCGGCCGCTCGCGCAGGTCGTGCCAGAGCCGCGGGTCCCGCAGCCGCCCGGGGAGCTCACCGGCGGGGAGCAGCGGCTCGGTCAGGGTCGGGGCGAGGTCTTCGGCGAGGGTGGCCAGCCGGCCGTAGAACCGCTGCCAGCCGGCGTACTCCTCGTCGGAGCCGGTCAGCTGCTGGAACGAGGTGGCGGTGGCCGGACCCTCGTCGCGCTCGACCAGCAGGCCGGTGGGGCGACCGCCCCGGGCCGCGGCGGTGTAGGAGGCGACCGTCCGGTCGGCCAGCCGGATCTCCAGCCCCAGGTCGTCCACGATGCGGTCGGGCAGCAGGCTGACCAGGTAGCTGTACGCGGACAGGCGGACGTCGACGCCGTCGAAGACCTGCCGGCTGATGGCCGCGCCGCCGACCTGCGCCAGGCGCTCCAGGACGAGCACCGAACGGCCGGCCCGGGCCAGGTAGGCCGCCGCGACCAGGCCGTTGTGGCCCCCACCGACGACGGCCACGTCGTATCTGCTGCGCGTCACCCGCGGACGGTACCGAGCCGGGCTCCGGCGCCGCACGTCACCGTCAGTCGTCCTCGGGCCCCTCTTCCTCGCAGCTCGCGTCCTGCTCGTTCGACGCCTCCTGGCCCGACGAGTCGCAGTTGGTCTCGCCGCGGTCGAGGTTGGTGTTGTCACCGCACGCGACGAGGGAGCCGGCGAGGGCGAGCACCAGGAGCGGCCTCTTCAGATCCATGCTCCCGTACTGACCGGGCGGGGGCGTCTGAAACCGGCCGCGGGGCCCGGACCCGGCCCGTCGCCGTGACCCCTGTGACCACTGGGGTGGAGCCGACGGCCGCGCCTGCCCGGTGAACTGCGACTTCAAACAAAAAACATCTTTGTCATTGTCACGAGCCGGTCACGGCCCTTACGTTCTGTGTGCCCACGGAGGCTTTGCGTGACCACTGCGCAGGGTTCGGCGGGCAGTCCGCAGCACCCTAGAAATCGGAGAGCCGCCCCATCATGGCGTTCCCTCTCGGTCGTGCGCTCCCCCGCACGTCGACCCGCCGTCCGGCGCACGTCCGCCGCGGCATGCTGGCCGTCCTCGCCGTCATCGGCGCGCTGTTCGTGACCGCCCCGGCGCAGGCCGCGCCGGCCACCTCGGCGGAGGCGGCCGCGCTGGTCGCCGCCCGCGGGCACGAGCTCGAGGTGATCGCCGAGCAGTTCAACGAGGCGCGGGTGGCCCTGGAGAGCCAGCGCGCCACGGCCACCGCCGCGGTCGCCGCGATGGAGCAGGCGACGGCCGAGCTCGCCGCCGCTCAGCAACACGTCCGGGGCCTGGCCCGCACCGCCTACACCGGCGAGGGGCTCGACTCGTTCCAGGCGATGCTGACCAGTGACTCCGCCGACGCCTTCGTCGACCGGATGGCCACCCTGCAGCTCGTCGCGGGCCACCAGGACGGGATCCTCGAACGGGCCGCCGCGGCGGACGTCGCCGCCGCCCAGGCGCAGGCCACCGCCCAGCAGGCCGCGGCCGAGGCGCAGGCCCAGTACGACGCCGTCGCCACGCAGCAGGCCGCGCTCCAGGCCGAGGTGGACTCCTACCGGGCCCAGTTCAGCCGGCTCAGCGCCCAGGAGCAGCAGGTCGCCGTCGACAGCCACGGTGAGGAGCGCGCCAGTCGCTCCGAGGACCGTGGGTCCACCGCACCGAGCGCCCCCGTCGTCGCCGACAGCAGCGCAGCCCAGCTCGCCATCGACACCGCCATGGCGCAGCGTGGCAAGCCCTACGTCTGGGCGGCCGGCGGCCCCAGCGCCTACGACTGCTCCGGCCTGACCGCCTACGCCTTCGCAGCCGCCGGCATCGACCTGCCGCACTCCAGCCGGCTGCAGTCGCAGCTGGGCCAGGCCGTGTCCCGCGACCAGTTGCGGCCCGGCGACCTGGTCTTCTTCTACAGCCCGGTGAGCCACGTGGGCATCTACATCGGCGACGGCCAGATGGTGCACGCGCCCACCTCCGGCGACGTCGTCAAGGTGGCCCCGCTGATGAGCGGCTTCAGCGGCGCCCGGCGCATCGCCGCCTGATTCAGCCCGGCCGGTCCACCCGCTGCAGCAGGCCCCACACGAAGACGGCGCGCACCCCGCCGGCCAGGTGGATCTCCCAGCGGGTGGCCACGCCGGGGTCGACGCTGCGCGCACCGGGCAGGGCCACCGCGTCGTCCAGGACGTGCTCCCACACGCGCAGATCGGTGGCGGCGGCGGCCGGCACGGGGGAACCGGGCATCCGGACGAGGTGCTCGGCGAGCACCGTCCCGCCCGGCCCGCTGACCACCTCCCAGTAGAGGTGCGGCCACAGCGGCACGGGCCAGCGCCGGACCTGCAGGTCGAGATCGCCGAAGCGCCGGTCCTCCACCTCCTCCGGCGGCCCCAGCACCGCCGTCCGCAACGCCAGCCCCCGCGGCCCCCGAGGCGCGTGCTGCAGTGCCTGCCAGATGGTGTGCGCGGCATGGGCCTCCGCCCGCGTGGCGCCCAACCGGGGCAGGGCCTCGGCGACGAGATCGGGCCGAACGTCGGCCATGCGGCGCAGCAGGACCAGGCAGAACTCCCGCCGCGCCAGTCCCCGCACGGCCCCGACCCTGCCAGGATCGGGCGGTGCTGATCAGCCCGGCCACCGCCGCAGGCATCGCGGACGGCTCCGTCACGCTGGCGTTCCGGCGCTGGGACCGGCCGCGCATGCGCCCCGGCAGCACGCAACGGACGACGGCGGGGGTCGTGCGCATCGACTCCGTCGACGAGATCGACCCCGAGGCGCTCACCGAGGACGACGCCGCGCGAGCGGGCGTCCGGTCGCTGGCCGAGCTGCGGCGGCTGGTCGACCGGCGGGACGGCGCCCGGGTCTACCGGATGGAGGTCTCGTTCGCCGGGGCGGATCCGCGGGTGGCGCTGCGCGAGCAGGGGGAGCTGTCCGAGGAGGATCGCCGCGCCGTCGACCAGCGGCTCGACCGCCTGGACGCGGCGCGGGGCACGGCCTGGACGCGCCAGGTGCTGGCCCTGATCGCCGAGCTTCCCGGCGTGCGCGCGCCGGACCTGGCGGCCTCGCTCGGCCGGGAGACTCAGCCGTTCAAGGTCGACGTCCGCAAGCTCAAGGAGCTGGGGCTGACCCACAGCTTGCCGGTCGGGTACGAAATATCACCCCGGGGGCGGGCCTACCTGCGGTGAGGCCTCGGGGAGGATCGGGCGCGTGAACCCCCGCACCGCCGCCACCGCGTTCCGCGTCGTCGCCGTCGCCGAGGCCCTGTCCTGGATCGGCCTGCTCGTCGGCATGTTCGTCAAGTACGTGCCGGAGACGACCGAGCTGGGCGTGCAGGTCTTCGGCCCCATCCACGGCGGCGTCTTCCTCGCCTACGTCGTCGTCGCGCTCGTGACCGCCCGTGCGCTCAGGTGGTCGGCGGGGACGGCGCTCCTCGCCCTGCTGGCCTCCATCCCGCCGCTGGCGACCATCTGGTTCCAGCGCCGTGCCACCCGCACCGGGCAGCTGCCGCGCACCGAGGCCGTCGCCGCCTGACCTGCCACGCCCGGCGGCGGTCGCTACGGTCCCGTCATGCCCGAGCCCGTCCTCCCGACCACCGCCCGCGCGCTCCTCGCGCGCACCGCCCGTGCCCAGCGCGAAGGGCGCGCGCCCAGCCTGGTCGCCGGGGTGGTGCGCGACGGCGGGCTCGCCTGGTCGGCCGGACGAGGCGACGTGCCGGAGCCGCACACTGACGTCCAGTACCGCCTGGGCTCCATCAGCAAGACCGTCACCGCCGTCGTCGTCATGCGGCTCCGGGACGACGGTCGGCTGGGGCTCGACGACCCGCTCGAGCGGCACCTCCCGGGCACGCCGTTCGGCGACCGCACCGTCGGCCAGCTGCTCTCGCACCTGGCCGGGGCCTCGGCCGAGAGCCCCGGCGACTGGTGGGAGCGCACGCCCGGCGGCTCGCTGGCGGACCTCGGCCTCGGCGAGCAGGACGTCGTCCTGGGTGCCGCCCGCCGGTTCCACTACTCCAACCTCGGCTTCGGGCTGCTCGGCGACCTGGTCGCGCGGCTGCGCGGCACGTCCTGGGAGCAGGCTGTCACCGCCGAGGTGCTGGCTCCGCTCGGCATGACCCGGACGACGCCGCGGCCGGTGGCTCCGGCGGCCGAGGGGACGGCCGTGCACCCGTGGGCCGACGTGGTGCTGCCCGAACCGGAGCACCACGCCGGCGTGATGGCCGCCGCGGGCCAGCTCTGGGCGACCCTCGACGACCTCGCCCGGTTCGCCGCCTTCCTGCTCGGCGACACCGGCGACGTGCTGGACCCGGCCACCCTCGAGGAGATGACCGTGCCCGCCGGCGTCGACTCCTCCGCGGTGGGCTGGTCGGCCTACGGGCTGGGGATGCAGGTCCTCCGTGTGGACGGCCGGACGCTGGTCGGGCACGGGGGCTCGATGCCCGGGTTCCTCGCCGGGGTGTTCGTCGACCGCGACGAGCGGATCGGGGCGGTGTCGCTGGCCAACACGACGTCCGGGCTGGACAACGTGGCGTTCGGGTTGCTGGCCGACCTGCGGGCGGCCGAGCCGCGGATCGTCGAGCCCTGGCGGCCCTCGCCGTCCCCGGTTGCGCTGGACCAGCTCGGCGTGTGGTTCTGGGGACCGGCCCCGTACGCGCTGCGGTCGGGCGGCGCCGGGATGCTGCACCTGGGGCCGCTGCCCGGCCGCACCGGCCGGGCCAGCAGGTTCACCGCGCGGGACGACGGCACGTGGGTCGGCCTGGACGGCTACTTCGCCGGGGAGTCGCTGCGTCTCGCCGCCGACCACCTCGATCTGGGCACCTTCGTGTTCACCCGCACCCCTTACGACGCGGACGCCCCGGTGCCGGGTGGGGTCGACGAGCGCGGCTGGCACTGAGCGGCGAGATCTGCACACTCGCCCCCATCAGGCCCCTGATACGGGCGAGTGTGCAGATCTCGTCGACTCCGGGCCGGCCGGCCAGTGTCCGCTGGCGACCTCCTGAGGGAGCGCCCAGGCTGGACACGTGGACGACGTCGGCGCGCGCCTGGAGCGGGCGATCGAGGAGCTGCTCGACCAGCGCCGTCCCGACGCCTCGATCTGCCCGTCCGAGGCGGCCCGGGTGGTCGACCCCGAACGCCGGCGCGAGCTGATGCCCGCCGCCCGCCAGGCCGCCGGCCGGCTGGCCGGGGCCGGCGTGGTCGAGGTGACCCAGGGAGGTGCGGTCGTGGACGTCGCCGCCGCGCGCGGTCCGGTGCGGGTGCGCCGGCCGGGTCGAGGGAGTGTCAGCGGACGGGGCGTCCCCGGAACTCCCCGGTGAGGCCCCCGGACCCGCCGAAGGTCAGCGCGGCGAACGGCAGCCCCAGCGTGCCCGAGATGTCGCCGTAGCCGGCGTCCTCGATCCGGATCGTGCCGTCCACCGGAACCCCGTCGGTCCACGCGCAGTCGAAGAGGACGACGGACAGCACGTCCTCGCGGTCGACGTGGTAGCGCGCGGTCCCGCCGGCGTCGCAGCCCAGCGCCAGGTCGCCCTGCCCCGGCCAGTAGGCGTAGGTCGGGTTGCCGAGTGCGCCGCTGAGCACCGCGTCGACCGTGGCGTAGGCGTCGACGTAGCTGTCCGACCGGTCCGGCGGATTGGCGGCGTAGGGGTAGCTGAACTCTCCCGGGCAGACCGTGACCGGCTCGCCGGGAAGGGTTCCGGCGGTGATGAGCGCGGTCACCGCGTCGTCCACGCACGGGTCGCCGCGGCCGTAGACCACGTGCGGACCGCCTTGCTGGAGAACCAGGGCAGCCTGGCCGAGGGTGCGCTGGTGGACCCGTCGGGCGGCCGGGACCGGGGTGTTCACGTCGGTGTCGGCGGTCAGCACCAGCAGCGGGTAGGGCGGGTCGGTCACCGGCGCGGGTCGGGCCGCCGCCGGACCGCCGTCCGGCCAGAACAGGCAGGGCAGGGCCCCGTAGAAGGGGTTCCCGAGCCGCAGGCCGTCGACGTCCTGGGCCACCGCGACGTCCAGCCATTCGCCCAGCTCGGTGCGGCCCGAGCTCTCGGCCGGCACGCCGTCGTAGTCGGTGCAGTCCACGGCGAAGGAGAGGGCGGGGGAGAACCCCGGGTCGGCGTACACGGTGCCGTCCTCCGGGTCGGCGCCCCAGGTCACCGCCACGAGGCGGGCGAGCGGCACCAGGTTGCCGGCCGCAGCGGCGTTGAGCGCGCTCTGCAGGGCCGTGCGGGAGGCGGGGTCGCTCAACGCCCAGGAGGCGGCGGAGCGCAGCTCCTCCAAGGTCAGCTCGCGCTCGTCGGTGCTCCCGTCGGGCAGGGGGAAGTCGAACCGCGCGGGCCGCTCGGCGAGTTCGGCCGCCAGCGCGTCGTACTGCTCGAGCGCGCTACCCGGGGCGTCCCCCGCGCAGGCGATGTCCGCGTCGCAGGCGGAGAGCGTGGCGCTCAGGACATCGCTGTAGGCGCGCGTGAGCTCCAGGGCGTTGCTCACGCCGTCGGACGCCAGGTCGACCACGCCGTCCAGGATCAGCGCCTGCACGCGGTCGGGGTGGGCGGCGGCGTAGGTCTGCGCGTACTGGGTGCCGTAGCTCTCGCCGTAGAGCACCAGATGCTCGGCGCCGAGCCAGGCGCGGAAGGCCTCGAGGTCCTCGGCCGCCTGGGTGGTGCTGTACCGCCCTGCGTGGGCGGGGTCGACGCCGGCCTCCGCGAAGCAGTCGGCGGCGAACTGCTCCGCGTCGCGGGCGAACGCCTCGCGCTCGGCGGCGGTGGCGGTGGCGTCGATGCTCTCGCCACCCACGGACAGCGCGTCGTCGCACAGGAAGGGCTCGGAGCGGCCGACGCCCCGCTGGTCGAAGAAGACGACGTCGAAGTGGTCGGTGATCTGCGGTGACATGGTGGCGAGGCGGTCGGGGGCCGCGACGACGCCACTGGTCCCGGGCCCGCCGGTGCCCACGACGACGGTGCCCAGCGACTCCACGGTGCCGCGGTGCAGCGCGAAGGCGACCTCCCAGGTGGGGGAGTCCGGCGCGAAGTGGTCGGCCGGCACGTCGATGGTCACGCACTCGAACTGGCCGTCCGCGCACGTCTGCTGGGTGACCTGCCCCTCGGACCCCGGCGGCGCGTAGGCGGCCGACCCGGGAACGGTCTGGGTGCAGCCGGTGAGGACCAGCACACCGAGCAGGGCGGCGACCCGGACGCCGGCCGAGGGGCCGTTCCGGAGAGCCGAGGACGCGGAGAGCACGGCGCACGGTAGGGCCCACGCACCCGTGCGTCCGGCAGCCTCGCCGGAACCGGCCGTGTTCGGCTCGGCGCACTCGGTCAGGAGGAGGGAGCCGGCCGCTCCGAGGCGCGCTCCAGCAGGGGGGCGAGCCGGTGGTCGACGAAGCGGCGCAGGGCGAGCGCGGTGTCGGTGCGCTGGACGCCGGGGATCGCGAGCACCTGCTCGGTGATCCGCCAGAGGTCGTCGGCATCCCTCGCCACCACCTCCACCAGCAGGTCGGCGACCCCGGACAGGCCGGTCACCTCGACGACCTCGGGGATCTGCGCGAGCGCCCCGCTGACGTCGGCGAGGCTGCGCTGGACCACCAGCACGGTGACGTAGGCGCTCAACGGGTAGCCGAGCGCCTCCGGCCGCACGCGCCGGTCCAGCGGTGCCAGCACGCCGTTGGTCTCCAGGCGGGCCAGACGGGCCTGCACGGTGTTGCGGGCCAGCCCGAGCCGCTGGGACAGCGCCATCACACTCGCGCGGGGGTCCTCGCCCAGCGCCAGCAGCAGCCGCGCGTCAGTGGCGTCCACATCGGCCATGTTGCCCAGTCTGACATGCGTGGACGTCCCCGTACTGCGACTTGTGCGCAATCCTCCCGAGGGATCTTGCGCAGATCGATCCCGGGGTGGTGTTGTCCTCCCACCGGGGTCTCGTGCCACCATGTGTGGGTGGCGCCACACCCCGGCGCCCATGACACACGTCCACGACCGCGACACCCGGAGACCCCGGCCGCAGCGGAAGACGGCGAGGAGAGCCCCATGACCGCGTTGGATCAGGCCACCGAGGTGGTCAACCCCGTACCCGGGGCGTCGTCCCCCCACCTCCCGCAGCAGCCGGACCTGATCCAGCTGCTCACGCCCGAGGGCGAGCGGGTCGAGCACCCCGACTACTCCCTCGACGTCTCCGACGACGAGCTGCGCTCCCTGTACCGCGACCTCGCGCTGGTCCGGCGCTGGGACGTCGAGGCCACCGCCCTGCAGCGGCAGGGCGAGCTGGGCATCTGGGCCTCGCTCCTGGGCCAGGAGGCGGCGCAGGTCGGCGCCGGCCGTGCCCTGGCCGCGACCGACATGGCCTTCCCGACGTACCGCGAGCACGGTGTCGCATGGACGCGCGGCGTCGACCCGCTGGAGGTCATCAGCCTGTTCCGCGGCGTGGACAACGGCGGCTGGGACCCGGTCGCGCGCGGCTTCAACCTGTACACGATCGTCATCGGCTCGCAGTGCCTGCACGCGACCGGCTACGCCATGGGGGTGCAGCGCGACGGCTCGGAGAACGCCGTCCTGGCCTTCCTCGGCGACGGCGCGACCAGCCAGGGCGAGGTCAACGAGGCGATGATCTTCGCCGCCAGCTTCTCCGCGCCCGTCGTCTTCTTCTGCCAGAACAACCAGTACGCGATCAGCGTCCCGCTGGAGCGGCAGACCCGGATCCCGCTGTACCAGCGCGCGGCCGGCTTCGGCTTCCCGGGCGTGCGCGTCGACGGCAACGACGTCCTCGCCGTCCTCGCCGTGACGCGGGCCGCGTTGCAGGCTGCCCGCGAGGGTCAGGGCCCCACCTTCATCGAGGCGTTCACCTACCGGATGGGCGCGCACACGACCTCCGACGACCCCACCCGCTACCGGCTGGCCAGCGAGCTGGAGGAATGGAAGCTGCGCGACCCGATCGCCCGGCTCAAGGTCCACCTCTCGCGCAGCGGGATCGCCGACGCCGCGTTCTTCGACTCAGTGGACGCCGAGGGCGACGAGCTGGCCGCGCGGATCCGCCAGGGCACCACGGAGATGCCCGACCCCGATCCCACCATCATGTTCGACCACGTCTACGCCGAGCAGACGCCGCCGCTGGCCGCCCAGCGGGCCGAGTTCGTCGACTACCACGCCAGCTTCGAGGGAGGCGAGCGATGAGCACCGAGACGCTGACCATCGGCAAGGCGCTCAACCTCGGCCTGCGCCGGGCGATGGAGGACGACCCCAAGGTCGTGCTCATGGGCGAGGACATCGGCAAGCTCGGCGGGGTCTTCCGGATCACCGACGGCCTGCAGAAGGACTTCGGCGAGGACCGCGTCGTCGACACCCCGCTGGCCGAGGCCGGCATCCTCGGCACCGCCGTGGGCCTGGCGATGCGCGGCTACCG
>CADCTN010000019.1:2543-2877 GCA_902805535.1 uncultured Blastococcus sp. | reverse complement strand
GCGTCTGTCCCCCCGCAGGGCGGCCGCAAGCACCCGCACCAGGAGTTCATCCAGATCGACACGACGAACGTGCTGTTCATCGTGGGGGGTGCGTTCGCCGGCCTGGAGAAGGTCATCGAGCAGCGGACCAGCAAGCAGGGCATCGGCTTCGCCGCCGAGATCCGCGGCAAGGCCGAGATCGCCGAGGCCAACGCCTTCGCCGAGGTCATGCCCGAGGACCTGCTGAAGTTCGGCATGATCCCCGAGTTCATCGGCCGCCTCCCGGTCATCACCAGCGTGCAGAAGCTGGACCGCGAGGCGCTGATCAACATCCTCACCGAGCCGAAGAACGCCC
>CADCTN010000019.1:0-2533 GCA_902805535.1 uncultured Blastococcus sp. | reverse complement strand
GTACCGGAAGCTCTTCGAGCTCGACGGTGTGGAGCTCGAGTTCACCGACGACGCGCTCGAGGCGATCGCCGACCAGGCCATCCTCCGCGGCACCGGCGCCCGTGGGCTCCGCGCGATCATGGAGGAGGTGCTCCAGTCGGTGATGTACGACATCCCCAGCCGGGAGGACGTCGCCTCCGTGGTGATCACCAAGGAGGTCGTCCTGGAGCACGTGAACCCGACGATCGTCCCGCGCAAGCCCACCCGCGAGCGCCGCGAGAAGTCCGCCTAGTTCGCCCAGCGTTGAACCAGGGAGGCCCAGAACCCGCAAGGTTCTGGGCCTCTCTGGTTCAACAGGTGGCGAGTCGGGCTCGCACGACCGTCTCGATCTCCCGCCGGCAGCCCTCGGGTTCGGCCATCAGGCGCGCGTAGCTGAACCGCAGAACGGCCCATCCGAGCGCGGCTAGCGCACTGTCCCGGCGCAGATCCCGCTCCCGCGCCTCACGGCTGCCGTGGAACGCCGCTCCGTCGAGTTCGACCGCCACCAGCGCGTCGGGGTAGGCGGCGTCCAGCCGGATCCAGCGGCCGCTGCCGAGGCGCACCGCATGCTGCTGGACCGGGCGGGGGAGCGTCGGCGGACCAGGGAGTACCCGCTTGACGCCCCAGATCTCCAGCTCGCTCTCGCACCCGCCGGCCACGAGGTCGAGGAGCCTGCCCAAGGCAGCGCTGCCGGCGAAGATCCCGCGGGCAGCGGACTCCGACCGCAGGCTTGCTACGCGGACGCGCCGGGTGCGTACCGATTCGATGACTGCCCGGCGGGCGAGCCCCCCGGGCAGCCGGCCCTTCCGTGCCCGGTGCGCGAGGTCCCAGGTGTCCACCAGGCTCCGTGCCAGGGAGGTGAGCGGGATGCCGTCGATGTGCGCGATCGAGAGCGGAACCGTCGTGCGGTGGACGACGACGCCCGTGGTCCGTCTGGGCGAGCGATCAGCCGACACGGTCACGTGGAGCGGGTCGTCGATCAGCGGCGCGACACCCCACAGCATGAGGGCCGAGCAGTGGCTCAGGGGTCCCCGGGCCCAGAGCGTCGCCGCCCGTGCTCGTGCGTGCGGGTCATCGACGGCGGAGGGCAGCATCACGACGCCCGGGTGCACGTGCAGAAGCTGGCCGGAGGAGGTCCATCGAGTGACCGACGTGGTGCTGGTCGCCAGGGTCAGGTCGACACGGCTGGCGACACCCAGGGGCAGCAACTCGGCGAGATCGCGCATGGCGCGGAATGCTGGCCGATCTCCCGGCGGGGCGCTGGGGCCCCTGTGGACGGCCGAAGCCGTGAACCACTGAGGCCCGGAATCAGCGAGATTCCGGGCTCCAGCGGTTCAAGTCAGCGCACGCGCCTCAGGCCACCGGGGCGAGCACGACCGCCACGCTCAGCGGACCGTCACCGGCCACCACCGACAGCGTGGCGATGCGGCCGGCGTCGGAGAGGTCCGAGCGCGCGGCCTCCACCAGGGCCACCTGCGCCTCGGGGGCGGTGACCGTGGCCGTCTCGACGTCCGCGCGCATCGACTGCTTGGCGTCGGACTTGGCCTTGCGCACCCCCGCCAGCGCGGCGGCGGCGGCATCGACCACCGCCGGGTTCCCGCCGGTGGGCAGCTCCGCGGCGACCGGCCACGGCGCGCGGTGCACCGAGCCGGGCTGCCACCAGGACCAGACCTCCTCGGTCACGAACGGCAGCACCGGCGCGAAGAGCCGTAGCTGCACGGCCAGGGCGACGGCGAGGGCGGCCTGGGCCGACTCGGCGGCGGCGTCGGAGCGGTAGGCCCGCGACTTCACCAGCTCCACGTAGTCGTCGCAGAACGACCAGAAGAACGTCTCGGTCACCTCGAGGGCCCGCGTGTAGTTGTAGGCCTCCATCGCCGCGGTCGCCTCCTCCACCACGGCGGCCAGCCCGGCGAGCAGCCCCTGGTCGATGGGCTCGGTGATCCGGTCGGCGGCCGAGGCGAGGTCGACCGACCCGGCGCCCAGGCCGAGGACGAACTTGCCCACGTTGAGGATCTTCATGGCCAGCCGCCGGCCGACCTTCATCTGCGCCTCGTCGAACGGCGAGTCCGCGCCGGGTCGCGCGCCGGCGGCCCGCCAGCGGACGGCGTCGGTGCCGTAGCGCTCCAGCACGTCGATCGGCGTCGTCGCGTTGCCCTTGGACTTCGACATCTTCTTGCGGTCGGGGTCGACCACGAAGCCGGAGATCGTGGCGTGCGTCCAGGGCACCGTGTCGTGCTCGAAGTGCGCCCGGACGACGGTGGAGAACAGCCAGGTCCGGATGATGTCGTGCGCCTGCGGCCGCTGGTCCATCGGGAAGACCTTCGCGAACAGCTCGGGGTCGGTGTCCCAGCCGGAGGCGACCTGCGGCGACAGCGACGACGTCGCCCAGGTGTCCATGACGTCGGGGTCGGCCATGAACCCGCCGGGCTTGCCGCGCTGGTCCTCGGTGAACCCCTCGGGAACGTCGGACGACGGGTCGACCGGGAGCGAGGCCTCGGGCGCGAGCAGCGGCGAG
>CADCTN010000018.1 GCA_902805535.1 uncultured Blastococcus sp. | reverse complement strand
GTCGAGAACTGGATGATCCCGTCGCTGCCGGCGTCGGCGAAGCCGCGGAGGGCCGCGTTGACCGTCTCCGAGGAGGTGCAGTTGATCGACGGGTAGGCGAATCCGCTCTCCTTGGCCCGGCGGATCATGTCGGCGTAGACCTCGGGGGTCGCGATGGGCATGCGGTGTACTCCTGATCGTCGGGACCGGCGGCTCCTGCTCGGCGTCAGTATCGCGCCGCCTGCCGGGCAGGTGCGCGTCCGGGGCACCGGGTCGCCGGTCAGGGCCGCAGGACCAGCTTGCCGCGAGTGCGCCCGCTCTCGACGGCGCGGTGGGCGTCGGCCGCCCGCGCCAGCGGGTACTCCTCGCTGACGTCGACGGCGAGCCGACCGCCCGCCACCATGTCGGCGAGGTGCTGCAGCTGACCACCGTCCGGGTGGACGGCGTGGTAGACGGCGTTCACCCCTGACTCCTGCGCAGCGGCCTTCGTCTCCTCGCTGACGCCGAGCAGCTCGATGACCGTTCCACCGGGCGCGGCGCACGCCACCGACGGCGGGCCCATCGGACCGGAGACGGTGTCCAGCACGACGTCCACCGGACGGTTCCTCAGGCCGGCCACGACGTCCACCCGGGTGTAGTCGAGGACCTCGTCGGCCCCCAGGGAGGCGACCCAGTCGCACTTGCCGGCGCTCGCCGTGGCGATCACGTAGGCACCCAGGTCGTGCGCGATCTGCACCGCGAGGTGGCCGACACCGCCACCACCGCCGTGGATGAGCACCCGCTGGCCCGGCTGGACGGCCGCGATGTCGACCAGGTCCTGCCACGCGGTCAGCCCGGCGAGCGGGAGGCCGCCGGCCTGCGCGTCGGACATCGAGGGGGGCACCAGGGCGAGCTCGCTCTCCCGGAGCACAGCGAAGTCGGCGTAGGCGGCGGCCTGTTCCGGGAACCGGGAGAACGCGAACACCCGGGATCCCACCGCGAGGCCGTTCGACCCTCCGCCGGCGCCGGGGCCCAGCGCCGCCACGGTGCCGGCGACGTCCCAGCCGACGGTGAAGGGGAAGCCGCCCATGAGCCCCGAGACCCCGCCACCGCGCCGCGTCTGGGTGTCCACGGGGTTCACGCCCGCCGCATGCACCCGCACGAGCACCTCTCCCTCGGCGAGGTCGCGCGGGTCGGGCTCCGGGACGTCGACGAGCTCGAGGACCTCCGGCCCTCCGTAGGACCGTTGCTGGATCCGCTGTGCCATCGCTGTTCCTCCTGGAGGGTCCGGTCGGGAGCGGCCTGGTCCGGCGATCGCCCCGTGCCGTCCACCGTGCCCGCCTGGCGGCACTTTTCACAACCAGGTACCTTTTTGTGACCACCGATCGGACGGAGGCCCCATGACCGTGCTCGACCACTCCTCCGGGGACGCGACCGTCTTCGACGTCTACGCCGTGGGCTGCCCCTCCCGCCAGGTGCTGAGCCTGGTCACCAGCCGCTGGGCCGTGCTGGTCGTCGGCGCGCTGGAGCACGGGCCGTTGCGGTTCGGGGCGCTGCGCCGGCGCCTGGAGGGCATCAGCCAGAAGGTGCTCACCGACAAGCTGCGCGATCTGGAGGCCGCAGGTCTGATCACGCGCACCACCGTCGACCGCCCGCTGGCCGTGTCCTACGAGCTCACCGCCGTCGGCCACAGCCTCACCGAGCCGCTGGCCGCCCTGCGCGACTGGGCCCAGGACCACTGTGGCCGCCGGGAGCACGGTGGCCGGGACTCCGCCGAGCCCTGACGACCGGGCGCAGCTCAGTCCCGCGCGGAGCGGCTCGCCACCCTCGCGGCCACCACGACCGGGTCGTAGGTGGGTGAGAACGGCGGCGCGTAGGAGAGGTCGGACCCGGCGAGCTCCTCCGCCGTCATCCCGGCCCAGATGGCCGTGGCGAAGACGTCGATCCGCTTGCCGCTGCCGGGCCCGCCGACGATCTGCGCGCCCAGGACGACCCCGGAGCCCCGCTCGGTGATGATCTTGACGTGGATGGGCGTGGCCCCCGGGTAGTAGCCGGCCCGCGTCGAGGACCTGATCAGCTCCGTCCGGTAGTCGTAGCCGCTCTGCTCCGCCTGCGTGGTGCACAGCCCGGTGCGCGCCACCTCCAGGTCGCCCACCTTGGTCATCGCCGTCCCCAGGACGCCGGCGAACCGGGCCGGCCGCCCGCCGATCACCGAGCCGGCGACCCTCCCCTGCTTGTTGGCGTGCGTGCCGAGCGCGACGTGGACCGCCTCGCCGGTGATCCGGTGGAAGGTCTGCGCGCAGTCGCCCGCGGCGAACACCTCGGGGTGCGAGCGGCTGCGCTGGGTGTGGGCGACGTCGAGAGCACCGGTCGCCCCGAGGGCCAGGCCCGCCTCCCGTGCCAGCGTCGTCTCCGGCCCCATGCCCAGCCCGAGCACGACGAGGTCGGTGTCGTAGCTGCCCTCGTCGGTACAGACCGCTCGCACCGCGCCGTCGACGCCGACCTCGATCTCGCGGACCGGCTGGCCCGGCTGCACGTCGATGCCCATCGCGCCCATCGCCGCGCAGACGTGCCGTCCCATGTCCTCGTCCAGCTGGGCCATGGGCAGCGGGTCGGCGAGGACCACGGTGACCTCCAGGCCCCGGGTCTGCAACACCTCGGCCATCTCCAGCCCGATGTAGCCACCGCCGAGCACGACGGCCCGCTTCGCGCCCGCGGCGATGGCGGCCCGGATGTCGGCGCCGTCGGCGAGGCGGTGCACCCCGTGCACACCAGCGGCATCCAGCCCGGCGATCGGCGGCCGGAGGGGCTTGCCGCCGGTGGCGACGACGAGGGAGTCGTAGCCGAGCCGTTCGCCCCCGGCCGCCACGACCTCCCCGGCGGCGAGGTCGATGCCCTCGGCGCGGGTGTCGGTGCGCACCAGGACGTCCTGCGCGGCGAAGTCGGCCGGGGTGCGGGCCAGCAGCCGGTCGCGGTCCTCGACGAGCCCACCGATCCAGTACGGGATGCCGCAGGCGGAGTAGGAGATCTCCGGGCCCTGCTCCAGGACGACGATGTCCAGCTCGGAGGCATCGCGCAGCCTCCGGGCCTGGGCAGCCGCCGACAGGCCCGCGGCGTCCCCGCCGATGACGACCAACCGCTCGATGCTCACCGGGGCAGCCTCGCATTCCCGTGCGAGGAGCGGGAGGTCACGGTGCGACCAGACCGCGCACGCCGGCCAGGTCGCGCACCCCGGCGCTCCGGAAGACCTTGCCCGGGTTGAGCAGCCCGCCCGGGTCGAGCGCGTCCTTGATCGCGCGGTGCACGTCCAGGGCAACGGGGCCGATCTCGCGCTCCAGCCAGTCGACCTTGATCGCACCGACGCCGTGCTCGCCGGTGATCGTGCCGCCGAGGGAGAGCCCGAGCTCCAGGATGTCGTCGAAGGCGGCGAAGGCCCGCTCCCGCTGGTCGGCGTCGGCCGGGTCGAAGCAGATCGTGGGGTGCATGTTGCCGTCACCGGCGTGGCCCACCACGCCGATGGTGAGCGCGCGGCCCGCGGCGATCGCGTCGCAGCCGTCGAGGAAGGCCGCGATCCGGGACCGGGGCACGCCGACGTCGTCGATGAGCGTGCTGCCCAGCTGCTCCAGCGCCGGAAGCGCCATCCGGCGGGCCTGCAGCAGCAGGTCGCCCTCGGCCGGGTCGTCGGTCGTGTGCACGAGGTCGGCGCCGGCCTCGCGGCAGAGCCGCGCCAGCGCCTCGATCTCCCGCACCGCGGCCTCACCGCCGGCGTCGGACTGGGCGACCAGGAGCGCGTGGGCGCCGCGGTCGAGGTCGGCCTTGAGCAGGTCGTCGACCGCGCAGATGCAGGTGTTGTCCATGACCTCGAGCAGGCTGGGCACCAGGCCGGTGGTCACGACCCGCTCGACGACCTGCCCGGTCTGCGCCGTCGTCGCGAAGGTGGCCGCCAGCGTGACCGGCCGCTGCGGCGCGGGGCGCAGCGCGAGGGTGGCCTCGGTGAGGACGCCGAGCGTGCCCTCCGACCCCACGAACAGCCGCGCCAGGTCGTACCCCGCGACGCCCTTGACCGTCCGCCGGCCGGTGCGCAGCACGCGCCCGTCGGCCAGGACGACCTCCAGGCCCAGCACGTAGTCGGTGGTGACGCCGTACTTCACGCAGCACAGGCCGCCGGAGTTGGTGGAGAGGTTCCCGCCGATCGTGCACCAGTCATAGCTCGACGGGTCGGGCGGGTAGAAGAGCCCGGCCCCCGCGACGGCGTCCCGCAGCGACTTGTTCACCACCCCCGGCTGGACGACGGCCAGCCGATCGGCGGGCGAGACCTCCAGGACGGCGTCCATCCTCGTCATCACCAGCGTGATCGCGCCGTCGACGGCGTTGCTGGCACCGGCCAGCCCCGACCCCGCGCCCCGCGGGACGACGGGGACGCCGTGCCGCGACGCGACCCGCATGACCGCGACGACGTCCTCGGTGGTCCGGGGCAGGACGACGGCCGCCGGGGTGCCGGCCGGTGCGAGCATGGCCTGGTCGCGGGCGTAGGACAGCGTGACGTCCGGGTCGGTGAGGACGCTGCCGGCGCCCAGCGCGTCCTTCAGCTCGGTCACCCACGGAGTGGTCACCGTCACACCGTACGACGTGGTGACGTACTGGAGCGGCCCTCCTGCAGGGGCCCGCCACGAGCCTGCGAGTGGTGGGGGCAGGAGGGTCCTTCTACAGGCCGAGGTCGGCCAGGGTGAAGGCGGAGCGGTACTCGAAGCCCGCCTCCTCCACCGCCTGGCGTCCGCCGCGGTCGACGATCACGGCGACGGCGATCACCTCCGCGCCGGCCTCCTGCAGTGCCCCGGCCGCGGTCAGCGGGCTGCCGCCGGTCGTGGAGACGTCCTCCACCACCAGGACGGCGCGGCCCTCGACGTCGGGGCCCTCGATCCGCCGCTGCAGCCCGTGCGCCTTGCCGGCCTTGCGGACGACGCAGGCGTCCAGGAAGCCCTCGCCGTCGGCGGCCGCGTGCAGCATCGCCGTCGCGACCGGGTCCGCGCCCAGGGTCAGCCCGCCGACGACGTCGTAGCGCAGGTCGCCGGTCAGCTGCCGCATCACGCGACCGACCAGGGGGGCGCCCTCGTGGTGCAGCGTGAGCCGGCGCATGTCGATGTACCAGTCGGCCTCCCGCCCCGAGGAGAGCGTGACCTTCCCGTGCACGACGGCGAGCTCGACGATCAGTTCGAGCAGCCGGTCACGGTCGGGCATGGAGGCGGGGGGCGTCATGGCCCCGACCTTAGGAGGGCATGCAGCAGGGCCGCCGTCCGACCGGAGTCCGACGACGGCCCTGCGTGGCCCTTCGCTGAGGGGGTCCTACATCAGGCAGCGGCGGGGGCCAGCACCTGGTCGATGATGTAGACGGTGGCGTTGGCGGTCTGCACGTTCCCGCAGATCACCGAGGCCTCCATGCCGACGACGGTCCCGTCCATGGCGATCGAGAAGTCCTCACCCTCGCCCTCGATGGTGACCTCGTCGTTGTTCAGCGTGGTGTGCGTGCCGGCCAGGTCCTCCGGGGTCAGCCGACCCGCGATGACGTGGTGGGTGAGCACCGTGGTCAGCTGCGGGGTGTCGGCGAGCAGGCCCTGGAGGGCGTCGGCCGGAACCGCCTCGAAGGCCGGGTTGGCCGGCGCCAGCACGGTGATGTCCTCGGCGCTGTTGAGCGTGTCGCCGAGATTCGCCGCGGTCACGGCCGCCACCAGGGTGGACAGCGCCGGGTTGTTGCTGGCGGCCGTGGCGACCGGGTCGTCGGTCATCCCGGTGAAGCTGCCCTCGCCCTCGGCGGGGACGGCGGAGCACCCGGCACCGAAGGGCTCGTCGGACACCGGCGCCGTGCTGGTCTCGGGGGCCGAGCTCTCGGCGCTGCTGCTGCTGGTCTCCGAGGACGCGCCGGCGTCGGCCGGCTCGTCGGAGCCACAGGCGCTGAGGGTGACGGCGAGCGTGGAGGCGGCGGCCATGAGGACGCCGCGGGTGAGGAGGTTGCTCTTCACGGTGATGGTGCTCCTTGTCCTGTCCGTGCGACCGCAGTGTCGCGGGCGGGGAGTGCGCCGGTCCGCGGGAGCGGTCCGGAGTCTGTCCTCCCGGCGGGTGCCGGGGCGGAGATGGGTCCGGCCGGGAAGCCGGAGGGGTGGGGTCAGCCGGCGACCACCTGGATGGAGTGCCAGCCGCTGGACCCGGCGGGGAACGGTGCGGTGCGCTCGTCGGTCTGCACCTCGCCGTCGGCGCCGGTGGCCCGGACGGTGATCGAGTGCCGACCGGCCGGGAAGTCGTAGGGCAGCACCCACTGGCGCCACAGGTCGGCGTCCACCGCGGGTGAGAGCTCGGCCTCGGTCCAGTCCCCCTCGTCGACCCGGACCTCGACCGAGGCGATGCCCCGGGTCTGGGCCCAGGCGACGCCGGCGATGGCCCGTCGACCTGCCGGGAACTCGCGCAGCGGTGCCGGGGTGTCGATCCGGGAGGCGATCTTGATCGGGCCTTCGGCCGCCCAGTCGCGCTCCGTCCAGTAGGCGTCGACGGCGTCGAAGGTGGTGGCCTCGATGCGCACGAGCCACTTGCAGGCCGACACGTAGCCGTACAGGCCGGGGATCACCATGCGCACCGGGAACCCGTGCTCGACCGGGAGGGGCTCGCCGTTCATCCCGAAGGCGAGCATCGCGTCCTCGACCTGGAGCGCGCTGCGGGTGGGCGCGCCGATGGTCATGCCGTCCTCGGAGCGGCACAGCAGCTGGTCGCTCCCGGAGCGGATGCCGTTCTCCTCGAGGAGGGTCGCCAGCGGGACACCGATCCAGCGGGCGGTGCCGGCCAGACCGCCACCGACCTCGTTGGAGACGCAGGTCAGCGTGATGTCGCGCTCGATCAGGTCATCGCGCTCGAAGAGGTCGGTCAACGAGTAGCCGCGCGGGGAGTCGAACATGCCGGCCATCTCCAGCCGGTACTCCGCCGGCCGTATCCGCGGCACGCTGATCGCGGTGTCGACGCGGTAGAACTCGCCGTTGTCGGTGAACAGCGGCGTCAGCCCGTCGACCTCGGCGGCGAGGTCGGCACCGGCGGGCAGCGCGGCGGCCCGGGAGGACGGCGTCGGCAGCTCGAGGGCGGCGCGGTCACCGGCGATGTCGAACCGCCGCTGGAGCAGGCGTCCGCCACCACCGGTGACGGCGGCCGCGCCGAGCGCGACCCCACTGGTGAGGAAGAAGCGGCGGCGGTCGAGGGCGGCGCCCTTGCGGTCGCCGGAGCCGAGCACCTCGCGCAGCCGTTCGACGACGCGCTCGTCGGCGTGGGTGTCCCCCCTGTCCGGGGCCGGGCCACCTGCCCGGGCGGTGGCTCGGGCAGTGGCGACCCCGGGAGCGACGGCGAGGGGTGCCAGCAGGGCGAAGAGGGCGAGGACGCCCGCGCCGGCCCCCAGCACGGACGGGAGGACGTCGAGGAGGCCGCCCGCGGGGCGGGTGATCGCGGCGACGGCGCCGACGAGGCCGAACAACGCGATGCCGAGGGCACCGAGCCCGCGGTTGCGCAGCCCGACGACGCCGACGACGAGGGCGTAGACCGCGATGATCACCAGCGTGCCGACGACGAGGGCGATCTTGTCGTTCTCGCCGAAGGTGCGGATGGCGAAGGCCTTGACCGGCTCGGGGGTGAGCGTGATGACGGCGTCCCCGACGGCGATCACCGGCGAGGCGGCGGCGCCGACGAGCCCGGCGATCAGCTCCGCGACGCCGACGGCGACCGCGGCGGCCAGCAGACCGGCCAGCGCCGCCAGCGCGGTGCGCCCCCGGGCGCCGCCGGCGGGCGGTGCGTCCGGGGTGGGCGCCGGAGCCTGCATGGACGTCGTCACGCACAGTCTTCGCGCGCTGCGCCGGATCCGGATTCGCCTGCGGCTGATTTTTTCGGGCGGGACCGGACGGCGCCCTTCGGTGACCCGCACCCGGGCGTCTGCCACGCTGACCGCGTGCCGACCGATCAGTCCCCCGCCGAAGGAGCGCCGCACCCTCCGATGCCGGCCTCCGTGCGGGTCGCCGTCATCGCCATGGGCGTGCTCGCCGCGCTGCTGCTGACCAACGCCGCGCTGCTCTGGTACGGCTACGACTCCGCCGTCGACCGCATCGTGCGCGAGGGCGAGGACGTCTCCCGGTCGGAGGCGAGCCAGTTCGTGATCACGTCGCTGGTGCCGTACCTGGTCATCGGGCTCGTGCTGGCGCTCGCCGCCTGGTTCCTGCCGCGCCGTCAGCCCTGGGCCCGCTGGGTCGGTCTGGCTGCCAGCGGACTGCTGGTCCTGCTCTCGCTCATGTCGGCGCTGGGCCTGGGCGGCGTCACGATCTCGCTGCTGCTGCTGCTCGTGCTGTCGGTCGCCTCGGTCACCAGCCTGCTGGCGCGGAGCACGGGGGCCTGGGTGCCGAGGCTGCGCGCCTCCGCCTGAGGGCGGTCACCGGCGGCGCCGCGCGTGCGCCGCCGCCGGTGTCGAGAGGTCAGCCCTGCCCGTTGGCCCGCTGCCAGCCGCGGAAGCGGTACCACTCGCTGGAGGGCTTCAGCGCCAGCGCGACGATCCCGACGGCCGTGAGGAGCAGCTGGAACCAGCCCAGCGAGGTGAGGAAGCCGGTGCTCTGGCCCGTCCCGGCGCCGATGAGGCCGAACACCAGGCTGATGCCGCCCAGCACGAAGATGACGATCCGCGCCCAGTTGTGGCCCTTCCAGGCGAACCAGAGGAAGAGGACCTGGAGCGCGGTGATGATCAGGCCGATGACGACGCCGATGATCAGGCTGGACCGGATGACCTCCTCGGTGAGGGCGGGGTCGGTGCCGGTCTGCAGCGTCTGGTCGATGAGCGCGTCCACGTCGGAGAACGTGACGACCGCCGCGATGAGCCCGATGACCAGGCTGGCCACGAGAGCGCCGATGCCGATCCGCACCGTCTGCGGCCGCTCCATCGGCTGAGGGGCCCCGTAGCCGGTCGGCGCGGAGGGCGCCGGGGCGTACCCGGGGTACTGCTGCCCGTAGGGCTGCTGCGGTGGGGGTGCGTTCCAGCCCTGCGGGGGTGCGTTCCAGTCCTGCGGCGGCCCACCCTGCCCCTGGGGCGGGCCGGGCTGCCCCTGGTCGCCGTAGGGACCGTTCTGTCCTGACGTCATCTTCCGTCTCTCCCTCGTTCCGATTCCTGACGATCATGGTCGACGCCCCGGGCGAGGACCAGCGCGGCCGTGCGTGTCGCTCGTCCGTGTCGGCGATCGCGGCCCGGCTGCACCGGTGGCGGCTGTCCAGGCCCGCGGGCGGATGCCCCGCCTCAGCCGCGGGTGACGCTCAGCCCGGCGTCGCCGTCGGTGACCTCGGCCGGCCAGTCGACGACGACCTCGTCGCCGTCGCGGATGTCGCCGGACAGCAGCGCCTTGGCCAGCCGGTCGCCGATCGCCGACTGCACCAGCCGGCGCAGCGGCCGGGCGCCGTACACCGGGTCGAACCCGTTGAGCGCCAGCCACTCCTTCGCCGCGTCGGTGACCCGCAGCGTCAGCCGCCGCGCGGCCAGCCGGCGGGCGAGCACACCCACCTGGATGTCGACGATCCCAGTCAGCTCCTCGC